>JAYTGN010000001.1:0-2997 GCA_043733485.1 Gemmataceae bacterium
GCCGTACGAGGCGCGGATGGAGCGCTCGCCGTCGCTTCGCAAGTACGATATCACGATCAAACCGAACGGCAGGTAAATCAAGACCTGCCGCTCGCCTAACCGCGTTTCCGGCGCGTTGTTTCCAGCGGTTCGCGGTTGCCCTTCACGAAAAGACGGCCTCTGAAGCATGCGGTGCTCAAAACCCACTGCATGGAGGCCGTCGGATGATTCTCGCCACTTCTCCCCAGCCCGACAAGACCGATCCGATCGCCACGCTGCCGCCCGATCTGCGTGACTTCGCTCGCCAGGCTGCCCACAACGGGACCACACTCGATACCTTCGAACGCGGACTCCTCAAACGACTCCTCGCGATGGGTCAAACCACCACCGATCTCTTCCTGAACGTTCGAGGCAACGGCGATCTCGGACCGACAGTGGAGACCGCCGAAAGCACAATCCTGCACCGGAGCGAGAAGCCGCAAGCGCGTTCGATCCGCACCATCTTCGGGCGGCATGGCTTCCACGCCTTTGTCTACTCACGCGGCCCGAACCAGAAGATCGAACTGCGGCCCATCGACACGCGACTCAACCTGCCCGACAGCCGCGCCTCGTATCGGCTCCAAGAATTCACGCAACTGTTCTGCGTCGAAAAAGCCTTCGGCGTCGGGGCGAAACAGTTCGAGGCGATCTTCGGCCAGAAGCTTTCGGTCGCCGTGCTCGAAGACATCAACCGCGACATGGGCACACAAGCGGAGACGTTTCTCGACGAGCATCTGCCCGAACCGAAAGCCTCGGAGGAAGGCGAGTTGCTCATCCTCCTCCGCTTCGTCCGGGTGCAATGCCTTCGACCAGTCGCACAGGTACTCCGCCGCGTGGAAGAAGTCGAGGATCACGTCGTCCACCCGCGGGAAGTTCACCCGCAGCCAGTCTTCGAGTCCCGAACCGCCGTCGGAGATCGCGATCCACCGCTCGGCGCGGTCGAAGCCGACTTGGGCCGCCTGACGGCGCAGCGGTTCGCCGAGCGCCGCGAGCCCGCCGGTCATGCCGCAGACGTAGCGCACCTGGCCGTCGACGCCCGGGTTCCACACCATGCCCACCGCGGCCATGCGGCCGTCGGCCTTCGCGCCCTTCGGCCCCTGCATTCCCACGCCGGTGAGGTCCGCCGACACGCACGCGAAGGTCTTGCCGTCTTCGTCCTTCGACCACGCCCAGTCCTTCGCCTCGCCGAACGTGACGCCGGCGGCCAGTTTCTCGCCCACCAACGTGCCGATCCGTTCGGTCACGCGTTGCACCGTCGACGCGCTCAGCTTCAAACCGCACATCTCCGACAGCGTCTTCTGGGCCGCTTCGGCGAAGCTCCCCAACCCGCCCGCCAACGCCGACACCCACGCCGCGCCCGGGCTCAAACGACACGGTCCCAGATTCAACGTCGCATCCCGCGGGAAGATTCCGCGACCGCACTTCACGCAGTGGTCGTACGCGCGGTCCACACGGATGTCGCCGAGCAGCGTCGTGATGCCCTTGTCGCGCCAGACCTTGAACTCCGCCGATTCCTTGCAGGTCGGGCAGGTCATGCTCGAACCGATGTCCCCCCCCTTTTTCCGCTCCCGAAGGGCGGTCTCGATGGCCTTGGCTCCGACGCGGTGAACAATGTCGCGGATGGCGAACTCGTTGTCGCCGAGGATGGTGGCGTCGGTGGTGCCGGCAATCAGGGTGGCGAGTTCGTCGAGGTCGGCGGCGACGGCTTCGAGGACGAGTTTGCGGAGGTCTTGGGCGTCGGGTTTGGGCTCGGGCTTCGGGGTCGCGGGGGCTTCGGCGGACGTGCGCGGGGTCATGACGGGCTCCTTGCCGGGAGGAATTTCGGTCGCACAACCATCCTCGCGTCCCGAGGCCGAAATATCCACCAACATTTCAGCTGCACACCCTGTTTAGCGCCCCATCCCCAAACTGGCGCAGCTGAACCCGCCTCGAGTTGGTAGTATCGGGTTATGGACGTATCCGCGTGTCCCATTTGCCGCGAACTCGCTCAGCGAGTCGCCGCACCCGAAGGCCAGAACGCCGAACTGAGCCGGAAGCTCAACGACGCGCTCCGCGCCGGGAAGCGTCAGGCCGCGCTGTTCCGCAAAGGTCCGCCCAAAGCCGAGCCCAAAACGCCCGGCCGCAAAGCCGGCGACCAACACGGCACCCACGGCCACCGACCGCCGCCGCCCCCCGACCAAATTCACGAGTGCCACGACGCGAATCTCCCTGACGCCTGCCCGCACTGCCGTGGAACGGTCGTCGAAACCGGCACCGCCGAACAGTTCCAAACCGAAATTCCCCGCACCCCGATCCACCGCTAGTTCACCGTCCACCTCGGCCGCTGCATCACCTGCGGCGAGCCCGTTCAAGGTCGCCACGAACTGCAAACCTCGGACGCGCTCGGAGCCGCCGCCAGTCAACTCGGCGCGAACGCCCAGGCCGCAGCCGTCGACCTCCACACGCGAATGGGACTGTCGCACGGCAAGGTCGTTCTGGTCTTCGACTCGTTCTTCGGAATCAAACTCACGCGCGGTGCCAGTTGCCAGATCGGCCTCCGCACCGCAGCCAAGCTCGAACCCGACTACCAACTCCTGATCGACGACTTGAAGCAGTTGAAGCAGCTCGCGGCGGACGAAACGGGGTGGCGAATCGGAGGGCAACCCGCCTGGCTCCACGTGTGGGTCGGCGGTCGCTCCACAGCGTATGCCATCGACTCACAACGCAGCTTCGAACTGCGGCTGTTGAAATTGGTGTCGCCGACGCGAATCGTGCCGGAGTATGCGACGTTCGCGGACCATTTGTGGAGGCACTTCAGCGCCTGGTTCATTTCCCTTCCAGCATCGTGCTGGCCCAGCGTGCCGGGAACTGGTCGGCTATCCTGAAGTCGCGTCCGACGCCGATGCCCGATCCGTTTCTGGTGCGTCGAGCACGTCGCTCGGCCCGGTGGTTCGACTGGGCTGGGGAGCGTTTTCGGCCCAATCGTTTGGTGACAACCGC
>JAYTGN010000002.1:0-20024 GCA_043733485.1 Gemmataceae bacterium
GCGTGAGCCGCCGGGTTGGTGAGCCGCCGGGTTGAGTCCATCACCCGGCGGCTCACGCCGCTCGGCTCGCCGGTTCCCGCCTCACGTGGTACCCTTTCACCATGAACCTCTTCGCCGTTTCGATCTACCACCACGACCCAATCTCCGGCCGGCTCATCCTGCACGCCATGCCGGTGATGATCGTCGTGCTCTGCTGCCTCGCCATCGCCTACCGGTTCTATTCAAAGTTCCTGGCGGTGAAGGTCGCGTGCCTGGACGATTCGCGCATCACGCCGGCCCACCGCCTCAACGACGGCCAGAACTACCACCCGACGAACAAGTGGGTTCTCTTCGGCCACCACTTCGCGGCGATCTCCGGGGCCGGACCGCTCATCGGCCCGGTGCTCGCCATCCAATATGGCTATATGCCCGGACTGGTGTGGCTCGTGGTCGGCGTCTGCCTCGCCGGCGCGGTGCAAGACATGCTGGTGCTGGCGGCGAGCGTTCGCCGCGAGGGAAAGTCGCTGGCCGAGATCGCCCGACATGAGTTGGGCATGCCGGCCGCGGTGATTGCGTCGATTGCGATTCTGTTCATTGTGGTGATCGCGCTGGCGGGCTTGGGCTTTGTCGTAGTGAAGGCACTGGGTGGCGAGGAGGTGGAACTACCGGAAGGGATGCAAATTCAAACACCCATTGCGAAAGTCAACCCCGAGCCGGGTGAACTCCAGCAAGCATACACGTTGTACAAGTTCTCGGACAAAGACTATGTTTACGTCGAGTTTCCTGCTGGGTGCCGTGTTCGGTATTCGGCCAATGCCCCCGAAACAATCAGATCAGAGCCCTTTCGAATCAAATGCCCTGGAGGCAAGCAGGACACAGCAATCCGGGATCCGAAGACATTTGAACCATTGAGCGTTCACGGACATGGAGGAGGCTTCTACGGATTTCAGTGGGTTCCAGGCACACATTTCATCGTGCTACCGGATGGATGTAAGCAGGATGTCCCCGGTTCGTCGTGGGGAACATTCACCATTGCCTGCACCATTCCGATTGCGCTGTTCACCGGGTTGTGGATGTACCGCATCCGGCCGGGCCGCGTCGTCGAAGCGTCGCTCATCGGCGGCACGCTCACGCTCGTTGCAGTGGTCGCTGGCGAACCGGTGTCGCGGTCGGCGCTCAGTGCGTACTTCTCACTCACCCGCGATCAGACCATCCTCGCCCTCACTAGCTATGGGTTCATCGCCGCTGTGTTGCCGGTGTGGTTGCTGCTCGGGCCGCGCGATTACCTTTCGAGCTTCCTCAAGATCGGCACGATTGCGCTCCTCGTCGTCAGCGTGTGCGTGGCGAACCCGCCGCTCCAGGCCCCGATGCTCAACGAAGTGTTCATCAACGGCGGCCCCACCTTCCCCGGCAGCATCTTCCCATTCGTGTTCATCTGCATCATGTGCGGTGCTATCAGCGGCTTCCACTCGCTCGTCTCCAGCGGCACCACGCCCAAGATGATCGAGAAGGAAAGCCACATCCGCACCATCGGCTACGGCTCCATGCTCATTGAAGGCCTGGTCGGCACCGTGGCCCTCATCGCCGCCGCGAGCCTGCCCTCGGACCTCTACTACGACATCAACGTGCCCATCGATAAAGCCTCCGATTATGTGAAGCCCTTGAAGGAGGTGAACGACCGCTACGGAACGGACCCGCTCCACGCCGCGAACGTCGATTCTCCACAACACCTCGACCTCGGCAAGGTCGAGGAGCAGGTCGGAGGAGAATCGCTTCGCGGCCGCACCGGCGGGGCCGTCACCCTCGCCGTCGGCATGTCGGTCATCTTCTCGGATGCCTTCCGCTGGTTCGGCGTCACCGGCGACTGGCTGCTCAAGTATTGGTACCACTTCGCGATCATGTTCGAGGCGCTCTTCATCCTGACAACGATCGACGCGGGCACACGCATCGCGCGGTTCCTGCTCCAAGAAACCGTGGGTCGCGTGTATAAACCATTCGCGCGCAACGACTGGCTGCCCGGCGCGATCCTGGCCAGCGCCATCGTCACGGCGAGTTGGGGGCTGCTCGTTCGCGGCGGGTCGATCATGACCATCTGGTCGATGTTCGGCATCGCCAATCAGATTCTCGCCGTGCTGGCGCTCGCATTGGTCACGACGTGGCTGGTGAACAATGGTCGTGGGAAGTATGCGTGGGTCACGATTGTGCCGATGGTGTTCGTGTGCAGCACAACGTTGACGGCTGCGGTGAAGATGGTGACCGGCCCATTCGCGGCTTCGATCGAGCGCGGCGAAGCGAGCGGCTACCTGAACGCCGGGCTCACCGTCTTCGTGGTGATGAGCGTGTGCGTGCTGCTCTTGTGGTCGATCGCACGCTGGGTCGCGGTACTCGGCGGCTTCGTGCCGCCGAGGCAGGCATCGTGACAATTCCCGAATTCCAAGGTACAATTCACCATCGACGAGGAGCAAACCATGAGTGCGGAAATGAACGGGTCTTCGACTAACGATCTCGAGCGCGAGAACGTCAGGTTGCGCAGTGAACTCTCGGCGGCCCGGGCGCGCGAATTCCATCAACGCGACGCCATTCGCTCGCTGCTCACGAACGGCCAACTGCTCGACATCGACGACGTTCGCGCCAAGATCGCGGCCGGTGGGCCGAATCTGCAACACTGGATTGAGTTCGAACGCGAGATTGCCGATGCCGAGGAAGAGTTCCGAGAGATCATGGCGAATCCCGTTCCTTTGCGTCCCGTTCTCGAAGATGCCGAGCGATTGCTCGAGGCGGGTAAAAATGCCCGCTGAATCGCCCCGCTTCATGCTCAGTTCCAACCAATTGATGCACGATCGCCTTCTCCGCTTCAATCGACTTGCGGAGGCCGGCGGCTTTCTGGAGGAATGGGCGAGTACGATGAGGACCATCTTCGACCGACTCGAAACGCGGCCTGCCGAAGCTGGTGACCCACTCCTACATCTCCCGCGCCTCAAGCTCACGCGGTACCGGATACTCGTGAATCGCATCTGCGTGTTCTACGCTCTGCACGACTCGGAACTGCTCGTATTCGTGCAGGACATCAATCCCGTGCTCGGCCATCCACTCGAAGGGACGGCATGATTTTTCTCGTTGTTTCTACTGAGCGCGGCAAAGCGAGCAATCGCGCGCTGGGTCGCCGTGCTCGGCAGGTTCGTACCGCCGAGTACGGCTCGATGAGACGATGAAAATGAACTGAGATCGCGTTATGATGTGGGTATAATCGAGCGGAGGTGAATGGTGACGGACTATCAATCGAACGGCTCGGCGGTGCAGGAATTGCAGCGCGAAAATGCCCTGCTCAAACGTGAACTGGCGAAGGCCAGAACGAAGCACATTCTCGATCGGGATGCCATTGGATTGCTTCTGGCCGGTGGCAAGCCGCTTAGCATCGAAGACGTTCAGAAGCGAATCTCGGCTGGTGGTCCGTACCTGGAGCAGTTGATCGAGATTGAAAAAGAGATGAAGGAAGAAGAGCGGGTTCTCATCGACACGATGGCCAATCCCGTCTCGTTCAACGTCGTTATCGAGGATCTCGAGCGCCTCCTTGGAGAGGCCCATGCCGAGTGATCCGCCGAGATACTCCGTCAGCATGAATCCGCTCGTGACAGCGCGCTTCCTGGCTTTGAACCGGCATTCCAAGACAGCCGGTATACTGAGAGATTGGGACAGGACGGTTCGAAGGATTCTCGATCGACTTGAGAACGACCCAGTTGAGGCTGGGGATCCGTTCCGCCGATATATCGGGCTGAAGCTGACCGCCTTCCGGTTACTCGTCGATCGCGTGAGCGTCCTTTACACCGTTCACGACACGGAACGGATCGTCTTTCTTCAATCGGTCGATCCGGTCCTCGGCCATCCTCTCGAAGGGATAGCATGACTGTCCCCGCTGTTTCTCCATTTGCTAAACGCGCCCTCGCGGCTTGTGGCATCACTGCGGTCGTCGAGGCGATCCTCGTCGTCTCCATGGCCGAGCCGCCTGTGCTGTTGCTATTCGCCCTCGGGCCGATCCTGTTCCTCGCGGTGATCGTCTGGCGACGGCGAACGCACCCGACCCGTAGCCGTCGGCTTGCGGGCGTCGCACTTGGGGCAGGCGCGTTTGGGATCGGTGCGTTTGTGGTGGCGTTTCTGCGGTTCCATAACAACCCGCAGGCGGATCAAGCGAGCATCGCGCCGCTCGCGGTCCCACTGGTACAGTGGATCGCGGTGCTGTTCGTCTGGATTGCCATCGCGCGGGACGAGTCGCGGGAACAGCGTGCGAACGCAATCCCGAAGTAGGCAATCAGTTCGCGCTGAACGACGGTGGGAAGGTGCGGTCGGCGCGAGCCGCCGAGACCTTCAACGCCTGGACCATGATCTCGGCCCGCAGATCGACGTGCGGTTCCGTCAGCAAGGCTTGCTTCATTTCCATCGGCAGCGGCAGCGCATAAGAGAGTACGTCGCACACGTGGCCGAGCGGTTCGTCTCCCGTGAACAATTCTTCGAGTTGCTTCAATGCGACGTTATCGCCAGCGAATCGCGGGAGGACCGTTTCCGCGAGTTGCCGGCGGAGCGTCGACAACCGGAGAAAGTTGTCCGGCACGACATCGGGAATGAGTTCGGCGCGGGCCATGCGGTAGAGCCGATCCGTGGGCAGTTCCTCGGTGAGGCCGATGCGTGCGATCCCGCGCAGGCGGAGGTTGAAGCAGCCATCGGGCAGTCGTTCGTGCCAGCCGATGCGGCCGAGGCACGCCACGGGCTCCACGTCCGGCTTCGAGTCGTATTCTTCTTCCCAGCCGGGCTGTAGCATGACGAGGCCGATGAGGTGGTCGCCGGCAATGGCATCGGTGAGGAGTTGCCGATAGCGGGGCTCGAAGACGTGCAACCCTTGCACGACGTGCGGGAAGAGCACGAGGTTCGGCAGCGGGAAGAGCCGCACTTCCCCCGAGAACGCGGCCAGTGCGGCCTGGTCTTCATTCATGGTGAACCTCGGTCGGGGGCGGATCGAGTACGATGGTCGGGCGGAAGTCGGGCTCGGAGAAGACTCGCTCCACATCGGCCCAGAAACCCGGGACATCGAGCCCGTGATATTTCGGGTAGTAGGGTTCCATGTAGCGTTGGCCCGAGTGGAAGAGGCGATCCGCGCCGGTGCGGTTGCCGTTGCCCCAATGGTAAAGCGACACCGCCGCCTGAATCAAGGATTGAAAGAATCTTCGGTCCGCGGATTCGCAATCCATCCAGAGAGCTTCCCACACCTCGTGGGCGTCGAAGTATTCGGCACGGTTGAAGCAGACGATGCCCGCGAGATACCGGCTATCATAACCGGCGGAGGGCAACGCGGGTGGCGTTCCAGAATCGGGAAGTTCGGACATAAGGGATTCCGGGTGCGGCGCAAATCGGGTATATCGGAAGTGTGGCTTGGCCGCGTGATAAAGTGTACGGATCGGGGTCGCCTGAAGGTGGAGGATGAAATGAGTTCGATTCGAGGAACGTTCCTGGACGGAATGATCGTTCCTGATTCAGTAACGGGGTGGGCCAATGGAACTCGCATCGTTCTGGCCCTCGACGGTGAGGTCGCGCCTTCACGACCTGAAGATGACGATTCCAGCCCCGAGGCCATCAGTCAGCGGCTCGCTCAGATGGATCGGGTTGAACCCTGGATGACGCCCGAAGAAGACGAGGAATGGAGAAGGCAGCGAACCGAGAAGAAATGCGAAGAACTAGCCAACTGGAACGAGTGGACCAAGGACATTGAGAAGCTGACCCCATGAAGCGCTACCTTCTCGATACGGGCATTGCCGCGCACTACATGAATCGGCGCAAGGGCGTTTTTGAACGCGCGCGATCGGAGGTCGCCAAGGGCAATGTCATTGGGGTCGGCACTCCCGTTCTGGGCGAACTCTTCTTCGGAGCGGAAAACAGCGCATCCAAAGATCGAAACATCCAGCAACTCCGAAAGAATGTCCCTTCCTGGCGGGTTTGGCCTTACATCGAATCGTCCGCGGAAGAGTTCGGCCGATTGGCTGCCCTTCTCGTGCGGATTGGTCGACCGATGCAGCAGATTGACATCATGATTGCCGCGATCGCCTTTGAAATTGGAAATTGTACCGTCGTCAGTGCGGACTCCGATCTGTTCGCGGTGCCCGGTCTCGATGTCGAGGACTGGACTCAACCCTGAAATTTCCCGAGCCCTTATCATGTTTTTCTCGTCGTCGAAATGCCCGTTGCCCGCGCTGGTGGCTTGGTGCCGCGTGCTGAAGCACAGCCTCGGGGCCGGGCTCGACCCGATCAAGATCTTCCGCCAGCAGGGGAAGTCGGGGCCGCGGGCTCTCCGGAGCCTGGCCCTCGAACTCGCCGATAAACTCGGCAAGGGCGAATCGCTCGAGGATGCCCTCGAACCGCATCGCTCGGTCTTCCCGCCACTGTTCGTCGAACTCGTCGCCGTCGGCGAGCAGAGCGGTCGGCTCGAAGACACCTTCAGCGAACTCGCGGACTACTACGAAACCTCGCTCAGGGTGCAGCGCGATTTCCGCAGCCAGATGGCCTACCCCGCCATTCAGTTCGTCGCCGCCGTGCTCATTATCTCCGGCCTCATCCTCATACTCGGCTTCCTCGGCAGCACCATGGACCCGCTTGGGCTCGGCCTCACCGGAATCAGAGGTGCACTCATTGTCCTGATCGTGCCCTTCGCAATCGTCGGAGGCATCCTTTTGATGTTCAAGCTCTCCGCGAACAACGTCCAGTGGCGGTCGCGCATTGAAGGCGCGATCCTCTGGGTGCCCGCGTGGGGGCCGGCGCTGTTGAACTTCGCCCTGCACCGCTTCTGCATCGCGCTCCGCATGACGACCGAGGCCGCGATGCGGGCCGAGAAGGTGATGCACTACAGCTTCCGCGCCACCGCGAACGGTGCCTTCATGCGCGGCGAAGAGCGAGCCGTGGCCGTCGCGAAAAAAGGTGCCGAAGTTCACGAGGCCCTCGCGGCCAGCGGCGCTCCATTCCCGAGCGACTTCCAGGATATGGTCGTAGTCGCTGAGGAATCCGGCGAGATGAGCGAGGTGATGGAGCGGCTCGCAAAAAACTACCAGGAGGAAGGCTCGCGGAAGCTCAAGGAAGCGGCCCAGTACACCGGCTGGGCCATCGGCGGCCTCGTGGCTCTGATGATTATCTTCGCCATCTTCCGCATCGCGACCACGGCTTACATCAACCCGCTCAACGAGGCGACGAAGGGGATGTGACCCCAGATCGGGCAGCCAATCTGCAAACCGTGAATTGCACGCAGCTGCACTTCCCTCGGAGAAAGCCCGCGCGGTACAAGACGGCACTCGAAACGCACGGATGCGACTCATGCCCGAACAATCGCGCTTCCCCTGGTGGATCCCGGCCGGCGGCCTGCTGCTGGCCGCACTCTACCTCCCCACCCTCGCCACGCCCTTCGACTTCATCGATGACGGCAACCTCGTCTACCCCGCCGCGTCCGGCCTGAGCCTGGCCGAGCACGCCGAACTCTGGTGGGAGAAGGTCGAGTCGAACTACGAACACCTCGGTCCGTTCCGGCCCACGCTCTGGGTCCACTGGCAGATTCAATCGAACCTCTTCGGCGGCGACGCTTTCACCTGGCGGCTCTATCGCTTCATCTGGTGCGGCCTCGCCGCCACGATGCTGCTCTGGCTGTTCCGCGAGTTGAAGGTGCATCCGGTGGCCGCGCTCCTCGCCGGGGCGCTCGCCATGTGGAACCCGTTCCGCAACGAAGTCTGGACGAGCCTGACGCTAGCGGAAGGCGTGGCGATGCCCTACGCAATCTTCGCATTGATTGCCGCCCGCAAGGCCGCGACCTCGCCGCGACCACTGAAGTGGGAACTCGCTTCGGTACTCGCGGTGTTCGTCGCGCTCGGTTGCAAGAACACCTTCGCGGCACTGGTGCCCGCGCAGATCATCTTGCGGATGTGGCCCGACGGAGTGAGCCTGCGCGAAGCGTGGAAGCAGAACGGCTGGCGCTCGCTGGCTTTGGGCGTCACGCTCCTCATGCCCGCGATTCACTTCGTCTACTTCAAGCGGCACTGGCATCCGGGCCAATACGAGACGCAGCCCGCCTCGCTCGAACAGTTCCTGCGAATCGTGAAGGCACTCAAGGGCACGATGAGCCTGGAGTTCATGGCGGCGGGTCTGGGGCTGACCGGAATTTGCCTGTGGAAAAAGCAGTCGCAAAGCCCCCCCATGGCCATGGGGGGGCTTGCCGCCGCCATCCTGCTGGTGCTCGGCGGCATCGTCGTGTACCTGCCGATGAACATGCTCGCCGGGCGGTACGCGATGCCCGCGGTTTGGGGGCTGGACATTCTCTTCGCGCTGCTACTTACCGCGCTCGTGGCCGTGCCGCTGACGGTTTGGAAGAAAGCCGCATTCGCCGGCGTCTGCACGGGGCTGGCCATCGTCGCGATCTCCAACGTCGGGCGTCAGGAGAAGTTCGCGGCCCGCGCCAAGATGCTCTGGGACGCCGTGCATTACGTCGAAGCCACCGCGCCACCGGAGACGCGCATCGCCTGGATGAGCGGCGACAGCCTCAAGGGCGGCTTGAACATCGAGGAAGGCATCCACTTCCAGTGGCACTTGTACCATCGCGGCCGCGGCGACGTTGCGGTCGGCCTGTTCGACGAAACGGGCAAGCCGCTACAGCGCGTCGAACTTCCACCGCTGAAGGCCGAGCCGCAATTCGCACTCATCGGCACCGTCGAGCCGCCGGGCTGGGAGCCCGAGCGTTCCTTCCACACGGCTTACTGGATGGGCCGAAAGCGGTATGATTGTCTGCTAACCCGCAAGGGCTCGCGCGGATTCGTCGCGGAAGCGGCGTTTCGACAGCAGTTAAAGGAGCAGCTATTTCCAAGCCTTTCGCGGTAGAACGGATGACGACCACCGCGAGCCACAAGCTGGTGCTGCCGTCGGATGCGAACCACCACGGTACGCTCTACGCCGGGTCGATGCTGCGCTTCGCGTTGGAAGCCGGCTACGCCACCGCATGGAAGCACATTGGCCCGCAGGCGAACCTCGTGCTGCGCCGCGTGCTGAACATGGAGTGTTTGCGACCCGTGCCGGTCGGCGTGGTCGTTGAGATTCAGGGTGAGATCCTGCACCGCACCTCGGCGTACCTGATCTGCGGGCTCGTCGGCATGCCGCTCGAAGCCGACCAGGGCCCGTGGATGGAAGCGCTCATGGGCTTCGCCCAGGTGAGCGAGGACGG
The DNA here is from genome assembly GCA_043733485.1 of Gemmataceae bacterium. Lineage (GTDB taxonomy): Bacteria > Planctomycetota > Planctomycetia > Gemmatales > Gemmataceae > Urbifossiella. Next base: position 9,215 of record JAYTGN010000002.1, read on the forward strand.
CAAACCGACGCACTTCCCGGAACACCACACGAAGGTGGAACTTCCACCCGGCGAGGTCTGGGCTCGGCTCGATACACGACTCAGGAAGCTTCTGAGGTTACGGTGATCATATAGCGGCGGGCTTGCCCGCCGTGGACTTCAGCTATTTCAGACGGCCGGTGAACCGGCCGCTAACTGATCGCCCCAGCCACACCCTCTGGTTCACATTATGCCCACTCTCGACGTTCCCGCCGCCGTTGGTCGCCTCATGCGGTTCCTCTCGGTCGAAGGCATCACCGGCGAGGAAGCCGCCATCGGCAAGGAGATCGTGAAAACGCTCAAAGAAGTCGGCGTGCCCGGCTCGGCGATTCGCTTCGACGATGTCAACACCCGCATCCCCGAACCGACGCAGACCGGCAACCTCATCGTCAAGCTGCCCGGCACCGGCAAGAAGAGCGCCAAGCCGATCCTCTTCATGACCCACATGGACACGGTGCCGCTCTGTGCCGGGGCGAAGCCGAAGTTGCAAGGCAAGCGAATCGTGAACGAAGCGAACGCGGCCCTCGGCGGCGACAACCGCACCGGCTGCGCCGTCCTCACCACGCTCGCGGCCGAACTCATCGCTCAGAAGCTGCCGCACCCGCCGATCACCATGCTCTTCACGGTGCGCGAGGAGAGCGGCCTCTTCGGCGCGAAACACCTCAACCCTTTGGATCTCGGCAGCCCCGTGATGGGCTTCAACTTCGACGGCCGCTCGGCCGCGGACGTGATGATCGGCGCGATCGGTGCCGACCGCTGGACGGTGGACATTCAAGGAAAGGCGTCGCACGCCGGGGTCGCGCCGGAGAAGGGCATCTCGGCCACGATGGTGCTGGCTCTCGCGATGGCCGAAGTCTTCGCGGGCGGCTGGTTCGGCAAGGTCGAGAAGGATGGAAAATTCGGCACGAGCAACATCGGCCTGGTCGGCACGCTCGACGGCAAGAGTGCCGGGGCCGCGACCAACGTCGTTACCGATTTCGTTCACGTGAAGGGCGAGAGCCGCAGCCACGATGCGAAGTTCGTGCGGCAGATCACGGCTGCGTTCAAGACAGCCTTCTCCAACGCCGCGAGTCGGGTGAAGGACCACGAAGGCCGCTCGGCGAAGGTGAAGTTCAACTCGCGCCTCGACTACGTTCCGTTCCGCATGAAGGAAGATTCTCCCGCGGTTCGCCGTGCCGTGGAAGCTGTACAAGCCATCGGTCGCGAGCCGAATCTACGCATCACCAACGGCGGGCTCGACGCGAACTGGATGGTGAAGCACGGCATCCCGACCGTGACCTTCGGGGCCGGCCAGAACGAGATTCACACGGTGAAGGAGTTCGTGGATTTGGAAGAATTCGAGAGCGGCTGCCGCCTCGCGATTGCGGCAGCGACGGCGACGGCGTAGCCGCTACTTTCAGGAGTGGAATCGACGCTCGGGCGAATTACAATGAATGCATCGGAATAGGAGGTCGGCATGTCCGCGGAAGAACTGCGTCGTCAAATCATCGCGGTCCCATTCGTACCGTTCGTGCTCCGCACCATCGATGGGCGAAGCATCCCCGTGAAGGATCGCGATTTTATTCTCGTGACCCCAACCGGGCGGCACGCCTACATCTTCCAGCCGGACGATTCGCGAGTGATGCTGGATGTCGAGTTGATCGTCGGCGCGGATTTCGCCGCGCCTCCGAGTGCGAACGGAACTCAGCCGGCAACGGCGACCAATTCTTGACTGCGGGATCACTTCTTCGCGAATACTCCGGCGACGAAGTCCCAGTTCACGACCGCGAACCACGCTTCCAGATACTTCGCCCGCAGGTTCTTGTACTTCAGGTAGTAGGCGTGTTCCCAGACATCGCAGCCGAGCAGCACCCTGCCGCCGTCCATGAGCGGGCTGTCCTGGTTCGGCGTCTTGGCCACCGCGAGCGGCTTGTCCTTCCCGACCACGAGCCAGGCCCAACCGCTGCCGAACTGCGAGAGCCCCGCCGCCGAGAATTCCTTCTTGAACCCATCGAGGCCGCCGAAGCTGTCGTCGATCGCCTTGAGCAGTTCGCCCTTCGGCTCGCCGCCGGTGCCGGGCTTCGCCATCATCTGCCAGAACCACGAATGGTTGAGGTGCCCGCCGCCGTTGTTCCGCACCGCGGGCTGAATCGCCGCCGGCAGCTTCTTGTAATTCGCGACCACTTCCTCGAGCGGCTTCGATAACCACTCCGGCTGCCCGACGAGGGCCTTGTTCAAATTATCGACGTACGCCTGATGGTGCTTGGTGTGGTGAATCGTCATGGTCTCGGCGTCGATGCTCGGTTCGAGGGCATCGGTGGCGTAAGGCAACTTCGGCAGTACGAAGCCCTTGGCTTCCGCCGCGGCGGCGAGGCCGGGAAGGGCGATGGCCGCTGCCGCAGCGGTTCCGGCGCGGAGCATCTCACGGCGAGTCATCATGGCGGGAATCTCCGAACGGGGAGGAGCGAAAGGTGGGCAAGTGCCTTCAATGTACCGAAGCCCGCAGCGATGCGGTAGGGTTTTCCGCCATCAAAGCAACGAGCCGGAAGCAGACGCTTCCGGCTCGCGGTAAAACGCGCTCCCAGTGGCTTATCCCTGGACGACCACTTCTTCTTCCGGCGCGAGAGCCGCTTCCTCGTGGACCTCGGCGTGCTTGCCTTCACCGAAGAGCAGCAGGAGCGGGGCCGCCACGAAGATGGAACTGTAGGTGCCGACCAGCACGCCCACGACCATCACGAATGCGAAGAGGTGGACGCCTTCGCCGCCGAACCAGTAGAGCACGGTGCTCACGAGGAAGACGGTGGTGGCCGCGAGGATGGTTCGGCTCAGGGTCTGGTTCACGCTGTCGTTAATCATCTGCGGCGTGAGGGCTGGGTTCTTGCCGCGGACTTCCCGGATTCGGTCGAAGACCACGATGGTGTCGCTCACGGAGTAACCCACGAGCGTGAGCAAGGCGGCGACGGCCGGGAGGTCGATCTTGAAATCTTCGAGTCGGAAAATCCAGCCGATGGGCGTGTCGAAGAGGAAGTGGCACGCCGCGATGCACCCGAGTGTGAAGCAGAGATCGTGAACGAGGCAGAGGACGGCGGCGAGGCCGAAGGTCCAGTTGCCGAACCGGAACCAGAGGTAGAGCATGATCGCGACCCAACTCGCGATGATGGCGTAGAACGCCTTCGTGCGAGTCTCCGAGGCGAGCGTGCTATCGAAGACTTCGAGGCGTTCGGGCACGGGCCGGCTTCCGAACTCGCGTTCCGTCTTCTGCAGGATGGTGCGGAGCGATTCGAGCTGAGCGGTCGTGGCGGGTTCGGCCAGCGACTTGGCCAGGGTAATCGCCGCAGCCGAACCCGCTGCCGCGGAACCGCCCACGCCGCCGGCCGAGGCCGAGAGCGCGAGCTTGTTCAATGCCGAGAAGCGCGGGTTCTTCGACACGTCGAGTTTCATGGCCTTGAAGCGGCCTTCCTGATCGGGTTCGCCGACGCCGGTCAGCAGGAACGAAGAGTCGCCTTCGATCGCATTCTCGCTGGCGAACTCGCGATGGAGCAAATCCCTCGTGTAGTTCGGCGACGTCGGCTTGTCGAAGGTGAGGTCGACGATCGGCCCAGTCACGGCACCGATGGTCATGGTCGTCTTGTCCATCAGCGGGCCGACCTTGTCGTCGTTCAACAACCGGTCGAGGCTGATCTGGACGATGTCGCGTTGTCGCTCCGTGGTGCGGACGGTGAAGTAGCGGCTCTTGCCTTGCGAGTAGCTTTCGCCCGAAAGGAAGATCTGCTCGACGGAGGCATCTGGGAGGCGCCCGGCACGCATTTTCACGTTCTCTTCCATCTGCTTTTCATCGGTTCCAACCGGCTTCTCGGTGAGGCTCACGGTGGCCTTCGACTTGTCCGCGTAGGCGATCTCGTAGATGTAAGTGCCGACGGCGTTGAAGTCGCCCGAGGCCGGGCGGTTCACCCAGCGCACGGATTCGACCTTGAGCCGATCGCGCTGCTTCTCGTCGGAGAGGAGATCGCGTAGGCCGGGCTTATCGGTTGCGGTGAGGGCGCGTTCTTCGTTGTCCTTGAGCCGAGCGCCGTAGACGGTGCCGCCGCGGAAGTCGACGTTCAGCACCGATTCGCCGCGAAGCAGGAACAGCGACAGGCCGAGGATCGTGAGGATGCTCGTCGCGGTGAAGAAGTGGAAGCGGTACTTCATCGGGTTGTACGAAGGCTTCTCGAAGATGCGGAGCATCTTCATTTCGGTGAGCCATCGCTTGTGCTGCCAGAAGTCGAACATTAGGCGGGTCATGTACAGCGAGGTGAACAGGCTGATGATGAGCCCGACGGTGAGGCTGATGGCGAAGCCCTTCAGCTGATCGTTGCCGAAGGTGTAGAGCACGATGGCGGTGAAGATACTCGTGAGGTGAGTATCGATGATGGTGGGGAAGGCGCGGTCGTAGCCGTTGCGGATGGCGGTGGCGAGGTTCGCCCCCTTGTTGCGTTCTTCGCGGAGCCGCTCGTAGATCAGCACGTTGGCATCGACGGCCATACCGAGCATGAGCACGACGCCGGCCAAACCGGGCAGCGTGAACGCGGCGTGGACCGCGACCATGAAGCCGACCGTAAGCAGCAGGTTGGCCAACAGGGCCACGCAAGCGACCATGCCGGCGAACCGGTAGTAGATCACCATGAAGATCATGACGACGAGGAACGAGGCACCGACCGCTTCGGTTCCCTTGCGAACGGTATCGGCACCGAGGGTTGGCCCGATGGTGTTTTCGCTCACCGGCTTCTCGCGAAGCTGAGCGTTCAACGCACCGTTGCGAAGGATCTGAACGAGTTCATCGACGTGCTTCTTGTCGAAGTTGCCGCTGATTTGGCCTGCGGAACCGATCACCGAGTTGATGGTCGCGTTGGACATGATGCGATCGTCGAGCAAGATCGACAACATGCGAATGGTCGCACCGCTCGGCTTGTTGCGTTCGGTCATGCGGCCGAACTCGCGGCCACCGGCTCCGTTGAAGCGGAAGCCGACCACGAGGTTTCCATTGCTGTCCGGCTCGGCGGAAGCCGTGAGCGAGACGTCGCCTTCCACTTTGACGTTGTCGACGTTCGACACGCGGGTGAGCACGTAGTACTCGACCTTCTTCGGGTTGAACTGATCTCCCTTGCCGTCCTTGTCGAGGCGATCCTTATCCTGGGCCTCTTGCGAGAGGATGGCAGGGTTCTTGACCTCGCGGCTGAAGTAGAGGGCGGTGGAACTGCGGTTGCCCTCTTTATCCCGCGAGGTGTGCGAGAACGTCTTGTTGCCTTTCCGGGCGGCTGCTGCTTCGGGATAAAGCCAACTTTTGTCCCGACCGGGGGCCTGCTCCGCGTACTCGTTGCTCAGCCCGAGGTTCTTGCGTTCCTCGCGGCTCAGTTCGACCCAGGAGTAGCGAACGGGGACGTTCTTCTCGCCAGCCGCCTTCACATCGAAGGGCTCTTCGGGAGCGGGCGGGGCCAGACCGCGAACGGCCCACTCGCCGAGTTGTTCGGGGGAAGCCGAGTCGATGATGGCCCTGGCACGGAGAACGGCGGGGCCATCGTCCGATTCGTTGGCCAGGATGCGGAACTCGAGTACGCCCATCTGCGAGACGAGCCGCTTCACTTCTTCGATTTCTTCGGAGGTCACATTCGCGCGATTGCCCTGCGACGAGCCGCCGGTGGGCATGATGATTTCGATGCGCGTGCTGCCGAGTGGCCGCACTGTGACGTTCTTCAAGTCGGCGGGATCGATGCGGCGCTTGATCTGCGTTGCGAGCTTGAGCATGTCCTCGCTGCTGAGGCCTTCAAGACTCGCCGCCTGCTGCTGCTTGGCGGCGGGGTCGTCCGCCTTCCTGCGGGCGTCGTTCAGCTGCTTGGTGCGTTCGAGGTTGATCTCGTAGACGAGAATCGTGCCGCCGGCGAGGTCGATGCCGAGCTTGTACTTGTCCGGTTGGAACGCGAACACGCCGGCCGCCAGGCACGGAATCAGGCAGATCAGCAACCCGCGAAGATAATTGCGTTGCATAGGGAGTTCCAAGTCCATCCGGGGCGAGCCGAGTCGCGTGAGCGACCGGGTCGTAGTGTGGCGTTTCACCCGGTCGCTTACGCGACTCGGCTCGCCAGTATTAACTCTTGGCCGCTTCCGCCGTATCCGTGCCGAGGACCTGGCTCACCGTGCTGCGCTTGATCCGAAGCTTCGTATCTTCCGAGCGAATCACGATTTCGTCTTCGCCGTCTTTGATGGTGACGACCGTGCCGACGATGCCGGACGAAGTCAGAATCTTGGAGCCGCGGGAAATGCTCGACAGCAGTTTCTCTTGGTCTTTGCGGGTTCGCCGGCTCATGGGCAGGATCACGACCACCCAGAACAGCAGCATCAACCCGAACATCAAGAACATCGGGTTGGCGAACGGCGAACCGCCACCAGCGGCCGGTGCGGGATCTTCAGCAAAGAGTGCAGTGTACATGTCGAGTCTCAAGGCGCGTTCGGATTCGCTTTTGTGGCACAGGCATTCTTGCCTGTGTCGTCAGAAACACAGGCAAGAATGCCTGTGCCACCTCGAAATCCGAGCGGTCATACTAGGAATGCGGCTCGTAACGGGCAAGTACACTCGCGCGGAACGCCTCGAAACGGCCCTCGGTAATTGCGATCCGGGCGTCCTGCATCAACCGCAAGTAGAACGCGAGGTTGTGGATGCTCAGCAGTGTCGGCCCGAGCATTTCCTCCGCGGCGAACAGGTGGTGCAGGTACGCCCGGCTGAAGTTCGCACAGCAGTAACAGCCGCAATCGGACTCGACCCGCGCCGCATCTCGCCGGTGAATTGCGTTTCGCAGGCGGATCGGCCCATTCGCCGTGAAGGCGAGGGCGTTGCGGCCGTTGCGCGTCGGCATCACGCAATCGAACATGTCGATGCCCGCCGCGACGCCGGCGAGCAAATCCTCGGGCCGGCCCACGCCCATGAGGTAGCGAGGCTTCTGCTCGGGAAGCAGCGGCGCACAGAACGGCAGCGCCGCGTGCATCGCCTCGGGGCCTTCGCCGACGCTAAACCCTCCCAAGGCGTAGCCGGGGAAGTCCATCGCCGTCAGCTCGCGGGCACATTCTTCCCGCAAGGCCAGGTTCGTTCCACCCTGCACGATGGCGAACAGAGCCTGATCCACGCGTGTGTGGTGCTTCTTGCAGCGCTCCGCCCAGCGAATCGACCGCGTGACGGCTGCTCGAATCACGTCGAGCCCGCCGTCGGCTGGCGGGCATTCATCGAGCACCATCGCGATGTCCGAGCCGAGGTTCTGTTGAATCTCGACCGCCCGTTCGGGCGTGAGTTCCAACGGCGAACCATCGATGTGGCTGCGGAACTTCGCGCCGTGGTCCGTGATCTTCACCTGCGCGGCGAGGCTGAAGACCTGGAACCCGCCCGAGTCCGTGAGGATGGGCCGTTCCCAGCCCATGAACTTGTGGAGCCCGCCGAACTCGGCGATGAGTTCGTCGCCGGGCCGGAGGGCGAGGTGGTAGGTGTTGCCGAGAATGATCTTGGCGTTGACGTCGCGGAGCATTTGGGGCGTGAGGCCCTTCACGGTGGCTTGCGTGCCCACCGGCATGAACACGGGCGTCTCGATCGTGCCGTGGGGCGTGACCAACCGCCCGGCCCGAGCGGCCCCATCGCGATGTTCGACTGTGAAAGTCATGGCCATCGGCCTCGTCTCTCCGGGGTGTAGCGGGGGATGGGCTATCTTCACCAGCAATTGGTGAGAGAACGCACGCACACTGTCGAAGGGAGGAACACAGTAAGTTGCTCACCGCACAGTGCCCACTCATGCTACGAATGGGGTAGACTCGGCAAGTACCCCCGGTTATAGCCGCACGGTAATTGGCGTGGTCGGGGAGGATGAGCCCGTGGCGGACGACGCTTCCGAATCGATTGTCGAGACGCAGCATCTCACGAAGATTTATCAGAACCGCCAGATCGCTCTCAACAATGTGAGCCTGACGATCGAGCCGGGGTGCGTACTCGGGTTGCTCGGCCCCAACGGTGCCGGAAAGACCACGTTTTTGAGGCTCATTCTCGGATTGCATAGGCCCACGGCCGGTTGGGCCAAGGCCTTCGGCCGCGTGATGACGCCCAACTCCGCGGATCTTCGCCGCCGCATCGGTTACATTCCCACGAACCCGCAGTTCCCCAAGGGCATGACGCCCATCACGTATCTCGATTACATTGCGAGGCTGTTCGGCCTCACGGCCAACGTGCGGAAGCCGAAGCTCGCCACGCTGATTCGCGCCGTCGGTTTGCTTCCGCATTCCGGCGAATCGATCTCGCACTTCACTCCGGGTCAGACCGCCCGGCTCGCGGTCGCCGCGAGTCTCATCAACGAACCGGAACTGTTGATCTGGGACGAACCGACGCACGGATTGGATATCGAAGCCCGACGTTCCATGCTCGAACTCATCAAGACGCTGGCGGCCGAAAAGACGCTGATACTTTCGAGCCACAACCTGACGGATGTGGACGAAGTCTGCAATCATGCGGCGGTGTTGAACAAAGGGCAAATGATCTTCAGCGGCACGCTTCAGGATTTGAAGGGCCGCATCAAGAAGAACCACTACGAACTCGACCTCGACGGCGATCAGAAATCCATTACCAAAGCCGTAACGGCGTTGCGGAATCTCAACGAATTTAAGCAAGTTTTGCTTCGGCAGCGTCGGCTCGAAATCAAACTCGGCGATGAGATTCCCAACTCCGCGCTGCTCGCACAATTGTTCGGCGTTCTCAACGACAACAAAGTGACGATCATCACGGTTCGCAGCGTGGGAATGCAAACGGAGCAGGCGTATCTCGACATGGTGGAACGCGAGGAGAACCGCGGCTTCGCCCGATTGTACAAGGATGCCGAAGCAGCGTGACTGATAGTTAGCGGCGGGCTTGCCCGCCGTTTCGCGAACGGCCGGTAAACCGACCGCTAAATGGAAATTCCTACATGGATGCCCAGCCCGCCGTCGTCACGGTGAAATTCAACAAATTCTTGCCGTACTGGGCCGTGCTGCAAACCGATTTGCGGCAGACCTTCCACAGCTGGGTTTACCGGTTGTGGGTGTTCGTGGCGGTACTCGCGACCGGGGGCATTCTGCTGTATCGCGTGGGGATCCACAAAGAAGCCGGGATGTTCGTATCCGCGGCGGCTCAGTGCGGCGACCTCTTCCGCCTTCTCGTGCTCGGCTCGATGGCGCTGGTCGTCGTGCTCGCCGTCTCCGCGGTCGGCGCGGAAAAGGGCACCGTCGCGGATTCCATTCTGAGTCGCGGCATCAGCCGACACCAATACTTTTTCGCAAAGTGGCACTCGCGCCTCGTCGTGGTCGTTTCCACGTTCGCCGTACTGTCGGTTGGCATCCTCGCGGCAACGTATCTCTTGTTTAAATCGGACGCCGAGTCCGATCTCACATTCGTCGGCGGGTTGGTGGCCATTCTCACTGTCTGTGCCGTTCTCGTCGCGATTGTTTCGTGGGGCGTCACCATCGGAGCGTTGGCGAACGGCACGGTTCTGGGCATCACCGTATTTTGGCTCGTCCTCTACGGAGCCGGTTTCCTCCTCACGCTCTTGCCCGAGGCGTATCCTTCTCCGGATCGCGAATTGAGCCGCCTCAAGTTCGTCTTGATGGGCCAGTACAACATGGGGCTTTTGACGAACCTGATGCTAGGCTCGCTGGCGTTGAGCGCGACGGCGGCCGCGGTTGGCGTCCTCGGCTTCGGCAAGCGCGACGTGTGAGTATGATAAGTAGGACACCAGGAGCCCGAACCATGTTATCCGAATTCGAGGAACTCCGAGCATCTATCGCCAAGTTGCCCGACTCGGATCGCTACCTACTGGCCGAGATGATCCTCAACGACATACGTGCTCAGCGAGAGGCTCGACGGCAAGAGAGCCAGCAGGCGATGTCGGCCGACGTCGGGATGATCCGTACCGAGGAAGCATCGCAGCGGAATGCCTTGAAATCCCGAACGGGGAGAACTCGTGCAGCGGGGTGACATCTACGAGATCCATTTGGGTCGAGGCGTCGGTCGGGAATGCGCCGGCACATCACGTGGTGGTGGTCTCCGATGGTTTCACGATTTCGCTTGAGTGGATGATCGCGATCGTGCCCGCGCTCGACGCCTCGAAACATCCCCGTCGTCGTTATGGGGTTCGGGTTCCCGCAATCGAGTCGGGGCTGTCCACCGATTTGCTGCTCCTACCGGATCAGATTCGATCGGTCGATTTCAGTCGATTTCCAAAGCATTCCCTCGGTGCTGTTTCGGCCAAACACCTGTCCGATCTCGCCGCGGAACTTAGGGACACGCTTGAGATCAAGTGAGGCTCCCCATGCGTTCCATCGCACTGATCTTCGCCATGCTGCTCCCTTCGGGAGCCTTTGCGCAAACTTCGACCGGGGGATGGCCGTCCCCACTTCCGGTCACGTCTGCGTCGGGACAACCGAGCGCTTTACCCATCACCGCCGGGCAACCGCCCGCACCGCCCGTAGCCTACGGCGTCCCGGTTCGCGTCGTGGAAGTCGTGGAACTTCCCCCACGTGACCTCAGCGGCCAGCAGCATTGGGTTGCGTTGAGCCTCGCCCTCGGACAGCCGTCCGTGGGTCGCGTGGCCGTGAAGGTGTTGTCGCGCGAGAACGACTCACTCTGGCTCGAAGCCTATGGCGGCAGCGCCCTGTTCGAGATCATGTACGGCTTCGGGGTCCGGCTTCAACACACGGCCTTGACCCTCGGCAACGGCGATTCGTTCTTCATCAGCCCCGGCCTCGGCGTCCACATTCTCCCGGAATGGTACAC
>JAYTGN010000003.1:0-19966 GCA_043733485.1 Gemmataceae bacterium
TCGCCGGGTTGGAGATGCAACCCGGCGACTCACGTCGCCGGTTCGCCAAAACCAAGGCTGTTCGCTGGTGAGATTGCAATTCTGACCGGCAGCTAAATGCCGACGGATTCGGCCGGCGGGTCGCGGAAAGTGCGGATCACCTTCTTGAGGTCCGCCAAGTCTTCGTCCGAGACGCCTTCGCGCCGGTGGTAGCGGCGTTCGAGCGCATCGAGCAGCGTTTCCAGCATGTCGCGGGTGGCCGCCGTGTTTTGCTGCCAGTCCGTTCGCCGGCGGAAGCGCACCTTGAAGCGCCACTGCCTTGCGAACTTCTCAGCGCACACGTAACGCTTCTCGCCCGTCTTCGGATCGGTGTCCGTCCACTCGATGCTCATGGAATCAGAATAGGAGAACGAGTCCTATTTCGGAGTGTGAGCGCTCCCCGGTGCGAAGCGTCTCCCGATCATCGTTCCGAGTCCCGGAATCCAGAGGAGGAAGCTGAAGGCGTTCAGGAGCCGCAACTGCGAAAAGAGCGTCGCGGCTGTCGGTGGCTCGGCCTTCTTCCCCGATTCGAAGTTCACCTGCCCATCGATATCGAATGCGGCCACGCGGGCGGCGGCTGCGGCCGATTGCTCGTTGGTGGCATCGAAGCCATAGCCGAGCCGCGGTAGCTTCGGCAGGCCGCGCAAGCGGTCGCGAATCACCCCCGGCGGGAAGTACACGAGCAGCATCGTCAGCATCAGCAGTTCGAACAGATTCAGCCCCATGAGCACGCCGATGCCAGCGTGGAGCATGACGGCCATCCAGAGCATGAACGGCCGCATCCGCGTCCAGACCAGGAACGGGAAGCTGATCTCGAGGCCCCACGTGAACCAGACGCCGAGCATCGTGATGCCGTAATAGACGGGCTTGATCGAAACCACCCCCCGCACCATTTCTTCGAACCAGGCATACTTCATCAGGGTGAATTCGGGGTTGATCATCACGTCCCAAAAGGCGGTGCCGTTCCACCATCCCGGCCCCTTGAGCTTGGAGAGGCCCGCGGCGAGGTAGATGAAGCAGAAGTGAACCTGGATGAGGCGGATGCCGAAGTTCGCTCCCGCGGAGGCCGGTGCCCGGTCCAGAAAGGCTCGCGTCGGTTCGTCGAGAGTTCCCGTGCGGCGGAAGCTCGCTCGCGCGGCGCGGAAGCGGGCAATGAGCCGATCCACCGAGAGCGCCGCACCGCTGTTCCCGATCATCAAGTAGATGAGCAGGATGTTCATCATCGTGTCCATGCCGAACAGAATCTGGTTCGTGCGATGGATGTAGCCCAGGACGGCAATCCACGTGAGGACCGACGTGACTCGCGTGCAGAACCCCACCGTGAAGAGCGCGATGATGAACAGCACGGTGCCGTGAACGAACGCCATCTCCGTGGGGTTCGTGACGTGGAACCAGACGGAGACGATCGGGTGCCCGCGGCGGTTCATCTTGCGGGAATCGTTGTTCCAATAGTCGAGGTACTCGATGAGCCGGGCTCGCTCGGCTTCGTCGTCGGGCAAGGTCGTCAGGAAGCCGACGAAAGCGATCCGGTGCGCCTGATCCATGTCCAGGAGGTGTGCAATCACGTACTGCGCGTCTTGCGGGCTCTTCGGCAGCACGGCTATCACCGCCCGAAGATCGGCGGCATTCTTCGCTCGCATATCCGGCGAGGCCAGAAGCAGCGCCTCGGGGAAGATCGGCTCGGACTTCGCATCGGCCGGCTGCTCGTCGCGGTATTCCAAACCCCCGCGATCGACGACGTACCACTGCTTGCCTTTCACGAGGCCCGTAGTCAGCATCAGTTCGCGCTGGTTCTCGCCGACGCCGTAGAGCCGCAGCGCGAGGTTGAGCGAGTTGCGACTCGTGTAGTGATTCTCTTCCTCCGAAATCCGCTTCAAGTAGTTCACCGAGCGGCTCCGTTCCCCGGCGGTGGCGGGAAGGTCGCGGATGAACTGGATCACGGCCTGACGGCGATGGGGGAAATCCGGGGCGCGAGTGAGCGCGTCCGCCGATTCATCCCAGTTCCAGAACGAGGTGATGTGCCAGGGGAATTCCTTGCGTTCGCGTTCGATGTACTCGGTGCCGTACCAGCCGAATTTGCCGAAGAATTCCTGCAAGTCCAGGCTGTAGGCCAGGTGCGTGTAGAACACGAGGATGCCGGTGACGATGCGGATGAACCCGAGCGTGGTCGGGTCGCCGGGAGCGAACCAGAACTCGCGCCAGCGCTGCAGGAACTTCCGGTCGTCGGGGGGCGTCATGCTCATCGCAGCTTGCTCCAATCGAACTCGTGACCCGCGTGAATGGACATGAAGTCGATGTAATCTTTCTTCTTGGCGTCGCCGGGAACGCCCCCGCCCTGGCGCTCCAGGATCGGCACCAACCAATAGAGCATCTCGGCCTGCGGATCGAGCAGTTCCACTTTCAGTTTGTTCGGGTCGCTCGGATCCTTCGCAAACCCGAATTCACCGAGGAAGTACGGCCAGTACGTCGTGGGGTAGTACGGGTCGCCGGGCTTGTGGCCCGGATTCGAGACTCCGATGTAGGCTCCGACCGTGAGCGTGCGGTGCTCGATGCGGTAGATCTTGACGGTCGTCTTGGTGCGATCCTTCTCCGGCAGGTCCATCAGAATGTGCTGCGCGTACGACGGCAGCAGATAGCGGCTCACTTGTTGATCCGGGAGCCGGTACTCGAGGTAGTCCGGCTCGTTGGGATGCATCGGGATGTAGGGATCGTTGCCGGGTATCGCCAGGCGATAGCGGCGAGTGCGAATCTCGCTCTTCTCGAAGCTCTCCGAGTTCATGAGGTCTGGGTAGGCGCGCGAAATCTGATCGGTGAGCGAGAGCCGGCGATAGTACGTCACGCCCAACGGATCCTTCACGTGCTCGGGCCGTCGCGGCGTGATCTGCCATTCCATGCGGTACTTCTTGCGCCGAATTCCGTCGGCACTCACTTCTTCACCGTCCTCGGTCTTCAGCAGGCAGACCATAATCGATGCGGGGCCGGGCTCCGGCGAGTAGAAGTGGTAGGCGTTTCGCAGGTAAACGAACTGCAAGTACGGCTCGTAGAGTCGGCGGTAAAGTTGATCGACCATCCACGGCGTCGGACCCGGCGAGGTGGTGGCGAGCAAGATGCCGAAGAAGTGGAGCAAAATGAACGCGGAAATCAGGGCGAGTCGAACTCTCGGCGAAACAACGACGAGCGCGGCCCGCAAGAGCGCGACGCCCGTGAGAACCAGAAACAGAATCTGGAACGAATCCCAGTGGGCCGGCGTCCCGAAGACGCCGAGCAGGGCCGTCGCAGCACCCAGGAGCCAGATTTTGGCGAGTTCCGGACGGAAGGAAATCGCCAGGCCCGACGCGATGGCACCGGCCAAGACGAGGAGGAGCCGCAGCGTGTGCAGGATCGCGGGCGGGTCGCCGATCGCGGTGGCGACGAGCCCCAGTGCCGCCGCCGCCCCGCAAAGGCCCAAACCGATCAGTCCGACCTTTCGCGTCGTTTGCCATTCGATGGGCGGAACGACATCGACGGCGGAAGGAGCGTCTCGATCCATGACGAATCTCGCAGGTACACAACCCATGTTTCTTTACCATACCCGACCCGATGGAGCTGGGCCGGGTTTTGTCCGGTTGCCGAGCGGTCGACGGGTTCGGGCACGTGACGTGATTCGCGTGGCCGGAAGGCTCGTCGCATCCGAACCGAACGACCCTGATCGTCGAAACCGGTTGCTCTCTGTGGGATTCAATGCGAACCGCGGGCGAATTGTTGGCGCGGCTCGTTGAGCTTCGAGAAGGGAGTAGTTCCGGTCGTTCCGTCTCAGCTCATCCCGCTTCGCCAAACTACGCAGTTTTACCGTTGACTCACTCCGCGAATCGCCTTAAATTCCCTTCACAGTTTGCGAGGCTTGCCTAGCTTACCAAACTGAAATGCCCCAGAGATCGTTTCAGGGTGACGGTTCATCACACACGGGAGGTTCTACTACGATGTACAGCATGGTGTTGATGGCTGCGATGCTCCCCTCCGGGGACACCGCCTCGTTCGGGAAGCACAAGGGCGGCTGCGATGGTGGCTGTTCGGGTGCGGTGGCGTCTTCGGGATGCAGCGGCAAGGCCAAGGGCGGGTTCCTCGGCCACAAGGACAAGGGCGGCTGCAACGGGAGTTCGAACGGCTGCAACGGCGGCGGCGGCTTCCTCGGCCTCCACAAGAGCAAGGGCAGCTGCCACGGCACGCCAGCCCCGGCCTGCGATCATTGCGGCGTACCCGCCGGATGCGTCGGCAGCGGTGGCTCGGTGGTTCCCCCACCGCCCGTCGTGATGCCGAAGCCGGAAGTGAAGCCGGAAGTGAAGCCCGAAGTGAAGCCGAAGCCCAAGACTGGCGACTGAGCCAGCGGACTCGGTAGCGATAACCACACGCGGGAGGCCCCATCGGCCTCCCGTACTTTTTGCGCCGCACCGAACCCAAACCTCGCCCTATACTGCCCGTATGGGCTTACTCCTGCTCCGGCCCCGAGTCGCGGAACTCGTCTTCCGCCTCTACGATCGGCCCCTCCATCCCGAACTCTTCGATACCGTCGCTTCCCGCAAAGTCGAGAAGTGCGGCTACCGCCTCGACGTCCACATCACCTCCACCGGCCACGTCCTCGAGTGGTCCCACGATTCCCAACGCCTCACGGAAGTGACCGCGACCTCCGAGCAACTCCTTCCTTCCCGCGGTAAGCGACTCGCCCATCGGTTCGGCGGCACCCGAGGCGGCCGCTGCGAACTCGCCGAAGGCCTCCGCTACCAGGTCAGTACGCAAGTCGAGACGCTGCCCGCCGAGCAGTTCGAACAAGTTCACGACGAGTTACTTCGGGAAGGCGAACGGAAGGGCTTGCTGTATCACTTTCGCCCGGAGAACCGCTTCCGGCTCACGCCGCTCGGCGTCGTGATCGTGGAGGCGTTGCCGAAGTGCCTCTCCATCTCGGCCTTTCACACGTTCCCGGACGAGTTCTCAGTGGTGAAGACGCAATCGCTGATCGAACGCGTTTAGTTCACGCCGCGGTCGAAGTCGGCGCGGGTTGCCAGGATTGGGGCACACGTTTTAGTAGAATATCGCCAACGGCACCATCGGTTGCCTCAATTACAACGCGGGTCGCAATGACCACCACGGCTCGGCTTCTGGGCAAACGCCCCCGAAGGACTTCGCCGTGGACCGCGACACTTTCGCTCGTCGCCGACCGCTTGGTGGAAGCGTACGGCGTTCCCGACTTGGGGAACTTCCGCGACCCCGTGAAAGAGATCTTCTACATCCTGCTCTCGGCTAAGACGACGGATGCCCAATATCGTGCGACGCACCGAAACTTGTGGACCACTTTTCCGAAGCTCTCCGATCTTGCGAATGCTCCCGTGCGCGACATTCGCGCTTGCATCAGGGCCGGTGGCCTGGCGGGAAAGCGCGCGCCGCAAATCCGAAAAACGGCTCGCGCCTTGATTGCGGCCGGCGGTAACCGCGTCGCGAAATTTATCAGGTCGCTCGACGAGCAAAGTGCGTTCGACTTCGTCCGCGGGCTACCGGGAATGGGTCCGAAATCGGCCTTGTGCGTCCTCATGTACAGTTTGAACGTCGATGCCTTTCCCGTAGACGTAAACGTGCAGCGGATCGCCGAGCGAATGGGGACGATTCCGGCCGGATTGAAGCACTATCGAGCGCAGCGACTCCTCTCAGATTTGGTTCCTCAGGGAAGGTCGAAGGAATTGCACATTGGCATGGTAGTCCACGGACGTACAATTTGCTTGCCGCGAACTCCTCGATGCGGTTCGTGTTCTTTGGTCGATCTCTGCCGAAGGGGCCGAAAGGAAGCGTCGACGAATGGAAGCTAAACGCCAGACGCGCGGGAGGCCGATCGCCATCGATCTCTTCTGCGGTGCGGGGGGGATGTCGGTCGGATTCGAGCAGGCTGGCTTCGACATCGCGCTCGCGGTCGACCGCGATGGATACCACTCTGCGACGCACGAGCGCAATTTCCCGTACGGTGCCACGCTTTGCCGCTCCATCTCCGACCTGACTTTGGAGCAGATTTACGGCTCTCTCGGTGGGATCCGAGAAGTCGATCTCGTATTTGGCGGCCCGCCGTGCCAGGGCTTTAGCACGATGGGGCAGCGAGACGCTCTCGACCCGCGCAATACTCTGGTCGGCCAGTTCGTTCGGATCATCCGCGAGGTTCGGCCGAAAGCGTTCGTGATGGAAAACGTGCCCGGCATGTTGGCAGGATCGACGCGTGCGATTCTCGACGATGCCCTGGCTCAATTCGAGTCGAGCGGCTATCGGATCACCCGACCCGTCCGCGTACTCGACGCAAGTGCGTTCGGAGTGCCGCAGAAGCGCAAGCGTTTGATCGTGCTGGGAATTCGGAGCGATTGCGGAAGCGAGATCGTCTATCCGGGACCGCCGATTCAAGAGGCGCTCGACCCGCCGACGGTTTGGGAAGCGATTGCCGATCTGCCCAAAGTCGACGAGCGAGAGGAACTCTTCCGAGCGAACGACGCGCTCTACGATTGCGAGCCACTTTCGGACTACGCCCGCATCATGCGAGGTCGGGCGGTCAATGCAGGAGATTTTTCCCATCCACGGGTTTGGGATTCCACGCGCTGCACGGGTTGCTTGCGCGTGAAGCACGCGCCGCATGCGATCGCCTTATACGCTGCGACTCCCAGCGGCACGATGGTCCCGAGCCACAAGTTGCCCAAGCTCGATCCGGCAGGCATCGCCCCCACCCTGCGTGCCGGTTCCGATTCGTCGCACGGTTCGTACACCGCTCCACGCCCGATCCATCCGTTCAAGCCCAGATGCATTACCGTTCGGGAAGCGGCTCGCCTGCACGGATTCCCGGACTGGTTCGGATTCTATCCGCTCAAGTGGCACGGCTACCGTCAGATTGGCAACGCCGTCTGCCCGCCCCTGGCACACGCGCTCGGTGCGGCAATTCTCCGCGCTCTACGCATCCGCCCCGTGAAACCGAAAAGAGCGATCGAACTCGGGGACGAGTTCCACCTGCCGCCCGAACGCCCGAGGAGCCTCAAACGCATTCCGCAAATCTTGCACTTTCCACCCGTGATCGAGAAACTGTTCCTCGATCGTTTCGACGAGGCGAACGGCCGACTTACGGCACCGAAATTCAGTTTCATCGACGTGCAGAAGGCAATCGCCAGCACGGGTGTCGCTCTGACGTGGGTTCGCAGCGATACCTTCCTTGCGGAAATCGCACGCAGCCGAAACGTACTCCGCCTCCTCGCTCCCTGCCTGCGACGCGGCTTCACCATCCAGAAACTCGGCGAAGGTAAAGCCATCGGCCAATTCGTGCCGCTCGGCCATCCCGATGGCCTCGAAATGAAGTCGCCTTCGAAGCAGTCGGTCGCAAAAATTCCTCGGAAGCCGGGAGTTGCAAGTGGCCAAAAAACCCTCTTCTCATGAGCCCAAAAAGGAGAACCGATACGGCGGCATCCTCGCGCACATCTTTGCCTCGCACTACGAGCCGGGTTCGAGATCGTTCGAGTTCGAGCGGACGGAAATCGAAGCCGCTGCCAAGGCCCTTAAAATTGAGTTGCCCAAGAATCTCGGCGACTTGATTTACAGCTTCCGATTCCGTGCAACGCTGCCAGTTTCAATCCTTAAGACGGTCGCTGAGGGGCATGCGTGGGTCATCGAACTCGCAGGTCGCAGCCGATATCGCATGATCCAGCGCAAGCTGAATCGGATCGTCCCATCGAATCGGGTGCGCATCAAGATACCGGACGCCACGCCCGAAATTGTGGCGGCCTACGCCCAGGGCGACGAGCAATCGCTCCTCGCTAAGGTGCGCTACAATCGACTCATCGACGTGTTCTTGCGAGTGGCTGCCTATTCGCTACAGAACCACCTGCGGACGAGCGTTCCCGAGATGGGGCAAATCGAGATCGACGAACTCTACGTGGCGGTCGACAACAACGGGCACCAATTCGCGATTCCCGTGCAAGCGAAAGGTGGCAGCGACCAGATCAGCGTCGTGCAAGTAATGCAAGACTTGGCACTGTGTCGAAAGTCGTTTCCTCAACTAGTTCCGAGACCGGTCGCCGTGCAATTCGTTCGCGACGAATCGGGAGATACGATCGTCATGTTCGAGTTGGCCGAATCCGAAGGGGACATCCGCGTCGTCGACGAAAAGCACTACCGTTTGGTCCCCGCGAGTCAGATCGCTCCCGAAGACCTGCAGTTCCCGCGAGAAGGGGGATGAGGATTTCCAGCGATCCCGTTCGAAGGACGCCAGGAGGAATTCTCGACGCGGGCCGGAGGCTCGCCGCGAACGACGAGCTTCCGCCACTTCCCACTCACTTCTGGAAGGCTTTGCCGCGCGAGGTAGCGGCCAGTCCACCCAGGGTGTGCCAACGATTCTTGGAGGCCGTAGCCCGGATCCGTCCCCTTCCCAACAGGCGATAGGATAAACGGCTCAAAACCGGCCGGTTCGGACACTCACAGATTTCTTCGCAAACGCCATGAAATCAGGGTCGAAACGAGTCAGGCTGCCAAAGTCGGTGTGAGGCGAAGTGGCAATGTGGCAGCCTGACCCTGTAATGCACCGTCAGCGGACGAGCGCGTAACCCTTGATCTTGCGGTCGAGGGTGGAGCGTTCGATTCCGAGGATCGCGGCGGCTTGCGACTTGTTCCAATCGGTGTGGCGGAGCGTGTCGAGGATGTGCCGCTTCTCCATCTCTTCGAGCGACTCCGGCTTGTAAATCACCGCACGGGAACTCGCGGACGATGGCGAGCCGAGGTCGATTTCCGAAAGCCAGATGTCGGCGGCATCGAGTACGGGGCCAGTGCCGAGTGCGACCGCCCGCTCGACGACGTTGCGCAATTCGCGGACGTTGCCGGGCCAGCGGTAGGCCGTGAGCTTCTGGATGGCGGGTTCGGTGAAGCCGCGAATCTTGCGTCCCGTCTCGCGCACGAACCGCTTGAGAAAGTGTTCCGCGATTAAGGGCACGTCGTCGAGGCGATCCCGCAGCGGCGGCACGTCGATCTGCACGACTTGAAGCCGATAGAAGAGATCGCGGCGAAACGTGGCCGCCCGCACCGCGTCTTCGAGGTGCCGATTCGTGGCGGCGACCACGCGCACATCCACCTTGATCGGCGTATTCCCACCGACGCGTTCGAACGGATGGCCTTCGAGTACGCGCAGGAACTTCGCCTGCGTGGAGAGGGACATCTCGCCGATCTCGTCGAGGAAGATCGTGCCGGCGTCGGCCGCTTCAAACTTCCCGATCATGCGTTCGGTCGCACCGGTGAACGAACCCTTCTCGTGGCCGAAGAGTTCGCTTTCGAGCAAGGTCTCGGTCAGGGCCGCACAGTTGAGGGTGATGAACGGGTGTTCGCGGCGCGGGCTGGAATCGTGCAGCGCACGAGCGACGAGTTCCTTCCCCACTCCGCTCTCGCCGCGAATCAACACCGTGGCTTTCGTCTCGGCCACGAGCCGCACTTGCGATTCCACGTGCGTGAGGGCCGTGCTGTGGCCTACGAGATCGCTCTCGATCTTGAGTTGGGCCTTGAGGCTCTTCACTTCGACGGAAAGCGTGGCCTGTTTGCGGAGTCGATGCCAGACCGTGCCGAGTTGCCTCGCCACGGCGAGCGTGAATTCGAGATCGTCCGGATTGAGGGCCGCGTGCTGCGACGTGCGGTAAAGGTGGACGAGGCCGAGCACTTGTTCTTCAAACAAAACGGGCGCACAGATGAGGCTCGCGACCTTCAGTTCGGCGATGCTGTCGCGATCCTTGAGGTGGTGTTCGAGCGCGACGTTCTCCGCGAGCACGGCCTGTTTGCTCGAATAGACTTCGTGACTGACGAAGTTCGAAACCTTGTGGTAAGTCTCGTGGCCGGGTCCGCGATGGCGGTAGACGACGGGCTCGAACTCGCGGCCTTCCTTCAAGGCGAGCACGGCGCAGACCTCGGCCGGAGTGGCGCGGAAGAGTGCGTCCACGACGAGTTCGCCGAGTTCGGCAGGCGTGGTTGCATCGGCCATGTCGAGCGCGAGCCGGTAGAGAACCGAGAGGGCCTGCGTGGGTGCGACGCGAGTATCGTGCTTGATCGGCTCGGCAACGGGCGTGGCCCCGGGCGGCGGGGCGGCGGGCGGCAAGTAGCGCGTGTTCCCGAGTCGCTTCTTGATTTCGAGGCCGTCGCCGCCCTTCTCGGGACGCGAGGGCCGCGGCTGCGGCAAATCCGGAAGTTGCGTCAGGTCTTCGATGAACACGAGTTGCACGCGGCCGACGCGGAGTTCGTCCTGAGGGACGAGCCGACGATCCTTGCGGAGTTGCTCGGCGTTTAGGTACGAGCCGTTCAAGCTGCCCAAATCGCGAGCGAACCACCCTCCTTCCGCCTGGTAGACCTCGGCATGTTCGCGGCTACACAGGTCGTCGCGGAGCACGATGCGGTTGGTCGGGGCGCGGCCCAGTGTATACCGCGTGCCGTCTTGCAGCGGGTACACGTCGCCGAACCCGTCGTCGCGGCGGACGACGAGGAACGCACTCGGATTGCTCGGGACGGCCATGCGTTCACGATAGAACGCCGAGTGCGGGCGGGGAAGCGGATTCGGCGGTTAAGCCAGCAGCAGACCCATCAACGCGGCGCAAAATCCGAACGCCGCGAGCGTCAGAAGCAGAGAGGGCCTCGACCGCGTCAGCTTCAACCCCGAACGGGCTGGCGGGATCAGTAGTCCGGGTTGTTCCCCCGGCCACGTCCACCGCGCTTGCCACATCGCGAGGCCGCAGCAGATTAGCAGGCACGAAGCGAGCGCGACGATGGGAACCGGATTCGCTTGCGCTGCCGCTTCCATTCCTTCAGTAGAAATCGCCTGCACCGAACCCAAGGCGGCAAAGCTGTTGTTGGCTAGGTGAATCGCGATCGGCACCCACAAACTCCGCGACGCGACGTAGGCGAAGTGCAAGCCGGCTCCCATCGCGGCCGTCACCAGTACGTACGAGGGCGGCCACACGTGCAGTGCGCCGAAGAACAGCGAAGAGAGTGCGATCCCCACGAACCAACCGTTGCGGCCCACGAGGCCCCGACCCAGGAACCCCCGGCACCAGAGTTCCTCCACCACGCCGGGCCCGACACCGATGGCGAAGACCGCAAACGACCAGTGGAAATCTTGAAAGAGCAGGCGCAGCATCTCCCCTTGGTCGCCGACTTCGCCGAAACCGAGCAGGCCGAAGATCGCGGGATCGATCGGTTGCAAGAGTTGGGCGAGCGCACTGCTGACGATCACGAAGCCCGGCATCGCAAGCACGGCGAGAAGGAGGTGAAAAAGCGGCAACCGCGCCAGGCCGATGTCGCGAAACCAGCTTCTGCCTACCAGGGCGCGAAGGATCACGACGCTGAAGAGGAGCCCGCCGAAGTAACCTGCGGGAAAGGACCAGGCCACCGCATCGCGGAGGGCCGGGGAGAGCGAACCGATATTGCCCGCGTCGGCACCGGGCTTCGTTTCGAGAGCACCCTTCGGACCGAAGAAACCGATCAAGAACGCGGCGACCACGATGAAGCCCACCATGAAGCCGATGAGCACGATCCAGTAGGCGAAGGTGAGAATGGTGGCGAGCCAGAACCCCGGTTGCGGCGGTTCTCTCGGAGCGCGCCGCGCCATCGGCACATCCAAATCCACCCTCGGCGGTTCGT
The DNA here is from genome assembly GCA_043733485.1 of Gemmataceae bacterium. Taxonomy (GTDB): domain Bacteria; phylum Planctomycetota; class Planctomycetia; order Gemmatales; family Gemmataceae; genus Urbifossiella. Next base: position 11,671 of record JAYTGN010000003.1, read on the forward strand.
CGTGAAATTCGGACATGAGTTCACCGTGAGCCGGTTCCCTGCGGTCTCCCGACATCATACTGTTCTTGGTTCCGCGCTGCCTCTTCGACTCGTGAGGAACTATAATCCCTCTTCCCGACACGGGCTTCAAACCTCCCCGCGAGTCCACCCTTGCTCACCGTTAATTCCGTTCCGATCGACGAGACATTCGCCGAAGCGTTTCCGATGTCGGCGACGAATCTGGTCGTCACCGCCGAGACGATCGGATGGGCGCGCGTCGCGGGGCAGACCGCCACGGGCTACGCCGCGTCGGTGATCGGCTGCGATGCCGAGGCGGGGATCGAGCGCGAACTTTCGCCGGAAGAAACGCCTGACGGACGGCCCGGCGTGTCGCTACTCTTCTTTGGATTCAGCCGCGACAATCTGCAGAAGGCCGTGGTGAACCGCGTCGCTCAGTGCGTCCTCACGTGCGCCACGACGGCGTGCTACAACGGGCTCGTCGGCGATCCCGGCAAGAGCATCAAGGTCGGCGGTAGCCTAAGGTTCTTCGGCGACGGCTGGCAGATCAGCAAGTTGCTCGACGGCAAACGCTACTGGCGCATGCCGACCATGGACGGCGAATTTCTCTGCGAAGACCTGTTCGGCACCGTGAAGGGCGTGGCCGGCGGGAACTTCCTGATCCTCGGCGAGACGCAGTCGAAAACGCTCGCGGCGGCGGAAGCCGCGGTCGAGGCAATTCGCCGTCTTCCCCGCGTGATCCTCCCCTTCCCCGGCGGCATCGTGCGCTCCGGTAGCAAAGTCGGCAGCAAGTACCCGTCGCTCAAGGCGAGCACCAACGAGGCTTATTGCCCGAGCCTTCGCGGCCTCGTGAACTCGGCACTGCCCGAGGGGGTGAACGCCGTTTACGAACTCGTGATCGACGGGCTGGACTTGAAGGCCGTAGAGGATGCGATGCGGGTGGGCATCCGAGCCGCGTGCCAGCCGGGCGTACTCCGCATCACGGCCGGGAACTACGGCGGCAAGCTCGGGCCGCACCACATCCACTTGCACAAACTCGGACTCGAACTCACGACGTGAGAATTGTCTGGGCGCGGTCCGGCCCCACTGAAACGATCGACACCTTCAAGCCGACCAGTTCGGAGATGCGATCCACGTAGCGGCGAGCGCCGGCGGGCAGGTCCGACAGCGTGCGGGCACCGGTGATGTCTTCCTTCCAACCGGGAATCGTCTCGTAGATCGGCTTGCAGCGTTCGAGCCGGAACGAGTCGCTGGGGAAGTGGGTCGTGCGTTCGCCGTCGATTTCGTAGGCCGTGCAGAGTTTCAACTCGGGTAGGCCGCTGAGTACGTCGACGAGCATCACGGTGATTTCGTCGGCACCGGCGAGGGCCGCGGTGTAGCGAACCGCCACGGCATCGAACCAGCCCACGCGGCGCGGTCGCCCCGTGACCGTGCCGTATTCGCGGCCAATCTTGCGGATGCGTTCCCCAAGGCCTTCGGGCCCATCGTCGAGTTCCGTGGGGAATGGACCCTTTCCCACCCGCGTGGTGTACGCCTTCACCACGCCGATCGTCCGTTGCACGTTTTTGGCGGGCACGCCGGTCCCGCCCCAGATCCCGGAAGGCAAGCTACTCGAACTCGTGACGTACGGGTAAGTGCCGTGATCCACGTCCAGCAGGCTACCTTGTGCCGCTTCGAACAGGACGCGTTTGCGATCGCGGAGGGCTTCGTGCAGGAGCCGCGCGGTATCCGTGATGTAAGGGCGGATGCGTTCGGCGTAGCCGAGGTATTCGTCCGCGATCCGGCCGGCATCCATCGGCTTCACGGCATCGGTGCCGTTGGCGAACGCAGCCATGAGTCGCAGCTTGAAGGGCACGATGGCGTTGAGGCGTTCGCGGAGGTGCTGCGGATCAAGCAACTCTCCGACGCGGACGCCGAAGCGCCGACCGACTTTGTCCTGATAGCACGGCCCGATGCCGCGACCCGTCGTTCCGATCTTCCCGCTCTCACTGCTGCCTTCCGCGAGGCGCTCTTCTTCCATGTGGTAGGGGAAGATGACGTGGGCGTGATCGCTGAGGAAGAGCTTGCCGGTGAGGTCGATGCCGACCGCGCGAAGTTGTTCGACTTCTTCCAGGAATCGCGGCGGGTAGACCACCACGCCGTTGCCGATGACGGAGAGGATGTTGGGGCGAATCACGCCGGTGGGCAGCAGTGAAAGTTTGAACGTCTTACCGTTGACGACCACGGTGTGCCCGGCGTTGGCTCCGCCGTTGTACCGCACGACGTAGTCGAATTGATCGCCGAGCAAATCGACGATCTTTCCCTTGGCCTCGTCGCCCCATTGTAAACCGACCACACACGTACCGGGCATGAGAAACCTGTGCGAGGAACACGGTGCAATACAACCCGTGTACGCTAGCCCGCGCGGGTTGAGGCGTCAAGGGACCGCAATGAAAGGGGTGAAGCGCTTCGAGCTTAGCCGCGACGCGGATTTATGTAAGTACCGCGGACAAACTCATCCCGTCCCGAAGCTCTCAAATGGGATCGTCATCGGCTTGTCCTTCGGCGAAAGCAAGCCGTACTTGCCCATCTTTTTGTAGAGCGTCACCCGGCTAATGCCGAGCAGTTTCGCGGCCCGCGTGCGGCTCTGCCCCGCACGCTCCAAAGCCCGCAAAATGTTCGTCCGTTCCATGGCGACCCGGCTCTCCTTCAACGTTCCTCCGTATCCGTTCGACACGGGGAGCGCGATGGTCGGCGAATCCGTCCGCGAGTTCACGAGCGGCGAAAGGTGGTGCTGCTTCAGTTCGTTCCCGGAACTGGTGAGCACGGCCTGTTGAACCACGTTCTCGAGTTGGCGGATGTTGCCGGGCCAGGGGAACGCTTCGAGTACCCGCAGGGCATCGGGACAGACGGTGAAGATGCGCTTGCCGAACTTCGTGCTGTACCGCGCGACCATGCCTCGAACGAGCGGGCCGATGTCTTCGGGCCGATGTCGCAGCGGCGGCAACTGGAAGCTGATGACGTGCAGCCGATAGTACAGGTCGCGGCGGAAGGTGCCGCGCTCCACGGCCTCCGCCAAGTTCCAATTCGTGGCCGCGACGATCCGCGCCTTGCACGTCTGCGTGTCGTTACTGCCCACGGGTTCGAACTCGCCGGTCTCGATCACGCGGAGCAGGTTCGCCTGGTGTTCGAGCCCGAGCGTGTCGATTTCGTCCAGCAGAATGGTGCCTTCGCCGGCGGCGGCGAACTTGCCGACCTTCGCGCCATCGGCACTGGTGAACGCACCCTTCGCGTGGCCGAAGAACTCGCTGGCGATCAGATTGCCCGAGAGCGTGCCGCACGAGACGACGAGAAAGCGGTTCGCCTTGCGAGCGGAGCAATCGTGAATCAACTTCGCGAGGAAGGTCTTGCCCGTGCCGGTTTCGCCCTCGATCAACACGGTCACGTCGTGGGCCGCGGCAATGCACAGTTGCTCGACCATCGCGGTGAGCGAGGGCGTGTGGTTCACGAGCTTGCGGCGAATCTTCTGGCTGATGGTTTCCGTGGCGGGGTCGGCGAAGCGGTTGCCGGGGCTGAGCGATCGCCGGGCCCAGATGGTGAGGTCGCGCGTTTGGTGCGGCCAAATCCACCGACCGCACAGGTGCGGGTCCAGATGTTCGAACGGCTTCTGCGCCGCGACCGCTTCCGATTCCAGAATCGCGAAACTCGCTGGGGATTGCTGCACTTTCGCTTCGCGCACCACGGCTTCCACGATCGGCACATCGCCCGGTTCCGACGCCAGCAGCAAGATGTCGCCATCCGTTTCCGGCGCGAGCAAATTCGCGACTTCGTCGAAGCGAACCACGGGACACGTGATTTGCAGCGACCGCTGCAACTGCAGTTGAACGGCTTGCGTGAGCCGAGGGTCGCTGGCAGCGAGGATCAGGCGGCGCGGCGGAAGCATGGGCAATCCTTCTCCGTAAGCGAGTCGCTACAACCGGTACACTGGGAACATTTGGCCCAAACTGCTAACCGTGCTTCGCGCTGCATGTTCCCGGTTGTCACTCGATAGAGAAAGGAAAGTTTACAAATCGCCTCCGGGCAACCGGTTTGCCCGAAAGTAACGGGAAAAGGGGTTCCCCAAGGTGGGGGTTGTGGCGAGGGGTGAAAAGCATTCCACGGCCCAACCGAGAACGCGGGTGCTACTATACTTCCATCCCACCCCAGGCGCTCCCGGAGCCGTTTCGATGACCGATACCGAGCCTCAGCAACTTCCCACGTTCGAGCCCGCGGCATTCGATCGGCTCAAGGCCGCACTCGCCTCGGGCGGACCCACCGCGGCCGCTGAAGCCTTGATCGCCGAGCTGCGAAACGCCGAAGACTTCAACAGCCTCTTCTATGCTCTCCTCCTGAAGAAGCGGATCGAGTTGGGCGTCTCACCTTTTCCAACCGGCCCGTCCGCCGATCTCCCGGCTCATACCCACGAACCCTATGAAGCCGCCATCCGCGATGCCGGCCGGCACGTCGGCGGCATCTTCCTCGAACGCGGCGAACTCCCCAAAGCCTGGACGTTCTTCCGCATGCTCGGCGAACCCGAACCCGTTCGCGCTGCACTCGAAAACTACCAGCCCAAGCCCGACGACGACATCTACCCCCTCATCGAAATCGCGTGGCAGGGCGGCGTGCTTCCCAAGAAAGGCTTCGACCTCATCCTCGATCGCCACGGCGTCTGTTCCGCGATCACGACCGTGAGCAGTTCCGACCTCAACTCGAATCCCGAGCTGCGCGACTACTGCGTCGGTCGGCTCGTTCGGGCGATTCACGAACAACTCACCGAACGCCTCCGCGGCGATCTCGAAGGCCGCAGTATCACCGCTCCCGCCGGAATCTCCATTAAGCAGATGGCCGAGGGGCATCCGGAACTCTTCGCCGACGACTCGTACCACATCGACACGTCGCACCTCTCCAGCGTCTGCCAGATGAGCATGTACCTCCCCGCGGGCCGTGAGAACGACTGGGCTCGCGATCTGTGCGAGTACGGCCGACGGCTCTCGCCCACCATTCGCGGCGGCGGTGGAGACGCTCCGTTCGAGGAGCTTTACGACGACTTCCTGCCCTTCCTCAATGTTGTGGCCGGTGTGAATGTGGAGGAAGGCCTCGCTCGCTTCAAGGCGAAGGCCGAACGCGAAGCGGCCGAGGGCGCGAGCTACGCGGCCCAGGTTTACATCAACCTACTCGTGCGGGTGAACCAACTGCGCGAGGCGCTCGAAGCCGCGAAGGCGATGCTGGCGAACGAAGACGAGCGTGCGCTCATCTGCCCCAGCGTCGGCGAGTTGGCCAAGCGGCTGAACGATTTCGAAGCGATGGCCGAGGCCGCGAAGGCCCGCAACGACGCCGTCGGCTTCCTCGCCGGGCTCATCGCCGGAGCGGGTGTCTATCCGCCTGCGGCGTAGGGGCAAAAGTCTCGCTTCAGCACCGCTTTTCGTTTCTGATTACGGGAACCCGAATCGCGTGCCATATTTGGGAGCAGTGCCGTCTCGCCGCCCGAGGGAACGACCGTGCCCAGCGATCATCCGGAGCCCGAAGTTCGCGGCCATCGCGGTCCGGCCCACCCTACGAGCCGCCGTGGCCGAACTGGTCGCCTAAGGCGGGCTGGGCTTCGCGGTGGCGTCCCAGAGGAACACCGTCGTATCCACGCCACCCGAGGCCAGCGTCTTGCCATCCGGCGAGAACGCCAAACAGTTCACGGCACCCCTGTGACCGCGAAACGAGGCTCCCGGTTTGACTCCTTCCCATTCGTAAATCTTGACTTCGCTCGGTGACTCGGTGCCCGGGCCGGTCGCCAGCGCGAACTGCTTGCCGCCCGGCGCGAACGCGGGAGCAGCCGTCAGGTTCCGACGCCCCGTGTCGATCTCCCGCGTTGCCTTCCCTTCCACGAGGTTCAGGACGAAGACCTTGCCCGTCGGCGAGGAGGCAATCGCGGAAATGCTATCCGGGGCCATCGCAAGGAAGGTGGCTCCGAATCCGCCAGGTTCCGAATAGGTGCCCAGTTTTTTGCCGGTCGTGAGGTCCCAGCCGATCACCTGGAACAACGCCTTGTTATCGGGCGTTCGGGTTGCGATCACCGTGGCGAGTTTCGAACGATCCGGGCTCGCGGCGGCAATCGTCACCTCGCCGACCGGCGCTTCGAGATCGCACAACTTCACGCCGGTCGCGACATCCCACACCGCAATGGCGAGCGACTTGGGCTGCGGCTTGGGCGGGTAGGGAAGGTTCGGCACGACGAGAAACGTGCGGGCGTCGCGGCAGAGAATCGTTCTCGCGTCCACATTCGACCCGGCTTGCGGCGCGGCAATCTGTCGGCCCGTCGCGATTTCATAGAGGCCGCTCATCCCCAGCTGCCCGACCACAAACTTGCCATCCTCCGTGAGCGTCGTTTGACTCATGGGGAACCGGCTGAGCGAGCCGAAACTCCCCGAGTTCCGCAGTTTCACTTCACCCAGATTTTGACCCGCCAAATCCCAGCGGTGGATCGCGCCCTCGTCGCCACTGGTGAGAACCTCCTTGCCTTCGGCCGCGAACGCGATCGAGCGCACTCCCGAGACGTGACCCGCGAGTGGCGAGAGCAGTTTCCCCGAAGGCAGTTCCCAAACGATCGCGGTGAGCCCGACCGCCGTCCACGCCACGGCCCGCTCGGGCGAGGTGAAGACGATCCCACGGACGCCCACCGACAGCGATCCGACCGGGCACTCGATCATGCCGATTCGCGCGCCGTCGGCGACGTTCCAAAGTTGAACGGTGCCGTCGTTCCCCGCCGAGGCCAGCGTCTTGCCGTCCGGTGAGAACGCCAGGCGCGATGCCTGATCGGCGCGGCCGAAGAGTCGCCGGCGATCCGCACCCGTCTTGGGGTCGATGAGGCGAATCGCGCCCGTGCCCGTCGAGAAGGCCGCAACTTGCCCATCGGGTGAGAACGCGACGTGCGGCGTGCCGAAACTCTCGGTGCGAAACTTCGCCAGTTCCTTGCCGGTGGTGGCATCCCAAAACTGGACGATGCGGTTGGGGTCGGTGGCCGGGTCGGGGCCGTCCTTCGACGGGTTCCGCTCGAAGTGCGTTCCCCAAGTCGCAAGCAGCTTGCCGTCTGGCGAGAGAGCCACGTTTGCCGATTGATTCTGAAGCACAGCGACTTCCGCCAGCTTCGCGTTCTTCTCGACGCTCCAGACCACCGCAGTGACGGGTTTGTCCTTGGCGTTGAAGTCGAGGCTCCCGCCAGCGGCGAAGATCTTGCCATCCGCGGAAATCGAGGCACCGGCATCTCCGAAGGGGATCGGCCGCTTCACTTCGGCCAGCGTTTTGCCAGAGATGGCATCCCAGACCGCGACGGAGGAATAGTTCGCGCTGAGCACGCGCGTGCCATCGCTCGACACTTCTAATCGACGCTCGAAGCCGCCGGCTCGCTCGCCGATCGACCCGGCCGGTTCGCCGCTGGTGATCTCGTAGCGCGTGATTCCCTTCGGCGTTTGTGCGTAGAGGTGTTTGCCGTCTGGGGCGAGTACGGCACCGTTCCAACCGGCGAGATCGCGCATCCGCGGCGTGCCGAGCCGCGCCTTAGCTCCCGCCGGCAGTGGGTCGGCGGCGAACGCCGAAAACGTGGAGAGCATCGCCGCGGCAACGAGTAGGCGGAGCATGATGAAACTCACGGTTGCAATTGGAGCTTTCGGCGAAGGCGTTCGGCGCTGATTTTGTACTCGATTCGCGTCCCCCGGCAGGCAGAGCATACGTGGGGAAAAGAAAAAACCCTGCAATGGGCAGGGTTTGGGGCGGCGAAAGACTGCTTTTGAAAGAGAGGCCTCGCCCGGATTCGAACCGGGGGTGACGGTTTTGCAAACCGTTGCCTTACTTCGCCAGAGCCCATGGTTTCAGGCACTTCATCACCCACTAACCATTCGGGAGCAGCACCGGGAGCAGCAGATTCCGGCGATCCCGACCTTTCCCGGCTGATCGACGCTTGGCCGATCCTGCCCGACGCGATTCGCGCCGCGATGCTGGCGCTACTCCAGAGCGCCACCGGGGCACCGGGGAACGCACCACGCACGCAAGGGAACACGAAGTCGGGGTGAGAGGGAATCCCGGTCTGCTCGGAGACATCCGAGACCCCAGAGCGAAATGTGAGGAAGGCGGAAATGAAACCGCCCCGGTCGCGAGCGGCCGGGGCATGAAAAGGGGGTTTCAGAGGCCGCACGCTGCACGGGCGGCCGTTGCCGGATCAGAAGAGCCTCTCCTGAGAGGCCACAGAAAAAAGGGCAGGTTGATCGCTGCCGTCGCCCGGTCGCCGGCCCGCATC
>JAYTGN010000004.1:0-8166 GCA_043733485.1 Gemmataceae bacterium
GCATGGCCCGCGATTCGCTCGTCTGCTATCGTAAACACTTCTCCCCGCGCCCGATCCGGGGGCGCGACTTCGACCGAGGGACGACGAGATGGCTCCGACCGACCGACCGCCAGCAACCGTGCCTCCCGCGACGCCGCGCCGAGCCAATCCGCTCATTCCCGGCGGCTGGATCGTGCTGGCCCTGCTCGTCGTCATCGGAGCCGTGTACGTCCTCAACGATCCCACCAAGGCCATCAACTACTCGGACTTCAAGGAACTCGTCGAAGCGGGGCAGATCAAGAAGATCGTCTTCATCGGAAACGAGCGTGCGAAGGGCGAGGTCCGCGATGCCAGCGTCGATCCCGCCGCGAAGCTGAACATCAAGAGCGGTAAGTTCGAGGTCAACCTCCCGCACTCGGACGATCAGAACAAGCTCATCGAGACGATGGAGAAGAAGGACGCCGAGTTTCGCGAGAAGAACAAGGACGCCGAGAAGCTGAGTGTGGGCAAGCAGGACGAGCCGAATCCGCTGCTCGGCACGCTGCTGCTCAACCTGCTGTTCATCGGCATCCTGGTCGCGCTCTTCGTCTTCTTCGTGCTGCCTCGATTCCGCGATCCGGTCGGCGGCGGGTTCCTCAACAATTACGTCCGCAGCCCGGCCAAGCGCTACGAAAAGGGGAAGGGCCGAACGACGTTCGACGACGTGGCCGGCATGGAAGGTGCCAAGCGCGAACTGAGCGAGATCGTGGATTACTTGAAGGAGCCGAGCAAGTTCACGCGGCTCGGAGCCCAGGTGCCCAAGGGCGTGCTGCTCGTCGGCCCTCCGGGTACGGGCAAGACGCTCATGGCCAAGGCCGTGGCCGGCGAGGCGAACGTGCCGTTCTTCAACATCAACGGCTCCGAGTTCATCCAGATGTTCGTCGGCGTCGGGGCGAGCCGCGTCCGCGACATGTTCAAGAACGCGAAGGACAACGCCCCGTGCGTGATCTTCATCGACGAGATCGACGCCGTGGGGCGGATGCGCGGCGCGGGCCTCGGCGGCGGCTCCGACGAACGCGAACAAACCCTCAACCAGATTCTCTCCGAAATGGACGGCTTCCAGCCGAACGAGACCGTCATCGTTCTCGCGGCGACCAACCGCCCGGACGTTCTCGACTCGGCACTCTTACGGCCAGGCCGCTTCGACCGGCACGTCACGATCGATAAGCCGACGTGGCGCGGGCGGCTCGAAATCCTCAAGGTTCACACCCGCAACAAGCCGCTATCCGACGCCATCGACTTGGAGCGGATCGCGCGCAGCATGGTCGGCATGAGCGGAGCGGACCTGCGGAACCTCGCCAACGAGGCCGCGCTCCAAGCCACGCGTGCGGGCAAGCAGAGCATCGAGCAAGACGATTTCGAGAAGGCCGCGGATCGCGTGATCCTGGGCCTGCTCCGCGAAGAGCCGTTTTCGCTCGAAGAGAAGCGCCGCACCGCCGTTCACGAAGCCGGCCACGCCCTCTGCTCGTGGCTGCTGCCCAGCACCGACAAGCTCGACCGCGTCTCGATCATTCCTCGCGGCCGCACCGGCGGCGTCACGATGTTCCAGCCCGACGAAGACAAGGTGGATCGCTCGGCGAGCGAACTCTTCGCGAAGCTCGTGACCGCGATGGGCGGCCGTGCCGCGGATCAACTCGTGCTCGGAGAACCGCTCTCCGGTGCCATCGGCGACCTCAAGCAGGCCACCCGCATCGCCCGGCTCATGGTCACGCAGTTCGGCATGAGCGAACGCCTCGGGCCGGTCTTCTACAACCAGAACGAGGAGCACGTCTTTTTGGGTAAGGAGATTCACGAGCAGCGCGACTTCAGCGAGGCCACGGCCCAGATCATCGATGAAGAGGTTCATCGCCTTCTCTCCGAGTCGCTCCAGCGAGCGACGGAACTCATCGCGGCGAATCGGGACAAGCTCGATCACCTGACCGAGGCGCTTCTGGTTCACGAAGAACTGGATACCGAGGATGTGAACAAGGTGTTCGCGGGAGTGCCGATTGGGGAGTTGAAGAAAGAAGCACCGAAGCCGTTGCCGGTTCCGAGCGTGCTGCCCGAACCCGAGGTCGTGAAAGCGCCGGCCTTGCCGAAGCCGGGCCTGGCGTTCGGGTGAGCATGTCGAGACTTGAAACCCGGTTTCTGCTTTGGAAACCGGGTTTCTCCAGACCTGTCGAGAAACCCGGTTTCCAGAGCAGAAACCGGGTTTCAGTTCGTGACTTCTCACCAGTACATCTGCGACGTCGGCTTGATGACGAGTTCCGGTACCGAGACGCGAGCGGGCAGGCTCGCCACGAACAGCACCGCTTCGGCCACGTCTTCCGGCTTCAAGATCGACGCGCGGTGTTCTTCGGAAACCGGGTTCGGTCGCACCTTCAAGATCGGCGTGTCGATCTCGCCGGGATAGACGTTGCTCACCCGCACGCCGCTGTCCTTTTCTTCGTTGGAAAGCACGAGCCCGAGCCCGCCCATTGCGAACTTCGCTGCGACGTAGGCCGCGCCGCCGAGAGGGTTCGCACGCTTGCCCGCCACCGAAACCACGTTCACGATCACGCCGTCCTTGCGTTCGAACATTTGCGGCAGCACGGCCTTCGTGCAGTAAAACGCGCCGTCGAGGTTCGTGCGAATCATCGCGTCCCACGCTTCGGGCGTGAGTTCGCGAATGGTGCGAGCCTTCAGGTTGGTGCCGGCGTTGTTCACGAGAATGTCGACGCGACCGAAGGCCTTTGTCGCGGCATCGATGAGAGCCTGGCACTGCTCGGCACTCGTCACGTCCGTGGCGACGGCGCGAATCGAATCGCCGGCGTTCGCCTCGGCAACCACCGCGGCGAGCTTCGCGGCGTCGCGGCCCGCAATCACGACCTTCGCCCCTTCCTTCAAGAAGAGTTGTGCAACGGCCTTGCCCACTCCCGATCCGCCGCCCGTGATCACGGCCACCCGGCCCGCGAGCTTGCTCATGAGACACCCTTTTATCGTGAGATTTGAGTTGCGTGAAGGGCACGGTATTGCTCGATCACTCCTCTTCGCTCATCGCCTCGATCCGCTTCCAAATCTCTTCGGGCACGGGCATCACGGAGAGCCGCGAGATGCGAACCAGTTCCCAATTGGAGAACGACTTCTCGTCGCGAATCGCCACGAGCGGCACGGAATACTTCAGCTTGCGCACGGGCTTCACCTTCACCATGACGTGCTTGCCCGCGGGATCCTTGGGGTCGGGCGTGGGGTCGGCGGTCACTTGCATGATGCCGATGACGGCTCGGTCGTCGCCGGTGTGGTAGAAGAAAACGCGGTCGCCTTTCTTCACGCTGCGGAGGTATTTTTGGGCGGTCGCGTTGGCGACGCCGTCCCAGGTGGTCGAGCCGTCCTTCACGAGATTGGCGAAACTGTAGCATCTCGGTTCCTGTTTGAAGAGCCAGAGGGCCATGATCGTCCTTTTTTTCAAACTGTACCGCGTTGCGAGTTCGGAGGTTACGGCGTTCCGAAGCCGTCGTTCGAACTTTTCGGCTGTACAACGCGGGGGCTCGGGTACAATACGCCCACTCCAGCAGCGCGGCTTCGGTTTCCGCTTCGTTTCACACCCTGTTTGCCGGGGTCGCGCCGCTGGGTTCTCAAATATCCCGCTCTCGCAGGAGGCGAACGCCCATGGGCGTGCTACCCGATTGGATGATCGAGCGGGACATCAAGATCGAACCCCGCGCCTCGCTCGAACACCGCCCCGGAGCCATCTCCTACGGCGTCACCAGCTACGGCTACGACGTCCGCGTCGATCGCCACTTCAAGGTGTTCACCAACGTCTGGGGCAGCACCGTCGATCCCAAGAACTTCGACCCGAAGTCGTTCGTCGATGTGGAAGGGGATTACTGCATCATCCCGCCGAACAGCTTCGCCTTGGCGGAAACGGTGGAGTATCTGGAAATCCCGCGCGACATCCTGTGCGTCTGTTTGGGCAAGAGCACGTATGCCCGGTGTGGTATCATCGTGAATGTGACGCCTTTGGAGCCGGAGTGGCGGGGCCGGATCACGATCGAGATCAGCAACACGACGCCGCTGCCGGCGAAGATTTACGCCGGCGAAGGGATCGCTCAGATTCTCTTCTTGAAGGGCGAGGCCGTGTGCCGCACGAGCTACGCGGACAAGAAGGGGAAGTACCAGGACCAGAAGGGGCTGACGCTTCCGTTCGTGCAATCGGAGAGCTCGCCCGGCGGAAAGAAATAATTCGCCGCGAGCTGTCTGCGACTGAGCTAGACGAAGGTTCTGTGAAGGGTAAACTCGGCTGTTCCAAATCGTCAGAGACTCGAAAGTTTAGCCGCGACGCGGAGTCTTCGGAGCGGAGCGCGACAATGCCGGAGCCTCCACGCTCCGCTCCGAAGACTCCGCGTCGCGGCTAAACGACAGACACTTAAACGGACCCCGCGTGCTTCGCACGCCTGGCATACGGACATCCACCATGCAGATCGCTCGCCGCTTCACTCGTGAAGGTCAAGATCCATTCGCCGCGATTCCGTTCACGCCGCGCACGTCGCGCATCGTGAACCCCAACGGCTCCGTCGTCTTCGAAATGAAGGACGCGATGGCGCCGGCCGCGTGGTCGCAAGTGGCGGTCGACATCCTCGCCCAGAAATACTTCCGCCGTGCCGGCATCCCCGAACGCACCAACAAGGTCTTGGAGAACAACGTCCCCGGCTGGCTCCAGCGCACGACCCCCGAACACACGGACACCCCCACCGGCGGCGAGACCGACTCGCGCCAGGTCTTCCATCGACTCGCCGGGTGCTGGACCTACTGGGGCTGGAAGGGCGGCTACTTCACCACCGAAGCCGACGCCCGCACCTTCTACGACGAAACCTGCTACATGCTCGCCAAGCAGATGGCGGCCCCGAACAGCCCGCAGTGGTTCAACACGGGGCTCCATTGGGCCTACGGAATCGAAGGGCCGCCCCAGGGCCACTACTACGTCGATCCCGCGAACAAGGCCCTGAGCCGCTCCAGTTCCGCCTACGAACGCCCGGCCCCGCACGCCTGCTTCATCCAGCACGTCTCGGACGATCTCGTGAACGACGGCGGCATCATGGACCTCTGGGTTCGCGAAGCCCGCATCTTCAAGTACGGCTCGGGCACCGGCTCGAACTTCTCGCAACTCCGCGGCGAAGGCGAACCACTCTCCGGCGGCGGCAAATCGTCCGGGCTCATGAGCTTCCTCAAGATCGGCGACCGCGCCGCCGGTGCCATCAAGAGCGGCGGCACCACCCGTCGCGCCGCCAAGATGGTCGTCCTCGACCTCGACCATCCGGACATCGAAGAATTCGTGAACTGGAAGGTCGTCGAAGAGCAGAAGGTCGCGGACCTGGTCACGGGTTCGCGGCTCATGAACAAGAACCTCAACGCCGTGTTGAAGGCGATTCAGACGCATCCGAACGCCGCCGAGAAGTACGACCCCAAGGCCAACGCCAACCTCAAGAAAGCGATCCTCGACACCCGCATCGCGATGATCCCCGAGAACTTCATCGCGCGGGTCATTCAGCTTTCCAAGCAGGGCTTCAACCACATCGAGATCGACGAGTACGACACCGATTGGAACTCGAAGGCGTACTACACGGTGTCCGGGCAGAACAGCAACAACTCGGTTCGCATCCCGAACGAGTTCATGCAGTCGGTGGAAGCCGACGGCCAGTGGAAGCTGTTTTGGCGAACGGAACTGGCAACTGCCAAGAAGCAGGGCCGCGAGCCGAAGGCGAATAAGACGCTGCAAGCCCGCGACCTGTGGGACCAGATTGCCTACGCCGCGTGGAGCTGCGCCGACCCCGGCTTGCAGTTCGACACGACCTTCAACGACTGGCACACCTGCCCCGCCGATGGTCGCATCAACGCAACGAACCCGTGTTCGGAGTACGCCTTCCTCGACGACACGGCGTGCAATCTCGCGTCCTTGAACCTGCTCACGTTCTTCGACGCGAGCGCCGCGAAGTTCGACATCGAAGCTTATCGCCACGCCGTGCGAATCTGGACGTTGATTCTCGAAATCAGCGTCCACATGGCGCAGTTCCCGAGCCAGTCCGTCGCGCAGAAGTCGTTCGACTTCCGCACGCTCGGCCTCGGCTACGCGAACCTCGGCGCGCTGCTCATGGTGCAGGGCATCCCCTACGATTCGCCGGAGGGTCGGGCTCAGTGTGCGGCATACACCGCGATCATGCACGCGGGCGCTTACGCTGCCTCCGCCGAGATCGCCTCCGAACTCGGTGCGTTCGATCGGTACGAAGCGAACCGCGAACCGATGCTCAAGGTGATTCGCAACCACCGCCGGGCCGCGTACGCTGCCGCACCTTCCGAGTACGAACAACTCAGCGTTTACCCCGTGGGCATCGACGCGCGTTCGTGCCCGCCGGAACTTCTTGCCGCGGCGCGGTCCGAGTGCGATCGCATGCTCGAACTCGGCGAGAAGCACGGCTTCCGCAACGCTCAGGTCACGGTGATCGCCCCCACGGGCACTATCGGCCTCATCATGGATTGCGACACGACCGGCATCGAGCCGGACTTCGCGCTCGTGAAGTTCAAGAAGCTCGCCGGCGGCGGCTACTTCAAGATCATCAATCAATCGGTGCCGCCGGCGCTCGCGAAGCTCGGCTACGCCCCGTGGCAAATCGAGGACATCGTGCGCCATAGCCGCGGTGCCGCCACGCTCCAGGGTTGCCCGCACATCAACCCCGCGAGCCTCAAGGCCAAGGGCTTCACGGACGAAGTGCTGGCGAAGCTCGAAGAGAGCCTGCCCGGTGCCTTTGAACTGCCGTTCGTCTTCAACCGCTGGACCCTCGGCGACGAGTTCCTCCGCAACGTGATTCAGGTTCCCCCGGCGATCCTCGAAGCCCCGACGTTCGATCTGCTCGCCCACCTCGGCTTCACCAAGAAGCAGATCGAGGACGCGAGTACGTTCGTCTGCGGCACCATGACCATCGAGGGTGCCCCGCATCTGAAACTCGACCACTACGCGATCTTCGACTGCGCGAACAAGTGCGGCAAGCTCGGCAAGCGATTCCTTTCGTGGGAAGCGCACATCCGCATGATGGCCGCGGCCCAGCCGTTCATCAGCGGGGCCATTTCCAAGACCATCAACATGCCTCACGACGCGACCATCGAGGACGTGAAGAAGGCGTACATGCTGTCGTGGCAACTGATGACGAAGGCGAACGCACTCTACCGCGACGGGTCGAAGCTGAGCCAGCCGTTGAACTCGGTGGCCGACTCGTCCGAAGCCGCGCTCCTGGCGGCGGTGGCCGCGGAGAGCGAGGAGCCGAAGTCCGTCGCGCTGCAGATGGCGGAGCGGATCACGGAGAAGGTGATTCATCGGTACATCGCGCGCCGTCGCCGGCTGCCGGATCGCCGGGCTGGATACACGCAGAAGGCCCGCATCGGCGCGCACAAGATGTACATTCGCACCGGCGAATACGACGACGGCACGCTCGGCGAAATCTTCATCGACATGCACAAGGAAGGGGCCGCCTTCCGCAGCATGACCAACTGCTTCGCCATCGCCGTGAGCCTCGGGCTGCAGCACGGGGTGCCGCTCGAAGAGTACGTCGACGCCTTCTTGTTCACGCGCTTCGAGCCGAACGGCGTCGTCCAGGGCAACCCGTACATCAAGATGTCCACGTCGATCATCGACTACATCTTCCGCGAGTTGGCGATTACGTACCTGAACCGCCACGACCTGGCGCACGTGCTGCCCGAGGACCTGCGGGGCGACGCCATCGACGAAGACCTCGGGGACACGCCCTTCGTCTCGGACGAGCCTGCCGAAGACCCGATCCAGGAGGAGTTGGAAATCCGCCGCAAGCGGGACGCGATGAAGCCGGTGTCGAAGCACATTAAGCCGTCCGCCGGCCCGACGGTGACCCCCGTGGGTGCCGCCCCCGGCAACGCCGTGGTCGCCTCGCCCGCGGCGCAGCTATTCACGGCGCTGACGACCAACCGCATCGCCGGCGACAACCAGCCGTCGTTGAGCGACCGCATTCGCGTGGCGAAGCAGAAGGGCTACGAAGGCGACCCCTGCCCCGTCTGCCAGTCACTGACGATGGTGCGCAGCGGGGCGTGCGCGAAGTGCGACACCTGCGGCGAAACCAGCGGCTGCAGCTAACTGGGCTTCGACTTCGTACCGTAGTCGCGGATGTT
>JAYTGN010000005.1:0-8165 GCA_043733485.1 Gemmataceae bacterium
CTCTTCGAAGACGGCCACGGCTTCGACGGCTCCTCCATTCGCGGCTGGATGCCGATCAACGAATCGGACATGCTGCTCGTCCCGCAGCCGGACACGCTCTTCATCGATCCGTTCTGCCGCGACACCACGCTGGCCATGATCTGCAACATTCAGGACCCGCTGACCAAGGAAGATTACAGCAAGGATCCGCGGAACGTGGCCCGCAAGGCCGTGAACTACATGAAGAGCACGGGCACGGCGGATGTCGCCGCGTTCGGGCCGTCGCTCGAGTTCTTCGTCTTCGACGATGTGAAGTTCGACCAGACCAGCCACTCGGCGTTCTACTTCGTGGACTCGGCCGAGGGCGAATGGAACACCGGCCGCGACGAGAAGCCGAACCTCGGCTACAAGGTTCCCTACCGTCAGGGGTACTTCCCCTGCCCGCCGACCGACGCAGCCCACGACATCCGCAGCGAGATGATGCTCGCCATGATGGAATGCGGGATGACGGTCGAGAGCCACCACCATCAGAAGGCCAGCGGCGGTCAGTGCGCCATCAACATCCGCTACGACGAACTGGTGCCGATGGCCGATAACGTGCTGAAGTACAAGTACGTGGTGAAGAACGTGGCGCGGCGAAACGGCAAGACCGCGACGTTCATGCCCAAGCCGCTCTTCGAGGACTACGGCAGCGGCATGCACGTTCACGTTTCGCTCTGGAAGAACGGAACCAACCTCTTCGCTGGCAGCGATTACTCGAACCTCTCGGAATTGGCGATGTACGCCCTCGGCGGACTGCTGAAGCACGCCCCGGCGTTGTGTGCGATCACCAACCCAACGACGAACAGCTACAAACGCCTCGTGCCTGGATACGAGGCACCGGTGAACCTCGCGTACAGCCAGCGGAACCGCTCGGCGGCGGTTCGCATTCCGGTCTACTCGTCGCGGCCCAAGTCGAAGCGCATCGAGTACCGCGTGCCGGACGGGGCGGCGAACCCGTACCTCGCCTTCGCCGGCATGCTCATGGCCATGCTGGACGGCATCCGCAACAAGACGCACCCCGGTCCGCCCTTGGACAAGGACATCTACGACATGCCGCCGGAGGAGTTGAAGGACTTGCCCCGCGTTCCGCAAACCTTGGACGACGCCCTGACGGCGCTCGAACGCGATCACGAGTTCCTGCTTCAAGGCAGCGTGTTCACGGAGGACGTGATCGAGACGTGGATCGACTTCAAGCGGAAGGAAGAGGTCGCGGCCGTGCGGGTGCGGCCTCATCCCTATGAATTCGCGCTCTACTTCGATGCGTGAGAACCTACGGCTTCGCGTTCGCGGCTCACCCTGCGGCTGACGCCGCCCGGCTCGCCTTACTTCTTCTTCTCGTCCTTCTTCGGCAGATCGGCCTGTTCCTCGTTTCCTCGATCGAGCCGCGGTGTGAGGTGGTTTCCCAAGTCCCGACCCGATCTTCCGCGACGCGAGTCATCCGACTCCATAGCCCGTGAGAGGCCGCACCTCCGCTGGCTTCTCGGCAAGAACGATGTCTGCGCGCGGAATCCCGGCCTGAACGAGTTGAGTCGCAATCGGGCGATCCGTGGCGTCGTACTGAACCCAGATCTTGCCATCGATGATGTCGAGGTGATAAATGACCCCGTGGATTCGCCGACGACCTTGCCATCCGCACTCCACCAGTTCGAAGTGGTCCAGGACGGGATCGTGAACGACCTCGGCCCGGATCGGATCGTCGGGCTTGCGAATCCAATCCGCGAATTCCTGTAGGACGCTGCGGATCGTCTCGCGGTAACGGCTTAGCTTATCCATCGAATCACCTTCCGGAGGTCCGGTTCAAAGAGCAGCAAGCGAATGTTGACGCCGATCATCACAAGCTGCCCCAGCGGTTCGGACAGGATTCCATTGTACACCTCTTCCGGGACCGCCAAGTACAGCGGGCGATCCGGCTGCTGCTCGACGAGCGCGAGGCGATACATGGTGTACTGGCCAAGAGCCTGTTGAAGATCGGCAACCGGCGAGAGGCTCAGAAAGCTCTGAATCTCGACGGCGATTTTCTCCGTTCCCCTCGCCGCCCCGATGAGTGGTTTCTCCGCGCCGAGATCGACGAGCAAGTCGCGGTCGCCAACTTTCAGGTGGAGCGGATCGTGCGTGATCGACCAGCCGTCCGTTTGAAGGGCTGCGATCACCGCATCGTGGTAGATGTTCTTGGCGGACATCGGTGAATGCTCGGCTGAGAAGTTTCGTTGGAATCAGAACTATTACAGCAGTTGGTTGCACTCACTCTTTCAATAGCGCCTGCAGTTCTTCGACATCAGTCGGTGACAAGTTGGGGACCGGACCATGTGTCTGTTTGTCGCCTTTCGCCTGGCGGCAGCCATCTCCATGTTGTGCGAGCAGATTGTTCTTAGTCACGGACCAACCACACCGTTGGGCTAGATTCAAGCATGCCTCGCTACTGTAGCCGTGGAAACCCAACCAGCGGAAGGCAGCCGATTTCGCCAACTTGATCCCCGATTTCAGCGTGAGAACTCCCCTTGTAGCCCCATTGCTGCTTGTGTTCTCAGTGGCACGGCCTTCCAGCGATCGCGCAGGATGGCCCCCTTGCATCAGAAACTCTCCTCTCGGGTGGCCGCGCCCTCCAGTCGGTATCGAGCCTTCAACTTGAGTGTCCACAGGAAACTCCAGACCCTCAACTTGAGTGTCCACAGGGAACTCCAGAACGGTGGAAGTCGGCGGTTTGGCATCTTCGTAGGAATCGAGTAGACGCTGTATCACAGTATCGGGAGTGTCCACGAAAGGAGTCGCGAGCTGTTGAAGCCGCTCGTAGACAGGGTCGGAAATTCGTACCACAGGCATCATGTTTTACTCCTTGTGAATTGCACTTATGTGTAACATTGTAACAAAATGCAATCCGATGTCAACAAAAAAACCGCGGCCTTGCGGTCGCGGTTCAGGACTCACCCGGCGGCTGACGCCGCCCGGCTCGCCTTACTTCTTCTTCTCGTCCTTCTTCGGCAGATCGGCCAGTTCCTCACGCACGGCGGCGTAGTGGCTGAACTCCATGGAGAAGCTCGCGGTGCCAGACGTCGCGGAGCGCAGATCGTTCGTGTAGCCGAACAGGTTCGCCAGCGGAATCTTGGCCATCACCTGGGCCACGCCCTTGTCCTCACTCGTTTCCTCGATCAGGCCGCGGCGACGGTTGATGTCGCCGGAGATCGAACCCTGATACTGTTTGGGGCAGATCGCGACGACCTTCATGATCGGTTCGAGCAGCGTGATGCCAGCGCGGCCCTCGGCGTCGCGGAACGCTTCCAACGCACACAGGTAGAACGCGTCCTGCGACGAGTCCACATCGTGCATCTTGCCGAAGTGCAACTCGAACTCGAGATCGACGAACGGGAAGGGGAACTTGTACCCCTTCTTGGCCCCTTCGCGGAGGCCTTCCTCCACGCTCGGGATGTACTCCTTGGAAACCGTTCCCTGGGTGATGCCGTTGACGAAGTAGACGTTGTTCGGGTCCGGCTTCACCTTGGGGTCTTTCAGTTCCTCGATCTCCTTGAGCTTCTCTTCCACGTCTTCCGGCGACATCGGCTTGTAGCGCACGTGGATCACGGCGAACTTGCCGCGGCCACCCGTCTGCTTCTGGAACTTGTATTCCAGATCGACGGTGCGCGCGAACGATTGCCGGTAGGCCACGCGCGGCTTGCCCAGTTGAATCGCGGGATCGCTCTGCGGGATGTTCAGTGCCCGGCGGAGCTTCTCCATGCTGATTTCCAGGTGCAACTCACCCATGCCGGAGAGGATCGTTTCCTTCGTCTCCTCGTCGGTATGCTGCTTCAACGTCGGGTCGTCGCGAACGAGACGGCCGAGCGCCTCGCCCACCTTGCCGCTGTCGAGCGTCTTGGAGAACGACATGGCGCTCGAAACGACCGGCTTCGGGAAGGTGATCGCTTCGAGGGCAATCGGCTGGTCCGGGTCGCAGAGCGTGGCACCCGTGAAGGTGTCCTTGAGGCCGATGGCGGCGACGATCGCGCCGGGGCCGGCGCTCTCGAGTTCGATCCGCTTGTCGCCCATCATGCGGTAGAAGCGGACGACGCGTTCGCGCTTGCCGTTGGTGGTGTTCGTGTAGTTTTCGCCCGGCCGCAGTTCGCCGGAGTAGACGCGGATGTACACGAGGTCGCCGGTGCTCTCGGCGACGGTCTTGAAGGCGAGGGCCGACATCGGTTCCGATGCTTCCGGCTTGCGGACCAACGTGGCTTTCGTCTTCGGATGCAGGCCCACGACCGCGGGGCGATCGAGCGGGCTGGGTAGGCAATCGACCACGAGATCGAGCAGTTGCTGCACGCCCTGGTACATCTTCGCGGAGCCGCAATGCACCGGCGTGAACGATCCGTTAATCGTCCCCACGCGGAGTGCCCTGCGGATCGCGTCCACGGGCACCGGCTTGTTTTCCAGCACCAGTTCCATGAGTTCGTCGCTCGCCACCGAGATGACGTCGAGCAGTTCGTGGCGATGCGTGTCGGCATCGTCCTTGTACTTGGCCGGAATCTCGTTCGTGAAGAACCGCCGTTTCGTCGGGTCGGTGTCGTCGCGGGTGATGAACTGCATGCGGACGAGGTCGATGAGGCCTTCGAACGCGGAGTCTTGGCCCGCGGGGATCGTGACGATCGCGGGCGTGGCCATCAGCTTGGAGCGAATCTGATCGACGGTGCCCCAGAAGTCCGCGCCCATGCGGTCGAGCTTGTTCACGAAGGCGAGGCGAGGCACCTTATACTTGTTGGCTTGCCGCCAGACGGTTTCGCTTTGAACTTCGACGCCGCCGACGGCGCAGAAGACGCCGATGGCACCGTCCAGGACGCGCAAGGATCGCTCGACCTCGGCCGTGAAGTCCACGTGGCCGGGCGTGTCGATGATGTTGATTTCATTCTCGCCCCAGTCCACCGAAACGGCGGCCGAGTTGATCGTGATGCCCTTCTGCTTTTCGAGCGGATCGTAGTCGGTGGTCGTATCGCCGTCGTCGACGTCGCCCGTCTTGTGTTTGGTGCCGCTGTAGTAGAGAATCCGCTCGGTGGTCGTGGTCTTGCCGGCGTCCACGTGAGCCATGATTCCGATGTTGCGGAGTTTGTCGAGCATCGTTCGATCCGCCCGGCTCAAGTCCGGGGAATAAGGAGAAAATCGCCGACCGGACGTCGGACGGCGGAGTGAACCGACTAACAGTAAGAGGGTTTCGGGGGTCGCCCGGGTTCAGGGTGGCGACGGCATTTCCGACGGCACCGCGACGCGGGGCAGGAGCGGTCCGATCTCGGAATATGCTATCGGGGGCACGGGAAACGTCTAGCCCGACCCCGGTGAAGGAATCGTGAAGTCCCGAAGCCACCCGCCCCGCACGCTCGGCGCGGGAATAAATGCAACCGACGCACTTGTAACGGCCGAGGTCGATGGCGAAAATGGTGTCGAACATTGCGAGCCTCCAGAGAGTGGACGGCGGCCTAACTGACCCAAGCACCGAACGCTACCTTCGAGGAGATCGTCGCATGGCTAAGAAAGCGGAAGTCACGAGTGCTGGTACGCGAGAATCGCCGTGGCTCCTCCAAACGCCTCCCGGCACCTCGGAGTTCACGGCGTACCGCGACGAAGCCGCCGAACCGCCCGCGTTGATCGTCCGAGTGGGCAAGACCGAGTTACGCTACCAGTTGCGTTGCCTGGCCGACCTTCACGCGATGCTCCAAGCACACGGCGACTGGATGTTGCTGGGCAGTGCGGACGAGCAGAAGCCGGCGGCCGAGGGAACGGTCGAGGCCTGGGGGCGATCGCCCGGCAATCCGGTCGGCGGCTGGTACGGTCTCAAGAAGGGCCTGCGCGGTCGATTCGGCATGTACGTTCCTCCCGTCCTGGAACTGTTGGGCCTGGCCGAGGTCGAACACAACGCCAAGAACAACCGCATGAGGTCGCGGTAGGACCACCCTCCAAGAAGGACTTCATGCAAGTCGTCGAACTCGAAGCGCGCCACGTTCGCATCCCGCTCCGACGCAAGGTGACGCACGCCAGCCATACCCGCACGGAGACCGACAACGTCGTCGTGCGCTGCGTGCTTTCCGATGGCAGCGTCGGCTTTGGGGAAGGCGTGCCCCGCGACTACGTCACCGGCGAGACCATAGATTCTTGCCTCGACCTGCTCAAACGCAGCGACCTCGGGCAACAGCTTTCCCCGTGCGAAGACTTCCTCGCCGCCGTTCACCTCGCCGAGAAGTTGAAGCTCGCTCCGACACCGGGCGACGACCGCCTGATCCAGGGCAATGCCGCGCGATGCGCCCTGGAACTGGCCGTACTCGACGCCTATGGTCGAGCCTTCGGCGAACCGCTGATGAACGTCGCGGGGATGCTCGCGCCGGAACTTTACGAGCCGCACGAACGCATCCAATACAGCGGCGTGATCGGCAACCCGAAAGGCTGGAAAGGCCGCGTCTACCCGCTCGTCTATCGCCTCGCCGGGTTCAAACAGGTGAAGCTGAAGGTCGGCATCCCGGACACCGACGACGTGAAGCGCACCAAGCGAACGCGGCGCTGGCTGGGCCGGTCCATCGACCTGCGGCTCGACGCGAACGAAGCCTGGAGTGCCGCCGAGGCCGCCGAGCGCATTCGCGCCCTGGAACCCTTCGGCATCACGAGCGTCGAGCAGCCCGTTTCGCACGAAGAGGTCGCGGCCCTCGCCGAGATTCGCAAGCAAGTGAAGACGCCGATCATGCTCGATGAATCGCTGTGCGGCGAAGTCGATGCCGAGCGAGCGGTTCGCGGCGGGTGGTGCGATCTGTTCAACCTGCGGCTCTCGAAGTGCGGCGGCTTCATCCCGAGCCTGCGACTCGCCCAGATGGCCAAGCGGCACGGGCTCGGTTATCAACTCGGTTGCCAGGTCGGCGAGACCGCGATCCTCTCCGCCGCCGGTCGCCAATTCGCCGCGAGTGTGAAGGACCTCCGCTACGTCGAAGGCTCCTACGATCGGCATCTGGTCTGGGAGTCGCTCTCCAAGGAAGACCTCACGTTTCGCCGCGGCGGCTGGGCTCCGGCCCTCGTCGGCTCCGGCCTCGGCGTTGGTATCGACCCCGCCCGCGTGGACTGGGTGACCAAGCGCAAGGAGAACTTGCTTGGGTGAAGAACAGGCGAGCGGGGGGCGTGAGCCCCCTGATGCCGTGAAAGTGATCAGGGGGCTCACGCCCCCCGCTCGCCTTCGCACGTTTCGCGCCTCGGATGGCTACACCTTCTACTTGCGCCACTACGCGCCGACCGGCACGCCGAAGGCGCGACTCGTCTTCATTCACGGCATCCGCAGCCACGGCGGGTGGTACGTGCGTTCGTGTCATCAGCTGGCCGAGGCCGGGTTCGAAGTCTACTTCCTCGATCGTCGCGGTGGCGGGCTGAACACGGCGAATCGAGGCGACGCGCCGAGCTTCCGCCGCCTTCTCGATGATGTCGCCGAGTTCGTCCAAAACCTGCGGGCCGAACGCGGCTACTTGCCCATCGTGCTCTGCGGCATCTCGTGGGGTGGAAAGCTCGCGGCGGGCATTCCTTATCGGAAGCCCGGCCTCGTCGATGGGCTCGTGCTGCTTTGCCCCGGGCTCGTGCCGAAGGTCGCGCCGCCGTTCGCGAGTCGGATGCGAATCGCGATCGCCCGCGTCCTTCGCCCGTGGAAGTTCTTCCCGATCCCCTTGAACGAACCGGACCTCTTCACCGCGTCCATCGAGTGGCAGAAATTCATCGCCGAGGAACCGCACGGCCTGAGGCAAGCGACCGCCCGGTTCCTGTTCGGCAGCTTCTCATTGGACATTTATTTAAAGCGAGCCGCGAAGCGCGTGAACGTGCCGACCCTCCTCATGCTCGGCGAACAGGACCGCATCATCAGCAATCCCGAAACGCGGAGGTACGCCGGCCGCTTCGACACCGCGACGAGCATCATCGACTATCCGGGAGCGCAGCACACCTTGGAGTTTGAAGCCGAATCGCATCCCTGGCTCGGCGACCTGATCGGCTGGATCGAGCGGCGAATCCTCGGGTAGGTTGTTCCTCCGTCGAACCCGATCGGTTATACTCCGATCACCTGCCGCGATCCTCTGCCTGCCACAGTTCTGGGTGGCACCGTGCTTCCAGCCGGTGCACGATTTCCTTCACCGGCTGGAAGCACGGTG
>JAYTGN010000006.1:0-19830 GCA_043733485.1 Gemmataceae bacterium
GGACCACCCTCGCGATTCGACCGTTCTTCCTTCCGCCAACTCTGGCCAACTCCCGATTCAATCTCAACCTTGAACCTCGGCTCGTTCTTCTTCACCGCCGCCCGAAGCCGGCAAACTAAACTTTCCGCAGGTTCAATTTCCTGGTTGCGACCGCGCCTTCCTACGGGTACAGTGATTGAACTGCCTACAACCCGGCCCCTCGCGGGGCTCGGCTCGCCATTCAGACTCCCTCTGGAGACCGGCCATGCTCGTAGTTCCCGGTGCTGCTTCCAACGATACCTGCGATGGCGTCACGCGGCGCGACTTGCTCCGCGTCGGCGGGTCCGGGATTCTCGGCCTGAGCCTGGCCCAGATGTTCGCGCTCCAATCGGCTTCCGCGAATACCAAAGCGGCCGAGGCACCCGCCGGCGGGCCGGGCTTCGGCAAAGCCAAGAGCGTCATCTTCATCTACCTCCAAGGTGGCCCCAGCCATCTCGATCTTTGGGATCCGAAAGACAACGTGCCGGATAAGGTGAAGAGCGTCTTCAAGGCGATCCCGACGAAACTCAACGGCGTGCAGGTCCTGGAGACGCTGCCGAAGATCGCGCAAATTCTCGACAAGACGACGCTGATCCGCTCGATGAGCTACACGCCCAACGGCCTGTTCAACCACACGGCCGCGATCTACCAGATGCACACCGGGTACACCACGGACAAGGTGAGCCCGTCGGGCCAGCTCGAACCCCCGAGCCCGAAGGACTTCCCGACGCTCGGTTCGAACATCATTAAGTTGAAGCCGCCGACGGTGCCGATGCTGCCCTTCGTTATGATGCCTCGGCCGCTTCAGGAATCGAACGTGGTGGGCAAGGGGGGCAGCGCCGGGTTCCTCGGCAAAGGCTACGATCCGTACCTGCTCTACCCGGCCGGCGACGACATGGACCTCGCCAAGATGGAGCGCGTTCGCACCGACGATCTCAAGATTCGCGACGAACTCACCGCGAGCCGCATGGAGCGTCGGGCCACCTTGCGCGACACCATCGCCAAGGGCATGCCGGACATCGAGGACGCGGTCGCCAAGCACGACCTGGACGAATACTACGGCAAGGCGCTCGGGCTCGTGGTGAGTGGCCGTGCGAAGAATGCCTTCGACCTGAGCCAGGAGAAGCCCGAGGTTCGCGAACGGTACGGCAAGAACACGTTCGGCCAGTGCTGCCTGTTGGCTCGCCGGCTGGTGGAAGCCGGCACGCGGTTCGTCGAAGTGGTGTGGCCGAAAGTCGCGAATAGCGACAACCACTCGTGGGACGTCCACACGGGTCTTTCGACCCGCATGAAGACGCAATCGGCCCCGATGCTCGATTCCGGCGTCTCGGCGTTGATCGAAGACCTCGATCAACGCGGTCTCTTGAAGGACACGCTCGTGGTCTGCGTCGGCGAGTTCGGCCGCAGCCCGCAACGCGGCGTCAGCACTTCCGGCAACCAGAACAACGACGACGGCCGCGATCACTGGCCATATTGCTACACGGCCCTCGCGGCCGGTGCCGGCGTGAAGCGCGGGTTCGTTTACGGCAAGTCGGACAAAACCGGTTCCGCCCCGCTTGAAAACCCCGTTCACCCGACGGAACTGCTCGCCACGATCTACCATTCGGTCGGCATCAAGCCCGACACGATCGTGTACAACCACCTCAACCAGCCGCGCGAACTGGTGAAGGGCGAAGTGGTCAGCGGCATCTTGGGATAAGCGATGAGCGGATGAACGCAAAGGCCCACCCGCGAACCGGGTGGGCTTTCTTTTGGTGAAGGCATTCCAACAAGCTTCACGTCAGAAAGCGATACACTCTTCGCGCATCTTGCCCGTTGCTTTCTCGATGTGCAGAAGCCCAATCGATCCGTCCCGGTTGAGTTCGAGTTCCCTTTCAAACCGCTCGTCTTCCCATTCGATTTGAACCCCACCAACTCGGGTGGGAAATACCCTCACTCCCCGGTCGACACCTTTCACCCGTTCGAGCGCCTCGAAATAGGCAATGAAATCCTTCGCCCACGTAATGATTCGCGGGTCCGTGGGATCGGCCCCATATCCGTCCCAACCACTCTCGAGTGCCAGCATCGCATCGAGTTGTTCGTGCAGTGTCGCCATCGGATGCCTCGGTGTCTTTCATCGATTGTAGCCTCGCGGGCGGTACGAGTACACTACTTGGCCAGCTTGGACTTCAACCGTGCGAGTTGAGTTTGAAGCCGCGACGGGCTTAGGGAGGCGGTTCGCGGGTAAAGACTCGCACCTCGCCGCGGATCTTCTGCCCGGGTTCGACCTCGCCGGAAGGTGGGTTAACTCGACTCGGATCGCCGCATCCGACGACGAGCGACTTGCTATCTGGTGCGAACGCGAGCGAGCCGATCCACCCTGCCGAGAATCCCGTGAGTTGCTGAACCTCTCGACCGGTCGCCGCTTCCCAGATGCGAACGCTCACAGCGGTCGTCGTTGTGCCTTCAAGCTGACCATCGGGCTTCTCTTTCCGCGTGCCGGCTGCGACCCACTTGCTATCTGGGCTGATCGCGACCGACGTGGCACGCTGATCGGCCGTGAGCTTCCTCATTTCCTTGAAGGACATTCCGTCCCAGAGAATGACCTTTCCATCTGCACCGGCGGTGGCAACGAGTTTGCCGTCCTTCGACCAGGCCGCGGCGTACACCACGTCGGTATGCCCAATGAGAAGTTCGTTCGTACTGCCGCTCCCGAGAGACCACGCCCAAACGATCCTTTTGCCGTCCTTGGATTCGTTCCGGGTGACGATCGCTCGGCTGCCATCCGGAGCGATGGCCAGGGGTGAAGGACCGACAACCCCCGGCAGCCCGGCGAATTCGATCGTGGATGACTTCGGCAACTCGACCCAGGTCTTCAGGATGTACTTGCTGCCCGTACCGAGGATCACGCCGTGGGCGATAAACCCGCCCTTGTTCGGTCGGTCCGGAATGAATGCGACGCTGCGTGGGTTGCTACCTTTTTCTTCGACCAGTATTCCTTTCTCCCCCGAAATCCGGTCGAGAAGGAATGCACCGTCTTTGATCGTGACGGCCAACGTCTTGCTGTCGGGCGAGTAGGCCACAGCCGCCGGGTGCGGCCGGATGTCGTCGAAGGAGAACCACTCGATTCGTTTGTGCGTGGCCGCATCCCACACAGCGACGCGGCCGCGCCGGGCTCCGCCTGCGGCGAACGTCTTGCCGTCCGGGGCGAACGCGACCGAGACGATCGAATCCTCGTTGTCGGTGAGCACGGCCTTCTCGCGCCAGGGACCGGCCTCCGCGGCCACGGGTTCGGGCTTCGCAGCGGGCTTCGCCTCGGGTTCTCCGAGCCGCCACACGCGGACCTTGCCGACCAACCGCCCCGACAGAGCGAGGAGCCGGAAGTCGCAGAACGCGACGGCGAGCGACTTGCCGTCGGGCGAGAACGTCAGCCCCGCGACGCCGCTGACCCCGCCACCTGCCCGCGGCAGCGCGATCGGCTTCGGGTCGGGCGGCGTAGTGGCGGTCTTCCAAGTGAAGACTTGCTCCGTGTAAAGCTTCTGGGCCGGCGGGCCGATCGTGGCGGCGGCGCAGACCGTGCCGTCCGCGGTGACCGCGACGGCTTGGACCCGCTGGCGAAGTTCGACCCGCCACTTCTCTTTGAACGTTTCCGCGTCCCACGCGATCACCACGCCGTCGGTGTCGCCGGACACGATCGTGCCGCCGTCGGCCGAGCACGCGGCGGAGGTCACAGTCGCCTTGTGACCCACCAGACTTCTTCCGGTGACTTCCCCGACTCGCTTCGCGAAGTGGACATTCAGGAGGAACTTCCCCGTATCGGAGATCGCACTGCTGATGACGGCCCATCGACCTTTCGGGTCCATGGCGAGCGGCACTTCCCCGGCGGGGCGGCGGGGCTTTTCGCGTTCGCGGTAGTCCACGCCCAAATTGAAGCCCCCGGTCTTGGACAGGGCGTTCCAGTTCCTGAAGGAATACATCTCGGTGAGATGCTGGCCCTTGTCGCTGTCGAATACGATCCAGCGGGTGCGGTGTTCCTTCTCGCCGGCCGCGGGCGGGTCTTCCGGGAACCAGCCCACGGTCGTCGGCTTGCTCCCCTTCGCTTCGAGCGTCTCCTCGATCTTCCCCGTCGCGGGGGCAAGGAACCGCACGCCGTCGGCGAAGGTGGCGGCGATGCTTTTCCCGTCTGGGGAGAACGCGACGGCGGCGAAGTGCTGGGCGTCGCCGTCCACTTTCGTGGTCCACAGTTCCTTGAACGTCCCTGCGTCGTAGGCCCGCACGCGCCCGGTACCACCGACGACCAGT
The DNA here is from genome assembly GCA_043733485.1 of Gemmataceae bacterium. GTDB lineage: Bacteria > Planctomycetota > Planctomycetia > Gemmatales > Gemmataceae > Urbifossiella. The sequence continues at coordinate 4,300 of JAYTGN010000006.1, forward strand.
TGCTTTCCGTCCGCCGAGTACGCCACCGACCCGGCCAGCCAGCCGGACTGCTCCAGTGTCTTCGCCTCCTTCCAGGCCATCTCTGGTGCCCTCGCGGTTGCGGCCACCGGCGCGGCAACGGGTGCCATCGCGGACGATTCGCCGTTGTTCGCTCCCCAGATGGCTCCGGCACCGGTCATCAGACCCGCGACCGCGACTACCGCGAACATCATTTTGAATTTACCGTGGCTCATGGTTCGCATCACTCCGCTGGCAAGAGTTTGAACGGCGGGGGAAGCCGAGGCGATTCCCACGGTGGTCGCGAGTGTCTTCCGGGCGAGTTCGCTCGACACGTTCGCCGTCGCGAGTTCGGGTGTGAACGCGGCCGCCAATCCACTCGAAGACAGTGCGATGCCGCGCTTCGTGAACCGTTCGGCGAGCAACTTTCTCGCGCGATGCAGGCGAGCGGCAACGGTGCCCTCGGGGCAGGCCAGTTCGCGGGCGGCCTCGCGGCGCGATTTTCCGCCGAGGTCGCAGAGCACGACTGCGGCTCGCAAGCGATCGGGAAGCCGGGCGAGTTCCTCGTCGATGACACCGCGAAGCTCGGAAAGTTCCGCCTGAGAGATGGGTTCACTCGCGGCGGGATCGTTCATTGCCCTCGCCATTTCGCGCCTCCAACGTCGGGCCGCGGCGAGCTTCGCCTTGTTCGCGGTCCGCACGGCCACACCGTAGAGCCAGTTACCGACGAGGCCTGGAGGTTGAACGGATTCGGCCTTGCGAACCAGCACCAGGAAAACGGCTTGGAACGCATCCTCGGCATCGTGCCGGTTCGCGAGCAACCTCCGGCAGACTCCGAACACAACGGGTCCGTAACGGCGGAGTAACTCCGCGAAGGCCGCGTGATCGCGACTCTCGAGGTAGCTTGCGAGCAAGCTGGCATCGCTGGGCGGGTCGTCCTGGCCAATCTGCCGGACCACGTCGCGCACGGCTGCGGTGGACATCTGCGGTTCTCACAACGAGAAGCGTGCCGGCGGTCGTCGCCGGCTCCACCATTGTTTGCCCGCGGAGGCGAGAAGTGTTGCAAAAAAACCCAGGCTGAACCTGGGGCCGAGCGTCGGGGACACCGCAGCGGCCCCACCGACTACCGCTTCAAACTGGGGAAAATCAATCTGCCAGCCAGTAGCGCACGATGCAGTAGAGCGCCTGGAAGCCGTCCTTCATGCCGATCTTCTTGCCTTCCTCGTAGGTGCGGCCCGAGTAGCTGATCGGCACCTCGTATATCCGCAGCGCGGGCTCGCCCTTCCTCTTGCGGGCGATCTTCGCCGTCACCTCCGGCTCGAAGCCGAACCGGTTTGAACGCAGCGTCATTCCCTGAATCGTTTCGCGCTTGAAGACCTTGTAGCAGGTCTCCATGTCGGTCAGGTTCAGGTTCGTGAAGAAGTTCGACATCAAGGTCAGGACTTTGTTGCCGATGGAGTGCCAGAAGTAGAGCACGCGGTGGCTTTCGCCGATGAAGCGCGAGCCGATCACGACGTCGGCGCGATCCTCGATGATCGGCTGAATCAACTTGGGAATCTCGGCGGGGTCGTACTCCCAGTCGGCATCTTGAACGATGACGAGGGTGCCGGTGCAGTGCTTGAATCCTTCGCGCAGGGCCGCACCCTTGCCCATGTTCTTCGGCTGGTGGAACACGCGGACGTTGTCGTATTCGCATTCGAGCCGATCGAGGATTGCCGGCGTGCCGTCCGTCGAGAAGTCGTTGACGAGAATCAGTTCCTTGGGAATCGGCACGGCCTGAACGCGGCGAACGAGTTCGCCCAGCCAGCGCTCCTCGTTGAAGACGGGAATCACGACCGAGAGTTTGAACCCGGGCGGAAGCGGGAAGATGCCGATCTTGCGGCACGCACCCTCGCCCAACAACTTGTGCAGCAACTCGACCCGCATCTCGGGGTCGGCGGAGACTCGATCGAGGAGTTCCGCCACTTCCTGGGCTGCGTTCTCCACGTCCGGGTTCTCCAGATCGGTCGTCAGCATGGTCCGTCGCTCCGCGTCTTCGTCCTGGTGAAAGCACCTCGCAACGATGCGGGCCAAGTATGGGACAATTTTCCCAGTCTCGCAAGCCGAACTGTGCGCCGGGTGTGCCAACCAGGACCCCCTACCTGGGGTTGCGCTCGCAAAGCCTCGCTTCACCCCAGGCTACCATCGGACGCCGCATCCGCGGCGACTGAGGAACGGTCATGAAATAACGGCACACCCCATCCGCATTTCACGCCTCCGAGTTCGGCTTGCCAAGATCGGCGGAATCCGTTCCAATCGCACCACAACCGTAAAGTCGAGGCGCTCACTGTGCGCCGCGGCCGGCACGAGGAACGTGCGGGCTGCCTGGGAACCATCGCCATGACGGCACCGCTTCCGAGCCCCGCAACTGCACCCGAGCGGCACGACCTGCCTCGGGTTCGGCTCGACGTGCGGTCCGGTTCCGGACGCTCCATCAGCTACGAAGTCGCGACCCACGAGTTCCTCATCGGCGGAGCTGCCGGCTGCGACCTCCGACTTCCCACACCGAACATTCCGCCGGTCATCTGCCAACTCACGCGCAAGCCCGACGGCGTCTTCCTTCGCCGCATCGCGTCCGGGTTGCCCCTGCTGCTCAACGGCACGCCGCTGCCCGCGAATACGACCGTTGGCCTCGCCCCGGATGATCGTCTCACATTGGCCGGAGTCGAGATTGTGGTCGGCATGCAAGAAACGAAGTACGTCTCGCCCCGGCTCGTGCCGCTCGATCCCTACGTCGCAGCCGCCACACCGCCCGCCGAGGAACGTCGGACGAGCGAGACGGAACTCGAGCTTCGCGAACGCGAACTCGACGCACGAACACAGGATTTGGAAGCCGACCGCGTTCACTGGTATCGGCGGAAGCAAGAGATCGAAGCGGAGCTTCAGGGCCGTGCCGTTGCAGCGGAAGAGCGAACGCGATTCGCGGCCGATTCCCAGGAACTCCATCGGCAACGCGAGACCTTCTATTCGGAGCGCGAAGCCTTCGCGCATCAGCAGGAAACGTTCGACGCCGAACAGGCGGCTGAGGCCGAACGCCTGGCGACGTGGGAACGGAACCTCACCGGCCGCGAGGATCAACTCACTCAGCGGGAAGGCGAACTGCACGCGGCCCGCGAGGCGTTCGACTTCTCGCGAATGCAACTCGCCGAGGATCTGTTTCGACACGAGCGGCGGCGCGAGGAACTCGACACTCGCGAACGATCGCTGGATACCCGCACACTCGAACTCGACGCGCGTCTGGAACAACTCACGCGCGAAGCAACCGAGTGGGAAGACACCATCCGGCTCGCGGCCGCCGAGCAGGAACGCCTGCGCACCGAGGCCGAACGCCTCGATCGACACAAGCTCGAACTCGATGCGCAGACGGCGCGGCTCTCCGAGCGTTCGGCACAACTCGAAGCTCAGCAGGGCGTGCTCGCCGTGCTGCGTGCGAAGCTCGACCGCACGCGCGAAGAGGTCGAGCGCGAAGCTACGGCCCTGACTGCGGCGCGGGTCCGGGAGGAAGCGTCGCAGGTCGAACTTCGCAACCGCATCCGCGAGGCCGAGCAACTCCGCGCCGAACTCGGCACGGTTGAAGAGAACGCCGCCCTCGATCGGCAACGGCTCGACGAACGCGATTCACTCCTTGCCGCGGGCTTGGAAGAGATTCACCAGCAGCGCGAAGCTCTGGCTTCAACCGAACTTCGACTGCGAGAACGGGAGGGGGACCTCGATTCGCGCTCCGCCGAGTTCGCGCAGCAAGCCGGCACGCTCAAGGGGCATCTCTCGCAGTCGTTCGATTTGCAGGCTCGTCTCGAAGCGGATCGCGTCGCCTTGCGGGAACGCGAAGCGGCACTGGCCCAGGCCGAAGACGCTCGGCAATCGCTGCAGGAGCAGCTTCGCAAACGGGCGGAGGAACTCGCGGCGCGGGCCAAGTTGCTCGATGAAGCGAGCCGCCAGTTGGCCGCCGACCGCGCCCAGGTCGAGCTCGTTCTCGCGTCCACGGATACGTCTCGACTCGCGGCAGAGTCGCAAATTACCGCGCTTCAACAAGACGTGGAAATGCGTGCGGCGGAGGTCGAACGGCAGGCCGCGATCACGGCGGAACGCGAAGACGCTCTCGCCCGCCAGATCGAGAAGTTAAAGGAAGTCGGTCAGGCTCTGGCGGCGGAACGTAAGAGCATGGCCGAGGCTCGCGCGAAGTGGGACGCGGACCGCGCCGCGGCCGATGACGAGACGCGCCAGGCACGTGAAGAACTGGACCTCTTCCGCGTTCGCGCCGCGACCGAGATCGAGACGCTTCGCCTACAAGCACCGGAACTTGACGAGCAGGCTCATGCGGCGCTCGGCCGCTTGAACGCCGCCAAGGACGTGCTTCGCGGCCACCTGGCCGAGCTTCACGCGTTCGCTCAGAAGGGCCGCGAAGACCTCGAAGCGATTCGCAATCAGGTGCGGCTCGAATCCGAACGGCTCACCGAACAAGGCGCGAGCCTGGACCGCGCCCGCGGCGAACATCGCCTCGCGGTCACCGAGTTCCGCAATCAACTCGTCGAGTGGCAGAGCAAGGTTGCCGAGATCAAGCAGGCTCTTTCGCGCGGCGAATCGCGACTCGAAGCCCGGCAAGCCGAGGTCGTTCACACCGCTCGGCAGACGGAAGTGACCTCGGTTCAAATTGCCGAGCAGGTGGAGTTGCTCCGCCGCGAGCGGGGCGAGGTCGTGCAGAAGCGAACCGAGATGGAACGCCACCTCGCCGACATGCGCGAGTGGTACCGCAAGAAGCTGAAGGAACTCACGGCAAAGGGAAGCAGCGAATCGCGACTCAAGATCGCCGAACTCGACGAATCGTTTCCCACGTTGACTTTGAACGAACTCGACCCCGGCGATCGGCAACTCGGCGAACTGCTCCGTTCGCTCGAACTCGTCGATGCCGAGACGCTCGCGAATCTGTGGTCCGAGGCCGGGCGGCAGCGCCGCAGCTTGCGGCAGGTGCTGCTCGCCAGCGGTGCCATCACGCTCTACCAACTCGCGCTCATCGAAGCTGGTAACGTCGATGGCCTGATGCTCGGCCGCTTCCGCGTCATCGATCGCCTCCGCGTCACGCCGCGCGAAGCGCTCTACCGGGTGTTCGATCCCACTCGCCTGGGTGGCACCGGCTTCCAGCCGGTGCAGCCTCAACAGCACCGGCTAGAAGCCGGTGCCACCCAGTCATCAAATGGCCTGTTCCTGCTGAGGCATCTCTCCGAAAGCGAGATGGACGACGCCACGCATCCGGACGAATTTCGCCAGCGGTTCACGGCGGCCCGCGAAGCCGCCCACGCGAATCTGGCCGGGGTCGTCGAAGTCACCGAGATCAACGGGCGGCCCGCGGCACTCGTTGAATGGCTCGCCGGGCTGTTCAGTGCCGACTGGCCCGCGCACGCCACGCATCCCGGCTGCTGGGTTCGCCTGATGCAGATGGCGGCCGAGGGCATCGCGGCCGCCCATCGCGTCGGCCTCACGCACGGCCGGCTCACCTCCGACTCGTTCGTACTCACCGTCAGTGGCACACTGAAGGTCACGGGGTTCGGCGAACCGCTCTGGCTTTCGGGTGGGCCGGTGTCGCCGGTGGAACCGTCGGCTGCAGCAGACCTGCGAGCACTCGGGCAGGTCTCGTTCGGCTGGTCGCAACTCGCTTCCAAGAAGCGCGTGCGGCCGGGGAAGGCGTTCCCTTCGGAACTGATCGCGATCGTGCGGCGGCTCGAAGCCGACCCCGAGCCGCCGATGGCGGACACGGTGCCCGTGGATCGGCCTTACGATTCCGCGTCTGAACTGGTGGCCGATTTGAAGCGCGTGGCCCGCGAGACGCCTTTCAGCGACGACGCCTGGGAGAAGCTCTTGCGTCACGTTTCCGAGAACACTCCCGATTCGCCTGCGGCTTTACGTCAGTCGGCGTAGTCAGGCTGCCACATTGCCACTTCGCTTCACACACACTTTGGCAGCCTGACCCTTCAAACCCTGCGATTCGTGGGAAAAGCGAAGAAATCTGATGCGTGCGGTTTCCGTGCCTCGCATTGCAACACGAAAGCCCTCTCGACCGAAACCGGCACGACGATAGCAACGAGATGACTTTGTCTTCCAGTGGCACCTCGCTGACCGCGACATCTCCGTGCCCGTGCTGCGGAAGCTCTTTAGCGATCAGAGGGAACGCTACGAAGCCATCCTTTGGCGCAGAAGTCGTTCACCCTGTCCTGAATAGTGGACTCGGTGAAGTGGGGTTTGATCTTGCGGACTTGTTCTGTGATTACATTTGAGGAACACGCGCACTCGAGTTGGGCGAACTCCCGATCAACGAAGAGGATCGTCGAACGCAGTTCGAGTTCTGCCGCACTGAGGGAGCCGAACGCTGCGAGGATCTCATCGACCGCAACAACAAGATCGGGGCGATTCGTGGCAAGGGCTGTCGCCATTTGGTCGGAGCGGGAGCTCGGCGTGATTGCGTATCCATAGCCCTTGGGATATGAGACCGTGGCTTCGTTCACGACGTTCTGGCTCGTGGCGGTAGCGAGGTCGCTCAGTACGTCCGATTCGAACGGTCCGTACGTGTGCAAGCGAAAGTCGTATCCCAGGGGAACCGCCTTGAGCACCTGAAGGAAATAAAGGAACTTCATGATCGCTGTGCGGCCGAGCTTTTGACCGGGTGCCTTGCTGACAAGCATGGCGAGAAGAGCAGCCCGGTCGGGGAAAGTCAGGTTGGTCATGAAATCTCCTTCTGCAAATCGGCTACGATAGCCCGGGCCTCTTCGGCTCGTTCTGGCATGGAATATAAGGCGATGCGACGGGTCGGCTTCAGGTTCTTGACCATCGCCGAGAGCGCGGATAAGGGCCTTACCGGGCCGTCTTCCATTTCGACGGGTATGTCGGTCTGATCCACCTTATACCACGACTTTTCTGCCTCCTCGCGTGCCGCCACGAGGTCCTGCAACCTCTCTTCAGCCGATGCGAGCCTTGTCAGGTCTTCAATGTCGGGGCACTCCGGCGTGTGATAAATCTGCCGATAATGATTTCTTAGGCTCAGACGCCCGCCGTGTTCGCCCCCTTTACCTTCGGAGAGCATCCCCAGCACCTTCCAGTCATCCCAGGCCATGTAGGTCTTCAAGTTCGCCGGTTCAGGTGTTGGGAACGAAGCACCGCCCAGCAGTTCCTTCATTGCCCGCCGAAGGTGGTGATCGTAGGCCACGCGGGTTTTATGGAAGTAGACCTGGGTGAACATGAAATACCGTGCCAGGACGAGAGCTTCCGCAGCATGGATGCCGCCTTCCGTCACGCCAAGCCTGAGTCCTTGTTTGGCATCCTCGCCTTCACGCTGTGGCATCTCGATGGCTTGGATCGTGTTGAGGAGCCGTCGCCAATCGTATTTACCGTAATCAACCCCGGCATGGAGGGAATCCCGGAGCAGGTAGTCCATCCTGTCGGCGTCCATTTGACCATCGATCAGCTGCCGCCAGAAGAGCCTGTGTCCTGCTGTGCCGGACCCTTCCAACAAGGTCGCAATATCGTTCGCCTTGATGTCGAGCTTGTTGAGCGGGTGGTTCTCGATCACGTCCCGGAGTTCGTGGCGAATGATCGCCGCCGAATACTGTTCGTGCTTGTACTCCTTCTGCGTCGACGGGTCGAGTGGGAAAAGTCCGAATGCTTCGCCCCCATGGGAAAAAGGCCCGTGACCGGTGTCGTGTAGCAGTGCGGTGAGTCGGACAATTACTTTGTCCCGTTGTAGTGCTACCTCGGTGTAACCCAAGTTTTCCTTGAGCAATGCAAGCGATCTTCTCGACACGGCGTCGTACAACTGACTCGCGATGTGCATCACTCCGAGTGAGTGCTCGAATCGAGTGTGCATTGCTCCTGGATAGATGTAATCGGTCAAGGCAAGCTGACGAATCCGACGCAGCCGTTGAAATGCGGGCTGATTGATGATCTCCCGTTCCCAATCCGAGTACGGGATGAAGCCGTGGATCGGACAGCGAATCTCATAGGTTCGGTGTGGATCGGCCACGACTGGTTATACCTCGTCGCGAAGTAACTCAAGGTAGAAAGTAGCGCTTTCTATTCATTTGTCCAGGTGGGTCACTTTTTGGTTCCCCTGCTCGATTCCGAGACGCCGGTTGCCGGAGTGACGGCGGGGAAGTTGTCGGCGGCCATGAAGGCCATCGCCAAGGATACCAAGGTGGGCGGCGGGTCGCTGAATGGCCCCGACCTCGGCGTGACGGCCCGTTGGGCCATCGCCGGCAAGGGCGGCATCACCATGCCGAGCACCGGCAAAACCGTGAGCCGTGCGTTCAGCGACGACGAGCAAGCGGCGCTGGGCGAGGATCGAAACCCGGCTTCTGCTTTGGAAGCCGGGTTTCTCGCGCCTGAAAAGGCTGAGCATCTTGCGTCTGAAGATATTCAACATGTCGAGCCCGAAAAAACCCGGTTTCCAAAGCAGAAACCGGGTTTTGAGACCATCCTCGGCCCCGATACGCTCGACGTGTACCTCAACGAAATGGCCTACTGGAAGAACGTGCCGCGCCAGGTGTGGGAGTACACGCTCGGCGGGTATCAGGTCTTGAAGAAGTGGCTCAGCTATCGGGAGAAGGCGATCCTCGGCCGGGGCTTGCGGATCGAGGAAGTGGCCCACGTGCGGGATACGGCGCGGCGAATCGCGGCACTTCTATTGCTCGGCCCGCAACTCGATGCCAACTACGCGGCCACTGTGGCCAGCGGTTACGCGTGGCCGAGGTGAAGCACCGCTCCGGCCTCCAGGTGTTTGTTTTCGCCGCGACTGGAGTCCACAGTAGAATGGTGAAGATTCGACCGTTATCCGTCGAGATCTGGAGGGCACAGACATGTCAACGCGGGAAGCACTGGATCGGGTTCTCCAATCCTTGCCCGAGGAGCGGGTGGTGGCGGTACTCGATTACGCGGAATTCTTGCGGAGCCAGGACGCACAATCCTGGAGGCAGTTCGGGCAGGCTCAACTGGCTCAGGCCTACGGCCCCGATGAGCCCGATTACTCCTTGGCTGATCTCAAGCCGGAGAGCACATCTTGAACCCCGGCGATGTCGTTCTCATCGCCCTTCCGCAAGTCGGCGGAACGTCCCCCAAACTGCGTCCAGCGCTGTTGCTGGCCACGTTGCCAGGACCCTACCAGCACCTACTCCTCTGCGGAATCAGCACGCAGTTGCACCAACTGCGTGCGAATTGGGATGAGTTCATTCAGCCTGCCGATGCGGATTTCGCCGTCAGCGGTTTACATCGCGAGTCGATTATCCGACTGAGCTATCTGTATGCGGCCGAGTCCGGCGAGGTTGCCGGCTCGATCGGACAGATCGGCCCGGCACGTTTCCAGCGATTGCGACAACGACTATCGGATCACTTGCAACCTTGACTCACTTCCCGCCCGCGCGCTTGGCCATCGCGTCGAACATCTCCTGGCGGGTCCAGCCGCCGTGGTCGTGGGGCTTGCGCAGCTCGATCGCGATCTTGCCGTCGAAGGCCGGATTCGCGAACTTCAAGGTCGCATCCTTGAAGCGGTGGACGGCCACGTTCAAGAAGTAGTCGTCGGATTCGCCCACCCAGATGTTGATCTTGCCGCCCGCGAGCTTCGGCCCGAGCGACTTCCAATTCTGTTCGAGTACGAGCTTCAAATCGTACTGCTTCCAGTGTTCGGCCACAACCTTGTCGATCTTCCCGGTCTTGCCGTCCCAGGCGGGCACGGGCAGGCCGTCTTTGCCGCGCGGGCCGTAGACCGCATTCCAACAGCACCAATCGCGGCCCGAGAGTTCCCACTTTCCGCCGCGGCCCAGTACGCGTTCTAGTTGCACCTCGTGGCGAACGGTCGAGATCACGTCGCTGTCGATGGTGCGGGTGCTCGGCCGCTCGAAGCCGAAGGGGTTCACGTAGGCGTTTTCGTGCTGGTACAGGTCGAGGAGTTCGAAGCGTTCGAAGGTCACGGAGTCCGGGCACTGCGACCAGCAGCCGTTGAAGTAATCCGGGTAGAAGATTTGGAGTGCGAGCGAGACCCAGCCGCCGGTGCTGATGCCGCAGGTGAACCGGGATTTCGGCGTGCCGAGGCAGCGGTAGGTTTTCTCGATGAAGGGAATGACTTCTTGCGTAAGGGCGTCGCCGTAGGGGCCGTTGTTGGCGGAGTTCACCTGGTAAGGGTCGCCGAGCGGCCCGGCACCGTCCGGGACGATTTGCACGAAGCGAGAATCGGGCTCGATTTCCCGGGCGTGCGTGTAGCGGGTGCCGAACCCGCCGATGTCCACGAGCAGGGCGTACTGCTTGTCGGTCTCTTTCGCGAAATTCGGAGGCAGCACGACGCCGACGCGATAACTCACCGGCTTGCCGTGGAAATCCGAGAGCAGCTTCGAGGGGATTTGCAGGTACTTGTGCGTGGCGGACTCTTTGGGAACGTCGGCTTCGTGGGCCTTGTTCAAAGTGAGCGTGAGGTTCGTTCCGGCCGCGGGGTCGAGCTTCACGTCGAGCGGTTCGCTGTAGCGGTTCCCAGGCGCATCGTGCAGGTTGAGGTCGGTGTTGGTGAGGAAGGCGGCTTGAATGGAGTATTCGCCGGGCGGCAGCTTGTTCAAGCTTCCGGCCGGGAAGCTCTCCGCGGAAGCGTCGAAGACGATGGTCTTGTCCGCGGTGAACGCCTCGGCGTCCCTTCCGAGGATCGGCAGCACGGGCGGCTTGTAGTTCGTAAAGTCGGGCTCCTCGCCTTTCTTGGCGATGCCGACGAGCACGCGGCCGGAGTGCGGTTTGTCGCCGACTTGCTTGGGGTCGATCTTCACGTGGAAGCGGAGGCCGGGCGGTTGCTTCGCGGGTTGCGCGATCAGTGCGGATGCCGCCGCGAGGAGCGCGAGGAGGCCGGCGAGGCGAGCGATCATATTCGACCCCAGGTTCGAGACGGGGAGGGCGGGGAGCATTGTAATGGGGATGAGCCGGCAGCGGTGCCGGCTCGTGCGGAAATGTTTATCGCGGGGATCATCGACTTCCGACGACCATTTGCCGCCAGTGGCGGGTTTGGTTCGTGCGGAAGCGTTGAACGGCTTGGTCGTGATTGCCGCCCGTACACGCCTCGGGCTCGACGGCGATGATCGGCTCGCTGCACGAACGCGTGGGCGTGCCATCGGCGCGAACCCAGGACAGAACCGAAAGTCCGGTCAGAATCATCGTTCCGACGAAGAGGCGGCGCATCGTCATGATTTCCCTCGCGGCATCCTTGCCAGCGACCGCAGATAGCGGCTCGTCCCCACGAAATCAACCGAAATCCGAGATCGGATCGCGTTCGGCTCGGCTGGCCCAGACGGCGAGTGCGGGCCAATCGCCGGCGAGTTTCACCGCCAGTTCCTCGATTGCCGGCCGCTCGGTCGCGTAGTGGCCGGGAATGAGGATGCCGATGCCTGCGGTGCGGGCGGCGAGCGCGTCGTGGAATCGCATCTCGCCGGTGAGGAAGACATCGGCTTTTGCCAGGAGGGAATCGGAGAGAAACTCGCCGGCCGCGCCGCAAGCGACCGCGACTTTTCGAACGATCTTTGCCGCATCGCCCACCACTTGCAGAAAGCCCGCGTTCAGCGCAGCCTTCGCGCGAAGTGCGAGTTCGCCCAGGGTCGCCGGCTCGGCCAGTTCGCCGATCCGCCCCTCGCCGCCCGCAGTGCCCGGCTTCAACGGATAGAGGTCGAACGCGGGCTCCTCGTAACTGTGCGCCGATCGCATCGCCTTCACGACTGCGTTTAAACTCGCCTCGGGAACCACGACTTCCAGCCGGACTTCGTCCACATTCTCGCGCCGACCTTTTTGCCCCACCGTCGGGTTGGTTTCGTCCGAACCGAAGAAAGTGCCTTGGCCGGCGAGCCGAAAGCTGCACTGTTCGTACTTTCCAATCCGGCCGGCACCCGCACCGAAGATCGCATCGGAGACCTTCGCCAAATCCGAGTCCGGGACGAACGCGACGAGCTTGAATTCGCGGGCCGCTTCGCGCGGGCGCAGCGGTTGCGGATTCGCGATGCCGAGCCGTTGGCAGATGGTGTCGTTGATGCCGCCGTTGCAATTGTCGAAGGCGGTGTGCGGCGAATAGACCGCGATTCCGGCACGCGCCAGCGGCCAGACCAGCTGGCCTTCGCCACGGCTCGAAACGAGTTGCTTCGCCCCGCGAAAGAGAATCGGATGGTGCGAGACGATGAAGTTCGCACCCTCGGCCACGGCTTCATCCACCACGTCCGGCGAAAGTGTGAGGCAGGTCAGAACGCGCTCGACGGGCGACTCCGGATCGCCGAGCAAGAGCCCGACGTTGTCCCACTCCGCAGCCGTTCCCGTGGGTGCGAACGCTTCCAGATACGCGGCTACGTCGGCGACGGTGGGCATGGGATCACTTCACTTCAACGGGGGAATCGACCGCACGGGCCTGCACGCGCGCGGTGCAAATTTTCGCGGGCTTCGCAGCTTGTTTAACGACGCCACGAAAGGCCGTGGCCGGCAGATCGTCCGCGTCCGTCAGGATCAAAACGAGATCGGGGCGGAAGGCGAGTGCCGCCCGCAAACCTTCGACGTGATTGCTGCGGCCCGACGGCGAACCGAGCGATTCTAATGCCGCGATGGCTTTGGCGACGTTCGCGGGTGTGGAAGCGAGGCACTCGCCGGGAGCGCTGCGGATCGGCGTCGCGGCGACCCCGGAGTAGATCACAATTTGAAAGCGAACGCTCTCCGGTTGCAAGCGGATGGTCGCGATCAGGGCACCGCGGGCCGCGTCGAACTTGCCCCATTCCCCCATGCTCCCGGACGCATCGAGGACGTAGACGATGCACTGCTTGGCGTCGAGCGCTCCGTGAAGGGGAGTGCCCGAAGTCATCCAAGCAGGCACGGGCTTCGTTTGCGTGGCCGCAATGGGCAGGACGAGATTCGCGGCAGGCGAAGGTGCCGAAGCGGATTTCCTGACCAAGCCCATCACTTCAGGAGGCAGCGTCCGCGGGATCGCGATTGCGTTGGCCAGCGGCGGGCCGGCGGGCACCTCCGGACTCGGTTCCAAGTTCGGTACGGCAGCCACCTCCGGCACGGGAGTGGGTTCGAGTTTTTCGGGAAGTGGAGTCAGTTCCAGCGGGTGGCTCGGCTCTTCCGCCACGAATTCGAACCGCACGTCGGCACGGGTCTCGATCCCGATCGAAGCGGGGGCGGCATCGGTTGCTTGCCGGCGCAGAAGCATCGCTCCTCCGGCGGCAAGCAGGAGGTGGACGCCGATTGAAGCGATCACGGCTTTTCGTAGCGAAGCACCGCGCATGGAATCTCCCCGGAGGTCGGGGATAGCGTGAGCCGGTCGTGAGCGAAAGGGGAAAATCGAATCGGGATGCGGTGCGTTCGATGCCGGGTGCCTAAATCGATCGACCCTTCTTCGTTCGGCTTCGCGCTTGAGGCGCGTCCGGCTTCCGCATACACTACGCCAAATCGCCTCGCTGCCGCTTCCACACTTTCTGAATCGGAGCCTCTCCATGAATCGTCGCCTCACACGCCGTCAAGCTCTCGCGGCCTCGGCGGCCTCCCTCGGGTATCTGTACACCAGCCCCGCGTTCTCCGCGGAACGCATCGCGGACGCCAACGAGCGGCTCAAGGTCGCCGGGATCGGCGTCGGCGGCAAAGGCTCCTCGGACATCGACAACGCCGGCGATAAACTCATGGAAGTCGTCGCCCTCTGCGACGTCGACTCGGATTACCTCGGCTCGAAGGCCAAGAAGTGGCCCAAAGCCAAGACCTTCTCCGATTTCCGCAAGCTCTTCGACGACACCAGCCTGCTCAAGAACATCGACGCGGTGACGGTGAGCACGCCGGACCACAACCACGCGCTCGCCAGCCTGCTCGCGATTCGCAACAAGAAGCACGTGTACTGCCAGAAGCCGCTGACGCACGACGTGTACGAAGCGCACCTGATGCGGACCGACGCGAAGAAGTTCGGCGTCTGCACGCAGATGGGCAACCAGGGCTCCGCCGCGAACGGCCTTCGTAAGGCGGTCGAACTCGTTCAGTCCGGCATCCTCGGCGAGATCAAGGAAGTCCACGTTTGGACGAATCGACCCGTGTGGCCTCAGGCTCCCGGCATCACGAGCCGACCCGCGGAATCGCCCGTGCCCAAGTACCTCGACTGGGAATCGTGGCTCGGCGTCGCCCCAGAACGGCCCTACTCCCACGGCAAGACCGACCCCAAGAACAAACGCGCCACCTACCACGACTTCAACTGGCGCGGCTGGTGGGATTTCGGCACCGGTGCCATCGGCGACATGGCGTGCCACACCGCCAACATGGCCTTCCGAGCCCTCAAGCTCGGCCACCCCAGCAAGCTCTCGGCCGAGGCTGGCGACGTCAACGACGAGACCTGCCCCGCCTACGCCATGGTCAAGATGATGTTCCCCGCTCGCGGCGATCTGCCCCCGGTCACCCTCAACTGGTACGAAGGGAAGAAGGACGGCAAGAAGGTGCTGCCGCCCGAGGGCATCATCGAGAAGGCCCTCGCCCTCGACACGAATGCCAAGCGCAAGCTCAAGCTGGTGGAAAGCGGCTCGATCCTCGTTGGGTCGAAGGGCATCGCCTACTCGCCCGACGACTACGGTGCAGAAGTGTTCTTCAGCACCGGCGAGGTCGCGAACAACAACACCAAGCCCGAAATCTTCAAGGTGAACAACGAGAACGATTTCGGCCAGAAGAAGGAGTGGGTGGAGGCGATCAAGGCCGGGAAGCCGGAACTGGCGTTCGCAAACTTCGACTACGCGGGGCTGCTCACCGCGGCGTTCCTCCTCGGCAACGTGGCCGTCCGCACCGGCAAGCCGTTCACCTGGGATGGCGAAGCCTGCAAGGCGACCGACCTTCCCGAGGCCGCCAAGTTCATTCGCCGGGAGTACCGCAAGGGCTGGGACCTGATCGGCTACAACGCCAACGCCTGAGTTCGCGAAAGCCCTTCCGGGAATGCCTTCCCGGAGGGCTTGGCTCGTCGCAATTCACTTCCTCCAAGACCACTCGTCATCGGCCTCGCATTTGCATTACCTCACCTCTGCGTTCGGCCACTCGGGCCGAACCTCGACCCGTTTTCGGAGATCGTGAAATGGTTCAGACCATGAATCACATGGCGCAAGCCCCCGTCACCCAGGAAGCCCGCCAACACTCGGAAGGTTCGATCGCGAAAACGATCGAGCAGCAAACTGCCAAGCTCCCCTCGGATGTCTTCCTCTGGGCGGCCCTCGGATCGATGGGAGCCTCACTGTGCTTGAAGATGACCGGGAACAAGGACGAAAGCTTGTTCGTGGGCCAATGGGCCGCACCGCTCCTGCTCTTCGGCGTTTACAACAAGCTGGTGAAAGTCGCGGGTTCGGACCGCCTGCCCGCTTAAAGCATTTTTCTCATGGCCAGTTTGTTAGCCCGACGCGCAAGCGAGGGTTGGGTTCCCTCGCTTGCGCGTCGGGCTAACAAACGTCGATTCCTTCAATTCTTTCGCCCGCCTTGCCCCGGCACCCAAAGCACGTC
>JAYTGN010000007.1:0-19829 GCA_043733485.1 Gemmataceae bacterium
ATCACCAGTCTCGCCGGCGACGACATCGTCATCGGCGGCGCGGCGGGCGATCGGATCGACGCCGGCGATGGCAGCAACATCGTCATCGGCGACAACGGCGCGATCCTGTCCGCGATGACGACCAACGGCACGCCGGACCTGGCCCAACCGCTCGACCACTTCAACATCACGCTGGGCCGGATCGAGACGATCAGCTCGTTGGTCGGGGGCGATGACGCGATCCGCACCGGCGTCGGCCGGGACATCATCCTGGGCGGTTTCGGGAACGATTCCATCACCGCCAACGTCGGCGAGACGGCGAGCCGGACGGACGGCAACAACGTCGTATTCGGCGACCACGGCTATCTCGACTATGTGTCGGCCGACCACGATGCACGCGACATCGACGCGATCTCCTCCGGCAGTCCGAACTCGGTCGAGGTGAACACCGGTGGCAGCGACACCATCGCGACGGGTGCCGGCAACGACATCATCCTCGGTGGGGCCGGGGCCGACGCGATCGCCTCGGGTGACGGTCAGGGCCTCGTGTTCGGCGACAGCGGCACGCTCACCTCGGCCATCGGCTACGACGCGACAGCGCCGTTCGCAGCCCACCCGTTCCAACTCGGCACGCTGGTGTCCGTCCAGTCCAGCACCGACGGCGGCGATCGCATCACGGACGGCTCGGGCAGCGACATCGTCGTCGGTGGGGCCGGTAACGACATCGCGTCCAGCGGCGGCGGGAACGATCTGGTCTTCGGTGCCTACGGGAAGGTCAACACCACCGTTTCGACCATCCCCATTGTGCCCAGCTCCCAGTTGCCGCCGCGCTCGCTCGATCTCGGCGGCACGCTCAACTTCATGGCGATCCTGACCCAGAACGCCGATCTGCAGGGCAACCCGGACAACGACTTTATCGACGCCGGCGCGGGCGATGATGTGGTCATGGGCCAGCAAGGTCACGACACCATCCTAGGCGGCAGCGGCGACGACGATCTGATCGGCGGCAGCAACGTGGCCGGTGCCCACGACGGCAACGACCGGATCGACGGCGGCACCGGGTACGACGTGATAGCTGGGGACAACGCCAGCGTGTGGCGGCGGTTCGACCCGATCAGCCCGCGCTTCATCACCCTGAACGCGGCGACGATCTACGACACCACGGGCGCGATCAACTCGGGTCTGGCGGCGCAGAACGATCCGACGGGCGCGCTGCACCGGCAGATCGCGCTGCTCGATCACTCGAACGCGCCGCTGCCGGGCACGTCCGGTGACGACGTTCTCGCGGGAGGTGCCGGCGACGACGAGATCTTCGGCGAACTGGGCAACGACGTCATCCAGGGCGACGGCGCGATCACCGACCCGGTGGGTGCCACTCGTCTGGCCGATGGCACACTGCTGGTGAACCCAGCGATCGAGGCGGCGAGCGACGGCAACGACGACATCGAGGGCGGCGGTGGCAACGACGTGATCTTCGGCGGTCTCGGTCAGGACGACATCATCGGCGGCAGTTCCTCGCTGTTCGGCCTGACGACGCCGGCCCAGAGGCCCGACGGTAGCGACATCCTCTTCGGTGGGGCCGGCACCCGTCTGGCCGCGAACCTGCTCGGCACGGGGGCGGACTCCACCACGGGGGCATTCGCCGACCACGCCCGCGACGCCGACACCATCCTCGGCGACAACGGCAACCTGTTCCGACTGGTGGCGTCGGGCAGCTTCCTGAGCTTCGTCTACGATTCGACGGCGGACATCGGCTCCAACTCCGCGAGTCCGGGCACGCCGCAGTCGCGCGGTTCGGAGCGGATCATCCCGCACGCCTACCGCCTGCTCGACTACACGCCCGGCGTCGCCGGCGCAACGGACATCGGCGGCTCCGACCTGGTCCACGGCGAAGACGGCGACGATTTCGCCCACGGTCAAGTCGGCAACGACGTGCTCTACGGCGACGCCTGGGACGACAACCTCATCGGCGGCACCGGGCTGGACAAGATCTTCGGCGGCACCGGCGAAGACGGCATCCTCGGCGATGATGGCCTCATCAAGGTCAGCCGCAACAGTCTGGCGGAACCACTCCACGGGATCGCCGCCACGGCTCAAACGGCCATCAGCCTGCCGGGGCCATGGACCGGCGCGGTCGTGGACATCACCGGCTTCATCAAGAAGACGGTCGATCTCACCGTCGGCAGCACGCCCGACACCTGGACCAACGGTTACGCCGATGCGATCTACGGCGGCCTCGGCGACGACTGGATTCACGGCGGGGCGGGGGACGACGCGATCTCCGGGGCGGAGGCCCTGCCGGTCTTCTTCAACGACACGCGGTCACTGGTCGTGAACCCGTTCCAGTACAACCGCGATCTGTCGGTGAACTCCTGGGTCGATCCGGTCACCGGGCAGCAGCGGCCGTTCTACGACGCCAATAACCCGCGCACGAAGATCGCCGGGTTCGTCCTGAACTTCGACAGCTTCAGCGCCGCGGGCTCGCTGATCGAGGACGGCAAGGACTGGATCTTCGGCGACGCGGGCAACGACGTGCTGTTCGGCGGCACGGGGCACGACCGACTGTTCGGCGGCAAGGGCGATGACTTCCTGCAGCTCGACGACAACCTGAACACCAACGGCGGGCTGAACTCCGACGCCGACGACGCCTCGACGCCGCTAACGACCGCCGGGGCCGGCGACTTCGCTTACGGCGGAGACGGCCTGGATGTGCTCATCGCCAACAGCGGCTACGACCGGATGTACGACTGGGGCGGCGAGTTCAACAGCTTCATCGTACCGTTCTCGCGGTTCGGAGCGCCGACGGTCAACCGCACCCCGAACCCGCAGATCGTCCAGTTCCTCCGCGACCTGGCGACCGCGGCCGGTGCCGATCCGGCGCTGACCGAACCGAATGGCGAAGCCGGCCTGTTCACACACTCGGACCCGGAGTGGGGCACAAACCACGGTTCGCCACGCGACCCGCAACCGGGTAACGGGCACGGTGCCTACGACTCGGCCGGCTCGCCGGAGAACGACACCGTGCAGGCCCCGTTGCAGACGGCGGCCGGCAGCACGCCGACGGGCCGCGCGCCGTCCAATGGCGGTGGAGGCGGTGGAGGCGGTGGAGGCGGCGGAGGCGGTGGAGGCGGCACGCCCTCGATCGTGATCACGACGGCCATCAACGCGGTCGATCCGTTCCACCCGACGACGGCCGAGGACGCCAACGATCCGAACAACCCGCGCATCCTGACGGTGGGCACGAACGTGGTCTGGACCTACCTGGTGACCAACCCAGGGACCAGCCCGCAGACAATTACCACCATCACCGACGACGCCGGGACGCCCAACAACTCGGCCGACGACTTCATCCCGCGGTACGTCAGCGGCGACACGAACGGCAACGGCAGGCTGGACACCGGCGAGACGTGGCTGTACACCTCGGCCGGCGTGATTACCTACACGGTTCAGCCCAACCTGTACGGCAACATCGGCCGCGTGACCGGCACGTCGAACGGCCAGACGGTCGTCTCCGCTGGCGACCCGAGCTACCTGCTTGGGAACACCCCGACCCTGTTCGTCCAGAAGGCGATCAACGCCGCCAACCCGATGAACCCGACGCCGACCGAACTGGCCCAGGCGGCCCCCGGCCGCCCGCTGCCGGTCGGCACCGTGGTGGTCTGGACGTACAAGGTGTACAACCTGGGCGACGGGCCGATCCAGGTCGCGTCCCTCCGCGACGACGCGGGAACGCCCCTCAACGCCAGCGACGACTTCAGCCCCACCTCGGTCCTGCTGGCTGGGAGCATCCGCAACATCGGCGACGCCGACCTGGATGGCCTCCTCGATACTAACGAAGCGTGGCTGTATTCGTCGCGCGGCTTCGGGTCGGGGACTGCGACAGTGCCCGACTGGGACCGCATCTATCAAGACGTGCTGAACGCGACCGACACCAGCGGATCGGGCACCACGCCCGGATTCGTCCACGACCCGGTTGGTACGCCCAACTCGTTCTCGGACAACATCTTCACCGGCGGCGGGTCGAAGGACACGCTCGGCATCCGTCAGTGGCAGTGGAAGATGCAGCAGCCGCAGGACAAGGACGACATCGCCGACGCCTTCGGCGCGTCCTACGCCGACGCCGCCACCGGCCACCAACTCGTCTTCGGCGGTCTCGATCGGTACGCCGCGAACGGGGCCGCCACGGTGGGGTTCTGGTTCCTCCAGTCGGCCGTTGCTGCCGCCCCCGGCGGAATGTTCAGCGGTGGGCACACCAACGGCGACCTGTTGCTCGTGGTGGACTTCACCGTCGGCGGCTCGACGCCGGTTGTCAACCTGTACCGTTGGACCGGGACGGATGCCACGGGTTCGCTCACAGCTCTCAGCGCTCCGGCTGGCTCGACCTTCGCTCGGGTCAGCTCCGGCCCGACCTCGGTGCCGTGGTCGTTCATCGACAAGTTTGGGAACACCTCGCCGCAGGCCGGGGAACTGCTCCGAGCCGGTGTGGACCTGACGGCGCTGTTCGGTGCCGCCGTGCCGCGGTTCATCAGCTTCCTGGCCGAGACGCGCTCGTCGGCGTCCACGACCTCTACGCTCTCCGATTTCGCTCTCGGCCGTGTGAATGCGGTTCACACGCGCTACACTGTCCAACCGGGGCCGTACAGCAACACGGTCACGGCGGTGGGCCGCGATCCGCTGACCAGCTCCTTGGTGACCGCGACCAACACGAACTACCACTTCGGCGTTGCCAGCGGGCCACAACTGGCCGCGGCCGCTCCGGCTCGCTCTGCCGCGGCGGCATCCGTGCTGACCGAGGCAGCGCTGGCCACGATCGTCGCCGAGGCCAAGGCGCGCTGGCTGGCCTGGGGTGCAAGCCCCGAGGTGCTGGCGGCGTTCTCGATCGGCATCGCGGACCTGCCGGACGGCGACCACCCGACCCTGGGTTACACCAGCGATCGGGTGATCCTCGACGGCAACGCGGGCGGGTTCGGCTGGTTCATCGACCCGACGCCGAGCGACGATGTCGAGTTCGGCGACCACATCTCTTCGACGGAACTGCGGGCGATCGGCGACGGGCTCGCGGCCGGGCAGATCGACCTGCTGACGGTGGTGATGCACGAACTCGGGCACGTCCTGGGTCGGGACGACCTGCCGACGCAAGGGCACGCCCACGACCTGATGGCCGAGACGCTCGCGCCCGGCACGCGCCGGCTGCCCGGCCGGCCCGATCGCGGGCCGGAGGAAAGCGCCTCCGACCTGCCGCCGGTTCCGACCGCCGCGACGGGGCGCATCGCCACCCCGGTTACACGGCCAGCTCGTCCAGGGATCACGTCCGTCGAGTTCATTCCGAACGGGGCCAGCGCCGGGGGAGTGCCGACGGGGGGAGGCATGGTTCCGAGTGTGGAACGCCGGTTTGCGTTCGCGCCTGGGAGCTTTAACACGTGGCTGACCGGGATGCAGGGGGCGGAGCTTCAGCACCTCCCGACTGCCGCGGGGCCCCCCCCCGTGGATCCTCGCCGATGGCCTGAGGTGGCGGACGTGAAGCAACAGGCTTTGGGTGGAGTCATCCGGACCGAGGAATCCCGGCCCGTCGCCGACGAGGTGGACGAGTTTGCAGCATTCCTCGCTTCCCTCTGCGTGGCGGTCGACGAGCGGTGATGCCAGGTCGTGTTGACCGTCATCCCGGCGCAGTTACGCGCCGCCTCGTGCTCCAAGGGCTCTCCGTCTCCGAAGTCGCGCGTCGGCTCGGGGTCGGCGTCAACTGCCTGCGAAACTGGCGCAACGCTTTCCGCGACGAAGGCCCCGACGCCTTTCCCGGTCACGGCGTCTCCACCCCTGCGGACGAAGAACTCCGTCGCCTCCGCGCCGAGAATCAACGACTCATCAAGGCCGAACGCGACCTCCTAAAAAAGCCGCCGCCTACTTCGCCAGCCATCCGAAGGGTGTGGGATAAAGGCTACAAAGCGGGCGGCGCAACGAAGTACCAGAAGATTGTTGATGACGGTAACGTACACTGGTTGAAGGAACCGGATCGCGCGAGGCTTTACGGTCGGCTCATAGACGACAGGTACGAGAAGGACGATGCGGCTGCTGATAACAGCCTTGTAGGTAGTTCAGCGAAGGGACTCAAATACTGGAACGCAACGACAGGTAACGAAGTAGGCAAGGAATCGCCTTTCACTGGGGAAATCAGCTTAGAATCACAGTGCCCAACACGCCTTGACGCCCTCAACGTCACTCGCCGACGCGTCTGGGCCGAGCAACCCGACGACTTTTTCGCCTGCGCCACCGTCGACTTGGACGGCACCCTGACCCCGACCACCGGCCAGTGCAAACAGGGCATGGACATTTCCTACAACGGCGTCTGGGGCTACCATCCGCTGATCGTGTCGCTGGCCAACACCGGCGAGATTCTCAGCATCGTCAATCGTCCGGGCAACCGGCCCTCGCACGAGAACGCCGCCCGCGAAGTCGATCGCGCCCTGCTCGTCTGCTTGCAGGCCGGCTTTCGCAAAGTGCTCGTCCGCGGCGACACCGACTTCTCGCAGACCGCCCACCTCGACGGCTGGGACCTCTCCTCCCGCGTGCGCTTCATCTTCGGCTTCGACGCCATCCCAAAGGTGGTCGCCCGGGCCGGCAATTCGGGGCGCTTCCACGAACGTCGGAGTTCTCTTTCAACCCGGCGGCCTTCGCACGGTACGCGTCCGCGGTCAGCTTGTCTCCGGCGAGTTCGGCGACGCGGGCGATTGCGAGGGCGTCGGCCCACAGGTAAGCGTTCATCGTCGGCCGGTAGCCCGGTGTACCGCGCGCGGAGGGTGTCCTTCGTCTGTCGGCTGTTGACGTTGAACTCCATTCCGTCGTCGTGACAGGTTTGCCAGAAGAGCCCGAAGCCAGTTCATCAATCGGGATTCGACTCGATCGACCGGCCTTGTGCCGAGCCGTTCGACGCACAGCTGCCCGTGACGATGCGGGGCTCGAGGATGACCTTCCTGCCAAGGCGTTGTTCGAACGGTCCTGAAGGATGCGAAGCGCTAATCGATCATCGCGAGCGAGAACAATTCCCGGACATAGGACGCTTGGTCTTCTTCTTGAAAGAGGATATGCCGTGCCCTCATTTCGGGTTTCTGGATTCCCCACAGCAGTTGCATCGTATGCGAAGGGGTGTTAGACACGATGAACGAGTGCAACTTCACGTTCGGTTCGCCTAGGCGTGTTTCGATCTCCTTGATCGTTTCGTGAAATCGGATCTTTTCGTCGTTCGACCCGAGGTTCCGAATCCCTTTCGGATCGACGAAAATGATGTGCTGAACTCCGTCGGCGATCAGCCACAGGATGAAGTCGGGGTGGAAGTTGCCGGCTTCGAAGAAGCCGATCCCGCGGCCCTTGCTCAGGTTTCGCAGCAAGTACAACTCCTTGTTTGCGAAGAACCCCGAATCGCGATCGTGGAACGACTTCAGATCCTCCACGAATTGCTGCTCGCCCTTGTTCAGCGGTTGTGGGGAAACCTCGACCACCTTGTTCTGCGCGTACAACAGCGGCTGATAAAGGTGCCGACCGAACCAGAGTGCCTTCAACCCGCCGAACTCGAACGGTTTCAGGTCGCCGCGTTTGATTACCGACTTCAACTCCTCAAGTTTCGCGATGATCTCGGTCTTCGAGCGATCGACGAGAATGCGATAGTAGGCATCTTCTGGATTCTCGCCGGCGCCGAGCATGTTGGGGTCGGTCGCGGTAAGCTCCTGATACTCCAGGTGCGGTAGTTCCCAGTCTCGCTTGCGGAACGTGTAGTACCGTTCCGTGAACTTTCTCAGCAGGGCCGAGGCGATCTCCTGCCACATCGCGATTCTTGCGTAATCGTCGAACGCCAATTGATCGGCCGGGATCAGAAGTTGATACCATGTCGAGTTGGCCAGCAGTTCCGTAAGGCTCGACCGCGACAGATTCAAGTTGAACCAGCCGCGTTCCGCCTTGTACCGCTCCAGGTCGAAGTAGAGAGCGTCGAAGTTCAGGCACGCCAAGTGTTTCGTGGTGAAGTGCGTTTGATTCAGAGTCGTCGTCCCGTCGCCGCCACGGACTCCCTCGGACTTCTCCCCCCGGATCTTCGGATACCAGTTGAGCGAGACCTGATGCTTCTGCAGGTACTCGGGCGGGGCCTGCACGGTGGGCACCGGGCCGAGCTTGCGGAAGGCGTCCCCGTACTCGGTTTGAACGCCGTTGATTTGCTTCTTGAGCCGGATCATTCGCAGCTTCTGCGTGCCGAGGTCCTTGATCACGGGAAGAAGGATCGACACCAGATCGTCGTTGTCCGGCATCCCCTCTTCCTTGAGGAACTCGCGGAACTGGGCCATGTAGTTTGCCGCGATGCCGAAGATGCCGAGCGTCTCCAGCGTGCCGATGTGTTCCGGAGGTCGAACGTCGTGCGGCAAGGCCACGCGACCACTCCGCTTGAGGCTGATGCCGTAACCTTTCAACCGCACGCCGCGACCGAACAACTGAATGATCTGCGCCCCTTCGCCTTTGCCCACGTTCATCAGTCCCATCGTGCTGACCCGCCAACTGCTCCAACCCTCCGTGAACTTCTTCGAACCGATGAGCAGGTTGATCGTGGAAAGCGGCTTGTTGATGTCGTGGAACAGCGAATCCTCGAACTCGACGCTCCCGGTCGTGAGGCCGTGCTCCTCGCACAACTCCACGAGTTTCGCGTCGTCCCCGACGTTGATCACGCCGAACGGTTCGTTGTCTTCGCCGAGCTTGAGCGCGATTTCGCCCGTGGCGCCCTTCAGGTTCTGAACGTACAGGTGTCCGCCGTTCGGTGCGTTGAACAGCAACTGCAGCGACTCCTCGAACAATTGCTCCGGCGTCCGGCCGCTCCGGTTCAGGTACTCGAACCGGCCCTCGAACAGGTTCCTCCCCTTTGCGGTCGCCAGCCCCTGGCTCAGCACGCGGCCGATCCGCTCCACGCTCTTCGAAGGGTCCCCGACGTACGCCGCCAGGAACTTCAGGATCTTCACGATGTCCGACGCATCGTCCTTGCCGAGAGACTTGGTCACGCTGCCGCCCACGAAGATCCACAACGGCTTTTCGATGTTGAACGGCCGGAACGACGATTCGCGTTCCCGATACAGCTTCAACTGCTGGAAGAACGTGAGCAGGCACGCCGTGAGGTACAACTCCAGATACGTCTTCTCGGTGTCTTCCTCCAGATTCAGGATCTGATAGTCCTTCCCGAATCCATCCTCGTGGAAGTACTTGTAGCTGTAGTTGAAGAGGATGTTCTTCGCGTACTGATCGGCGAGCTTGGCTTTGCCGGCGACCGCCTGCTGGAAGGTCGCGGAGTATTCGAACGAGAACCCGCGCTCGCAGAGGGCGTTGCGGGCCTTCATCCACGCGCCGTCCTCGCCGCCGCTGGCACCGCGGTGCCCCTCGTCCACCAGCACCAGATTGTTCCCTTCGAAGGCCTCGATCGCGACCGTCTTCTCCCCGTGGTCGTCCTTCAGCCGCGTGACCTCGATGATCTCGACCGGCCGCTCGCGGAACAGATTCGGGCCGGAGTCCTTATCGAACATCTCCGATTCGATTCCGGCCGCGGCGAACTCGCGCTCGTGCTGCTTGCTCAGTCCCTCGTTCGGCGTGAGCAGGATGATCCGGTTCAATTCGCGGGCACGGCCGTGCTTCTCCAGGTAGAAGCGGTATTGCAGAATGTTTGCGTGCATCAGCAGCGTCTTGCCGCTGCCGGTCGCCATCCAGAACGCGAGTTTGTTCAACGGCGCCGAGTCGTCCAGCGCGTCGAGCTGGTCCGCCCTCAACTCGTCGGACAGCCCGGCGTTGTACTTCGCCACCTGCTCGTTCAAGCTTCGCCTCAGCCCGCCCGGATCGCGGAAATACCGATCGAGATACACCTCGGTGAATAAGAGCGCGAGGTACTGGAAGTATTTCCAAACCACCGGTTCCTCGCCGTGAAGAAGCCGCTGCTCGTTGAGCCGCTTCGTGTGGCTCACGATGTTCGTGTCGTACTCGCGGAGTTCTTCCGTCGTGAGGTGCGTGTTGTTGAACAGGTGGGTCGTGATCGCGTGATGCAGTTTGTGAACGCCGTTGTCGTCCAGCCCTTCGAGCCCCTCTTGCTTCAGATGCTCGGCGAGGTCGTCGAACTTTGTGACGCCGAAGAGGTGCAGCAGCCACTGGTTGAGGACCAGTTTGAACGGGAACGGCACCTGCGGCTTGCCGCGGCCGCGGGTCGGAGCCGGCGGAGCGGCAACGCCGCCCCCGGCCGCATCTTTGCGTGGTCGGCCCCGTGCCATTACACGCCCTCCGCCGCAAACATCAAGCGATGGAAGTCGTCCTCGATCAGCCGCACCTTCCACTCGTCGTCAGGCGTCTTCAGGTTCTCCAGGTTGTTCCCGCCGTTCACGTAGATCGCGTCGAACTCGAAGTCCTTCGTGCTGATCTTCAGCTTCTCCGTCATCCACACGTCCAGCACGAGGTTGTCTTCCTCGGGGTTGCCGGTGAGCGTGCGCCACACGACGAGCGCCTTGCGTCCGTTCGGCAACGTCCCCTCCACGCGGCGGAAGCGGAACGGTCCCTCCGCATCCTCCTTGAGCCGTCCCTTGAGCTTCAGCCGCTTCTCGGAATCGCGCTCGAACTGCGCCGTGAAACTCTGCGGCTTCGCCAGATGCACCACCCGCAAACCGAGCAGCCAGTTGAACGTCTCCAGCAAATCGACGCACACGTCGCGGCTCTCGTCCGAGCCCGGCCGCTTCACCGTGAGCCGGTACGAGTCCGGGTTCGCGAACGCCGCCACATTTAGCAGGCTCGGGCTCTCGCGGCTCTCGACCTTCAGCAGGTATTGCAGCAGGTACTGCTCGCGGAGCTTGTCCGCGCCCTGGGCCTCCGGCTGATCCAGCAACGACGCCTGGGCCGCGGACCGCTTCAGTTCGAGGTTGTTGAGCGTGTCTTCGTACGATTCGAGGCGGACGATCTTGAACAGCCGCGGTCCGCGCTCGGTTTCCTCGTCGGTCGGCGGCCGCTTCGGCTTCCCGTCCTTCCACTCCGGCGTGAACGCGACCTTCTTCAGCCGCGGCAACAGCACCGTGTCGAAATGGTGGCCCGTCTCAACAAGTGTGAACTTTCTGCCTCCGTCGTCCTCACGGTTGAGGAAGATCACTGCGTGCCCGGTGGTTCCCGACCCACCAAAATAATCCAAGACTTGAGACCGTGCGGTACAGTTACTGGCGCGAAGGCAGTCGACTACAAGTCGAATTGCCTTTGGAAATGTAAAGTCGAAGACGCCACCGAAGTAGTTGATCAACAGGTTGGTGCCATATTCCGTCGCGGAATACTCCTTGTTCTCCCACCAAGTCACCGGCAACATTCCTTCCTCATTCATCCTCGATTTCAAATAGATACCCGGGTTTCCGCTTTGGTCAGGTCGTGAGAGGAAATGATCCAGTTTTTCTGTGAAGGATTCCGATCCCCACTTCCACCGCAGTTCGATTCCACCCTCGTTAATTGGCCAAACGACAACCTCACCCTTCTTGGGGCTCTCGGTTAAGTCCCAAGCTTGCTTCGAAGAATCCCACTCAATTTTCGGAAGTCGAACTGCGCCGCCCGACGCGAAGATGGGGTAGTACATTTTGGGGCGGGCTGCCCGCGTGGCTTCCTTACCACCGTGCTTCCGGAAGTTGACCCACTCGTATTTGCCATCGCCATCGCTCTCGGAGTAGCGGGCCAATTGCTTCTCGTTGCGCGGAACTCGTCCAACACTAGATTCGTCAGACGCTGCCACGAATACCGCATACTCGTGAGCTTCCGCGAAGCCTTTCGGCGTTGAACGCCCCGCTGGATTACTTCGCACGACTGCGATGCCGAGTGTCGAATCAGGACTGAACTGCTGATCCAGGCTGCATCGTAAACGAGCCAATTCAATGTCGTCGATTGCAATGCAGGTCATGGCATCATCGCGAAGCAACTGACTGGATAAAGCCAGCCGATTCTCCATGAGCGCGAGCCACGAGGAATTCTTGTAATCATTCTTGTAGATGATCGCCGAAGCATCCGTGTTGTAAGGTGGGTCAATGTAGATGCACTTCACCTGTTCCTTGTAGCGGGTCTGCATCAGGCTCAGGGCCTGGAAGTTCTCGCTGTGGAACAGCACGCCGTCCGACTTCTCGTCGAGGTCGCCGAGTGCGTCCAGTAGCCGCGACGTGAACTCGGCCGGGAAATGCCGCGTGTCGATCATTGCGGAGGGCGGGACGCGGAGTGCGGACTTCGACGACGCGAACAACCCATCCGCCTCCTTGGGCAGGTCGAAAAATCCGAGCGACTTCCATTCCGCCTGCTGAGCTTTGTTCGCTGCGATCTCCTTGTGGAACTCCTCCGGCACTTCCTTGAGCGCGACGCACCACTGCGTTTCCACAACGAACTTCTTCTTGAGCCAGAGCGCCCGCTGGAAGTCTTCCAACTGGCCGAGGAAGGCGATGATCTTCCCCGCGATCCGGCGGATCACCTTGATCTTCGAGAGGTACTGCTCCACGCGCGGAACCGTCTGGCTCTCGATGTCGTCCAGGTGCATCACTTCGTTCTTAATGTAGAAATCGAGTTCGCGGCGGAGGAACGCGCCGAGGTCCTTGTGGATGAAGTAATCGAAGGTGTTGCGGGCGACGTAGCGGTTGAGGTGGGCGCGGAGGCGGGAGTAATCCGCGGCGGTGTCGTCCGCTTTGATGTGGGGTTTGGCGAGTTCGGCGACCCACGGGGCGAACGCCGGGCCGTCCGTTTTCAGGATGCGGGCTTCGGTCGCGGCGGTGAGGTCTTTCTGAGCGGGCGGCTTCGACTTGCCGGAGCCAGCGGGCCAATCTGAAATCGTGGCGGGGCGGTACTCGAAGCGGATCGTGAGTTCGCCGTTCTCGATGAAGATGGCGTTGGTCGAGGCGATAACGAAAGCGCGGTCCTTGCCGGCGGCGGCCTTCACGTTGCCGTGTTCGCCCTCGGCGGCGTCGGCGAGTTCGAACCGCACCCGCATCGGGTTCGCGTCGTCGTCCGGCCGCAGCCGTAACGCGTAGGAGCGGAGGTATTCACTCGTCTTGATGTAGTACTGGTCCGCGTTGGCCCAGTGGAGCTTGACCTCTTCGCCGTCGTAGGGGATGGCGTATTTGCCGTCCGCGGAGTAGCGGCGTTTGGAGATGAAGTCGCCGTCCGAGTAGTAGCGGGAGAAGAAGCGGTAGAGGTGGTCGTAGTAGCGGGAGAAGAAGCGGTAGAGGTGGTCGTAGACGTCGGCTTCGAGGGCGGGGAGATCGACGGCCTCGGCCTTGAGGCGGGCGCGGAGGTCTTTCACCTTCGGCAGCGTTTCGGGGTCGGCACCGAGTGCCTGAGCCTGTTCGACGGCCTTCTTCAGCTCGGCTTCGAGGCCGGCCTTGTCCGCGGACTGGTAGAGGGCGAAGCCGTCTTTCACCTGCGGGAGGAGGTCGCGGTCGAGGAACGCGGTGATCTCGGCGGCTTTGGCGTGCATGACGCGGTAGAGGCCGAAATCGAGGTCCGGCTCGTCGAGTTGAAAGAGCGTTCGGAGCAGGTCGCGGAGCTTGTTGAAGGGCGTGGGCACGGGAGGATCAGGCCTCGTCGGGGGATTCAGCTTCGGCAGTGAGTTCGGTTGCGCAGGCATAACCTAGTTTCAAAGCGCGTTGCTGCAAGCGCTGGATCGCTCGCTTTTCGAGTTGGCGAACGCGTTCCCGCGTGATGTGGAGCCCTTCGCCGATTTCGCGTAGGGACCGTTCGCGGCCATCGCTGAGGCCGAAGCGAAGTTCGAGAACGTCGCGATCGCGCGGGCTCAGCGTGTTGAGGAGTTCGCGGCAGATCGCGGCCCGAGGCCGGGAATCATCGGGTTCCTCGTCGCGTGTCAGGGGATGATTGCCCGGTTCAACATCGTGAATGGGCAGCGCCGCGATGAGAGCGTGAATGCGGAGGATGCGGCGGTAAAGGCGGTCGTCGCGCAGGCTCCAGCGAAGTTCGAGGCGGGCTGCATCGCCGGGCAGTGGACAGTTCTGAAGTTCGCGGCGATACTGCAAGTAGTCGGGAAACAGGTGGGAGGGAAAGTAGAGCGTGAAGGTTCGGGTGGCGAGAAACCGCTGGATATGCTGGCGAATCCAGGACCAGGCGTATGTGGAGAAAGAGTTCAGCCTCTCGATTTCGAACTTCTCGATGGCGCGTTTGATGCCGAGCGCGCCTTCCTGGATCGCATCGGGGAGTAAGTCGTCGGGACATTGAAATTCATTGATGACCGCGAGAACGAGTCGGGCATAGTGCATCCAGATTTCGTTCCGGGCTTCGAGGTCGCCGGCCTGGGCACGTTGGATGAGCCGGGCCTCGGCTAAGTAGCCGAGCGGTTCGAGGCGCGGATAGCGTACGAAGTCTTCCGGGATAAGCTTGGCCCAGTGGTTCAATCGACGGTTCGTTTGCCGCGGCAGGCGGTCTTCTTGCGAATCCACTCGATCGGCCGTCTGGAACATTACGCCACCTCCCACCGGATCGTGAACAGGATTTCCGTTTCAGTGTTCTGAGCCAGACGCTTTTCAAGGTTTGCGATCATCGCGTCGCGTTTGTCGATGATCTCGTCTTCGGCCTTAAAAATATCTTGTCGCTGGCGGCGTTTTTGTTTCTCCAGCTTCGCGATTTCCTCCTGAACGTTGTGCTGCTCCTCGATGCTCACGGCCTGCCGGGCGTCGCGGGTCAGAGCTTTGATCCGTTCCTTCGTGTCCCGCAAGGCCTTCTCGGCGGCGAGGACCATGTCGTCCGCCCACGCTTCGAGCTTCTCGCGGGCCTGCTGGAAATGCTTGTTGTTGGTTTCAAGCGACCGGCTGACCGTAGCCTCGGCATGGCGATTGGACTCGACGGCTAAACGAGCAGTGACGGGCTCTGGAATGTCGATGGCGTGCAAGACTCGCCCTCCGCATTGGAAGAGCTTTTCGAGCGTTTCCGGATCGATGGGGCGACCGTCTTCGTCGAACCCGGAGAAAAGCAGGTACTCTTCGGCTTCATAGGTGCGGACGATGAGCTGGCTCAGTTCGAGGTAGCCCGTTTTGCCGAGCAGTTCCTCGACGACGCTGATTCGCGTCGGGTGGTGCGTTACATCAAAGACCATGCGGACCGTACCGGTATCGAGCGACTTGGCGCGTTCAATGACGTGTTCACCCAGAGGGTGCGAGAGGCGATAGAGGAACTGGTCCATTCCCGCTTGTTCACCGCGCGGGTGGTTTTTGGAGATGAGGTGGTAGCGGCCGGCGGGGATGGCCTCGGCAGGCGGTTGTTGAAGATCGAATGCGAGCGTCTCCGAATCGAAGGCGGCTTGCCCATCCAGGATGAACTGCGTGAGAGTCCAGAATCGCCGGCCGACGCGGTCGAGTTGTTCTTTCGTATCCGAGAGGCGGACGCGGAGTCGCTGGTGAACGTCTTCGTCGAAGAACTCGAACAGGGTCCGCCGCGTGTCTTCCATCCGGGCTCGAATCTCTTCGTCCATCTCCGCCTGAAGTTTGCGGAAGGCGGCGTCGATGGCCTCGGGCGTGCGGCACTGCTGGTAGATCGCGAGGATGCGTTTCTCGAAGTCGACGCCGGACTCGATCGATCCGAGCACTTCATCCGACGCTCCGAAGACGCCGTTGAAGAGGTTGAACTTCTCGGAGAGCAGTTCGAGTACGCGCAGGTCGGCGGCGTTGCGTTCGTTCAGGAAGTTGATGACGACGACATCATGTTTCTGGCCGTACCGGTGGCAGCGACCGATTCGCTGCTCGATGCGCTGCGGATTCCAGGGCAGATCGTAATTCACGACGAGGGAACAGAACTGGAGGTTGATGCCCTCCGCGGCGGCCTCCGTGGCGATCAGAATGGTCGCATGGTCGCGAAAGTTCTCGATGAGGGCGGTGCGAACGTCGATCGCGCGCGATCCGGTGGCGCGTCCTGTGCCACGATTGGCCTCGACCCAACGGTCATAGATCGCGGTGGGTTCCGGCCCGCCGTTCGTTCCATTGAACAGAACGACTTGCCCTCGGTAGCCATAGTCTTCGAGGTAAGCCTTCAGGTAGTCTTGCGTTCGACGCGACTCGGTGAAGATCAGGGCTTTGCGGGCGGCACCGGTAGCGGCCAGTGTCGTGAAGCCGATCTCAAGTGCTTTAAGAAGCGTTTCGGACTTGGTGTCGATGCCGATGCCCCGGGCCCGATTCGCGAGATCCGTGAGCAGGGTGATCTCCTCGCGAAGCGCGGAGTAGTCGATTGGCTTTGCTTCATCGACCTCATCCTCCTCTTCGTCGTCGGAGAGGATTTCGTCGAGTAGCTCATCTTCGAGTTCTTCGCTCTCAATCAGTCGTTCGGCGAACTCCGGATCGTTCCGCACCCGCTCGTCGTTCAGCGATTCGAGTCGAGCGCGGAGAGTATCCAAGGTTGCCGCAATGGCCTGAGATGACGAGGCCAGTAGCTTTCGCAGGATCAATGCCGTGAGGTGCCGCTGCTGTTGCGGCAGGGCGTAGCTGTTCTCGCGTTGCAGGAAGTCCGAAACCGCTTCGTACAAGGAGTGTTCGGTATCTGTCGGGCGGAACGGGCGTGTAATGGGCTTTCGCTCGGTATACCGGATGTACTCGGTGACATCTTTGCGGAGTGTGCGCTTGCAGAACGTTGCGAGGCGGTTCCGGAGTGCGTCCAGATTGCTGCCCGCGCCCGCGAATTGCGCGCGGAAAGAGTTCACATCCCCGAATAGTTGTTCGTCGATCAGTGTCGAGAGGCCGTAGAGTTCGAGAAGTGAATTCTGGAGCGGCGTAGCGGTAAGCAGCAACTTTCGACAGTCTTCCGTCGCCCAGCGGATACCTTGTCCGATCTTGTTGCTAGGCCGATATGCGTTACGGAGCTTGTGGGCTTCGTCGATCACGACGAGATCCCAACCGATCGCGCGAAGCTCATCGCGAATGGAATTCGCGAAGTGGAACGAGAAGATCAGAACAGCCTTCTCGGCGAGCGGATTGCGACCGTCCCGCTTCATGTCGCGATAAGCCTTGGAATCTAGCACGATGGCGGGAAGATTGAATTTCTCCGCGAGTTCCAGCGCCCACTGCTTCCGGATCGATGCGGGACCTATGACGAGCAGACGGCGCTTTCGCTCCGCCCAGTACTGGCACAGCACGATCCCCGCTTCGATGGTTTTCCCGAGCCCAACCTCGTCCGCAAGAATCACGCCCTTCGAGAGTGGGGATTGCAGGGCGAAGATCGCTGCTTCAATCTGGTGCGGATTCAGGTCGACGCTGGCATCGAATAAGGACATCGAAAGTCGCTCGAGTCCCTCCGTCCCGCGTCGAGTCAGATCATGGGCGTAGTACTTGGCGTGGTGGGCGGTAATGGGCATCGGGAGGGGCTCTTAACGAGGATCGCCATGGGGATGGTACCCGATCAATGGAGGCGTCGCCAAAACAAATGTCGCCGTTCTACGCGTCTTTATTACGATGATCGCTGCTCACCGCAATTCCTGGGACGAATTGGTCAATGGTCCCGACCTGCGCTCAAGATGTTCAGTTGTCATGTGGAAAGCACCGCAAAGTTCGGGATCTATCGGTCGATGGATTTGCGACTGCGTTCTTATTGGTTCGAAGGAGAGATAGAGAAGTTGTGTCCCCGTGGATCATCAGAAGGTAGGCCGGCCGAGAGGACAGAAACTGGCCAAGTGGAAGAGCCCGGTCGTTCCCTTGAGGCGAACCGGATCCCATTTTACTCCCGCTACTTCGCCGAGAATCGAAGATCGGAGTCCCGAGCGGAGCTTCAGGGGCGGAACGAGCGGAATGCGGCCGATGCAATCGAGAATGGAGGATGCAGTATTCACGAGGCCAGCATCTGAGACGAGGCGATCCGCGGTCCAGTCTCCGGAATCGACACGTGGACCGGGCCGGAACCACCCGCCGCTGCCCGTGAGATTATTCGGGGGTCTGTCTACTGGGAGATTCTTGGTTGGTGAAGTGGGGCGCACCGACCCCTGGCGGAATCGGCGGCTTCGACATTCCCGGCCGGAGCCAGTGGTACGCGGAAACGTCCCCGGGGGGCATCCGGGGCTTTCACCCTGCCCGCCGTGAAGGCGTTTCCACTAAAGCCAGCAGGGTGTCGGACGCACACCGACGCTGTTCGGTTCGAGTAGCTTTGATGGTCGCTGGTTACAAGTCCATCGAAAATTTCGCGATCACTAAACGAAAAGGGCCCTCCTTTCGGAGGGCCTTTTTGTCAGGCGCGGTAGCCGCCAATCCGAATGTTGCCGCCGAGGAAGTTCAGCGCGAGCAGGATGGTCCAGGACACTCCGAAGGCGATCCAAGAGTTGTAAGCGAGTCCGATGAAGGAGGCGAAGAGCAGCGTGCCGATGGCGAAGGACTGGTTCAGCTTGTGGCGGGCCCCCATCACAGGGCCGCACGCAGATCACCGTCGATGCCGCGCAAAAAAATCCGACCCACCGGGTTCAGGTTCCCCTGGACGGTGTCAGCTGGTCTGTCTGCCGCGTATCATTTCCGCTATCTATCCGAACCCATTTTCACCTGAAGCCGGTGCTCGCCATGAGAACCTCTCTCACGCTCATTCTGCTCACGGCGATCGGGCTATTTGCACCCGCCGCACCGGCTCTGGCTCAACCGAACACCGGCGACACCCGCTTGCTCACGATGCCGGCCGTGAGCGCCAAACAAATCGCGTTCGTCTATGCCGACGACCTGTGGGTTGCCGACCGCGATGGAAAGAACAGCCGCAGGATCACGTCCGACATCGGAATCGAGTCGTTTCCGGTCTTCTCCCCGGACGGGCAGACCATCGCGTTCAGCGCCCAGTACGACGGCAACTTCGATGTCTACACCATCCCGGCCACCGGCGGGCAGCCCGCGCGGCTTACCTGGCACCCCGGACCGGACAGCGTCCGTGGCTTCACCCCGGACGGCAAGGCAGTGCTCTTCTCGTCGCCGCGGTCGGTGGCGAACAACCGGCACACGCAGCTTTTCACCGTGCCGCTCGCGGGTGGAATGCCGACGCTGTTGCCGATCCCGTACGGCGTCGAGGCGTGCTATTCTCCCGACGGAAAGTTCATCGCCTACTCGCCGCTGCGGGACATGACCCGCGAGTGGAAGAACTACCGCGGCGGCACCAGCGGGCGGATCTGGATCTACGACACCAAGTCGCACGATGTGGTCGAGATCCCACGGCCGAAGGATCGCTGCAACGACCTGGACCCGAACTGGGTCGGCGACACCGTATACTTCCGCTCCGACCGAGCCGGTGAGTACAACGTATTCGCCTACGACCTCGACACCAAAAATGTGAAGCAGATCACGAAATTCACCGACTTTCCCGTGGTCGACATCAACACCGACGGCCGCACGCTCATCCTCGAACAAGCGGGTTATCTCCACTTGCTAAATGCGGGTGAGTCGCAGCCTCAGCGGCTCAAGGTCGGCGTCGCGGCCGATCTGGTGGAGACGCGGGCTCGCTTCGTTAAAGGCGCGAAGTACGTCCGACATGGCGACATCTCGCCATCGGGCGCGCGGGCCGCGTTCGAGTTCTGCGGCGAAGTGGTGACCGTGCCGGCCGAGAAGGGGGACGCCCGCAACCTGACGAACACTTCCGGCGTCCACGAACGAGCGCCGGCCTGGAGCCCCGACAGCAAGTCGGTTGCGTACTTCTCCGACGCGGGCGGCGAATACAAACTGCATGTGAAACCCGCCGACGGGAAGGGGGAGGCGAAGATCTACGATCTCGGGGGCGCGGGTTTCTACGAACGGGCCACCTAGATCACCCTGGCTGAATCCATGTGCCACCAATCAAGGAAAGTGCCAGACTCCTTCAGCCCATAACCCGCTTCAGAGCGGACCCTGCCGAGCAGA
>JAYTGN010000008.1:0-43002 GCA_043733485.1 Gemmataceae bacterium
CCACTCGCCCGACCGAAGGTCTCCTGCGATACGAAGAGGTGGCACGGTCAGGAGACCGGGCCACAGCGTGGGCCACTCGCCCGACCGAAGGTCTCCTGCGATACGAAGAGGTGGCACGGTCAGGAGACCGGGCCACAGCGTGGGCCCGACCGAAGGTCTCCTGCGATACGAAGAGGTGGCACGGTCAGGAGACCGGACCACAGCGTGGTTGGAGTGGCACGGTCAGGAGACCGGGCCACAGCGTGGCAGCGTAATTGGTCGAAGCTGTGGCACGGTCAGGAGACCGGGCACAGCGTGGCTCATCCGGTGTGGCTCAGCCCACGTAGATGCCATCCGCGAGGGCCCCGCTAAACACGTCGAGGATCTGGGCACCGGCGGGCTCGCCGCTGCCGGTGTAGGTGTTGTCGACGGTGCCGATCAGCGTCATGGTGGCACCGCCAGTGATCAGCAAGCTGCCGGAGCCGACGATGTTGTTCGACACGGTGTAGGCACCGGTGCGGTTGAACGTGAGGTTGCCGTTGTTGGTGATGAGCCCGCTGCCGATGACGAAACCGGTCGGTCCTCCATTGCCGAATTGAAGCGATCCCGAGCTGATGGTCGTGGAACCGGTGTAGGTGTTATCGGCGGCCGACACCATCGTGCCGGTTCCGGTCTTGGTAATGGACGCGACGGTGCCGACCTCCCGGATTCCCGTCGTGGCTGAGATGGTGAGATCGGGGTTCGTGTTACCGGTGATGTCCGCGACGTTGAAGGTGCGGTTTCCCGTCAACAGGAGTCCGTTCCTCAGGTCGATCGAGGCGGGAGTCGAACTCGATCCGCTCACGGTGATGGTGCCGTTCACGGCGAGGTTGGTGTTGTTGTAATTGGGCACGGAACCGACCGTGCGAACGGTGCCACCGTTGTTGAAGGTGAGGTTGCGAACGTGGACGCCGTCGTTGGTGGCACCGGTCATCTGGAAGGTGCCGCCGTTCAGAGTCATGTCGATGGCGAAGGTGCCTTGGGGAGTCGGGTTCACGTCGCCGAGTTCGAAAATGGCACCCGAGGCGACGGTCACCAGGGCGTTGTTCGCAAGACGAGTTACGGCACCTCCGCCGATCGCGGCGAGTTTCCCGGCATTCACGTTCACCCCGCCGGTGAAGCTGTTCGCACCATTCAGTGTGAAGGTACCGTTGCCGGTCTTGGCCAGCGTGAGCAGTGCGGTGGTTCCCGTCAAAGTGTTTCCGGGGGTGACATCCACGATCGAGCCGTCGAACCTGCTACTCATGCTAAAGGGGCCTCCGACGGTCAGCGTTCCGCTCCCGAGACCGTTTGTGCCGATGGTTCCGCTCCCGGTCAGTCCGCTGATGGTTTCGTTGCTGCTGCCAACGGAAAGGAATCCGCCGGTTCCCAGGTTGAAAGTCGTGTTGTCCCCGAAGCTGTTGAACTGTCCGGGGGCCTTGCCGGGGATCGCGTAGAATTCTCCTCGCGTGAGCGTGACGGTTCCGAATCCCGCGTCGATCGAGCCGCTAGCCAATGATCCAATGGCGTTCACGTACCCGCCGCCCAGGTCGAAGTATTGATTGCCGTTGAGGTTGGACGTGTCCGTGTACAGGGACGACTTCGATCCGATGCCGATGGGCAGATTCGCGGTTCCGATGGCGTCGCCGCTGCCTCTCGCTGTGATATTCACCGGGCCGTCGGCGCTCAGTTGGAGGCCGCCGATGATCGTTCTGACGGACACAGCACTCGCAATCGTGATCGAGGTTCCCGACCGGACCGGGAGATTCGCACAAGCCAGGGAGATCGTCTCGATGTTGTTCACCGCGATGGAACCGCTCAGGTCGATCTTCGAACCAAAAAAGCTCGAGAAGGTGACCTTCTGATTGAAGGCCTGTCCGCCGGACGTGTCGTTGATGACGAGCGAGGCGGCTAACAAGTAGTTGGTATGGTTGAAGCCCGAGCCCGTGGCGGTCACCCCGATGGTATCGCCGGAGGCCGCCTCGCTGCTGATCGTGACGTCGTCGTTGCCGGAAATCGAGACCGTGACCCGTTTGGTGAACTGGTCTTGACTGACCGAGACCGAGGGCGTGACGCGATCTTCGAGCGCTTCCAGGCCGAGCCGCGTGCGGCGCACCGTCACGGGCTTCTGCGAACGCTTCCAACTCCGCAGCCAGTTTCCAATGGACATCGCGAATCTCCTTGAAGGTGCAAGGAGTATCCCGATGTGGGCGGAACCTGTCAGAAAAGTTTGAAAGTGATCAGGCGCTTCTCGCGATCACGAGTTTGCTCACGGCCTTAAACTGCGGATGGGAGGAATCGCGGAGCCACTCGAACGCCACCGCTTCCGCAGTGGTCAGGACGCCGCCGGCTCGATCCATGCGATGCAGCCCGAGTTCGTGGTCGAGCGCAGCGCGGGAGCCGAGTGCATCGGCGGGAAGGTAGACGTTTAAGCCTGCTCCGAGCAGGTCCAGCGCCGTCTGCATCACGCAAACGTGAGTCTCCATTCCCACGAGCACGACGTTCGGCCGCTGGAGCATTTCGAGTTCCTCGAGGAACGTGCCAGCACAGCAGCAACTGAACGCCGTCTTCTCGGCAACCTCGGTGAGTCGCCGTGCGATCTCGGCCGTCGTGGGGCCGAGCCCCTTGGGATACTGTTCCGTGGCGCGGATGGGAACTTCGAGCAACTTCGCGACATCGAGAAGGAATCCGGCACTGCTCACCAGCGAATCGGCGGTCGGAATCTTGGCGAGCAACTTGTCCTGAATGTCGATGACGACGAGAACCGAGTTCTCGGGGCGGAGTCGCTTCAGAGTCGTTTTCACGGTTTCCTCTCCAGCAAAGTTTTGAGTGAATCGAGACGCGATTCGAGTTCCACTCGGCGTTCCTCCGAGATGGCCGATCCGCCGAACCGCTGGCGATAGTGCGCGTCGACCCACTCGCCCGGTACATCGGCCAGGGAAGCCGTCCGAGCGTCTTCCGTCAAGACGGCTCGCGCCGTCTCGGCAAACTCGCGGGGCGTCTCGCCGGGCGAAGGCTTCACGCCGCGACGCGCCAGCACCGCGATCAAGCGCTCGTACCACTCCGATGAATGCGAATTCCGTGCCTTCGCTCGAGCCGATCGGCGGCGGACCGTGCGAAAGGCCAGAAAGGCCAGACCCGTTCCACAGACGGCACCCAGCAGTTCCCAACTCGACAAACCGTCGAAGATCGTGCGAAGTGCTCGCTCGCGCTGCTCGGGCGTGTAGTGGAAGATGAATCGCTCGAACGTGGCTCGGCCCCAACTCAATGCGTCCCCGGCATCGTTCGCGTTTGCGACTTGGGTGGGCGAGGGATCGAGGCTGAGCCAGTGCCATTCGCGGCGCTGCTTCGCGAAATTGGGCCGCGAGATCAGGGCCTCGACCCAGGCGTGGGCGTACTCCTGCCGCACGAGGTAGTGCCCGCCTCCGGTGTGTTCGCAACCCTTGAATCCGAGCACCATCACGGCCGGTATGCCCTGCGAGCGGAGCATCAAGACGAGCGCCGAGGCAAACCGTTCGCAGTGCCCCGCCTTCGAGTAGAGCAGAAAGTCCTCGATGGGGTCCACCTTCTTGTTCACGCGCTTGAGCACGGTGGTGTAAACGAGGTCTGGCCGCTCGGAAAGGTGATCCCGGAAGGCTCGGGCAATGTCTTCGTGGTAAAGTTCCGCGGGCAACAGACGTACGGCATCGCGGGAGAGTGCGGCCACCGGCAGGCGACCCGCCGCGACCATCTCAGCGAGTACCCGATCGGAATACACCTTCACGCTGGGAATGGGGTTCGCCACCAGCGTGCGATTGATTTCGCTCACGGCGAGGAACGCTGGGCTGAGGTCCTTTTCAACCGATGGCCGCGTGTACTGCACGTAGTGGGTCGCTTCGAGAGTCGGGGTTGCGACGAACAACCGTCCGTTCCTCGCAGCCATCCACGGGCGCGGCGGGCCGTTCGCAACGAGGTCGGCCACAGGCACCGGCTCACGGGGATCCCATTCGACTGGGTCCGCAAGAAATTGCGCACCCAACTTCGCGGGAATCGCGAGGGTGAGCGAGTACGCCGCGCGTCCGAATTGGGGTGGCGACCAGGGGCCGGGCTTCATCGCGACGATCGGGCCTGTGGGAAACGGAAACTGCGAGCCGCGCTGCCACGCGCCGGCGGAATACGTGGCGAGCACGTTCCCGCGCCAGCGCTGATCGGGATCGAGATCGAGCTTGGGTTGCCCGCTGGCATCGAGCGCCGTCACTTCGAAGGCGGTCTCGGGGTTCTCGCGCAGGCTGCCGGTTTGCGTCAGGTCGATCATCTGATCGGCGGCGTAGCCGATCTCGATGCGCGGTTGGCCGAAGTCTAGCTTTCCGAAGGTGGATCGCGGGGTGAACAAGTAGAGGGGCAGCGCCACGGCTGCCGCGATCCCGGACAAAAGCAAGGCTCGTTTGAAACCCGCGCTCCGCGGCAAGTTCACTTCCACAGTCCGAATGGCGATCGGGGCCTGCGTCGCGGCAAGACTGCGGCCCGGGATCGTGGGAACCGACCCGCTGCTTCGAGCGAGGAAGAAAAGTGAGAGCGACCAGATCGCCGTGAACGCATACAGGGCGGTGAGCGCGACGAGGATCGCCTGCTCCGCCATGGCTCCGGCGAGTACGATGGTCGCGAGGCCGGCGGCGTGGATGAACCAGTAATCGCCGGCGTGCTTCTCGCGCCGCAACAGCTTCGCGCAGACCGTCGCCATGAGGACGGGAGCGATGAGCGAAACGATGAAGGCAGGCCAGCCGAGGGCGGAAAATTCGCCGACCTTCCACTCGCGCACGATGCGAAAGCCAGCCCAGAGAATGGCGACCAGGCCGATCCCGGCACCGAGGCGGTTCGCTTCGCTCATCGAGAGCAACTGAACTCGCGTTTCCAGGCGATAGATCGTCGCCAGGGCAACGAGAACGACGATCGAGAAGACGCCCACTTCCGGCAGCATCTCGGATTCGGCGTAGCCGAGCGCGGCGCAGGCGATGCTCATCGTGAGGTACGTACTCACGCGGAACGCGGTGGTCTGGCGCATGTTCAGCCCACCTCGGGGGGTTGATACCACGGCAAGCGCTGAAACGGATCGAGCAGGACGAACGGCTTCCCGGCCGCTCGGCCGAGTGCGGCGGCAATGGGCGAGTTCGCACGGCTCGAAATCAGCACGCGGGCGGCTCGTGTGGGAACGTTTCGAGAAGCAGCGGGAGTTGGATTCCCACGGGCTTCTTCGCGCCCCACATCGGCGAGCGGGATCAAGCATTCCCGCGCGAAGGCCTCGCTCGGGGGGCCGCTCGAGGTGGAGGCATCCGAGCCCTCGACCTCGACGCTGATTCGAGTTGCGATGGAGCGGCACCACACCAGTACCACGGTCGCGGCCAGGCTCAAAGCGCTTTCCAAGTTCGCCCAATCGCGCATGGTCGGGTTCGCGGGAAGCCACGGTTCCACCACGAGAAAGAGTTCGGGCGAAGGGGCGGCATCGTACTCGCGCACCATCAGTTCGCGCCGGCGGGCCGAGGATCGCCAGTGGATCGCGCGAATGCTATCGCCCGGCCGGTAGGGCCGCACGCCGCGGAGGTCCGCCAGATCGCTGGTGACGCGGCGAAGCACCTTGCGAGAACGACCCTCGCTCCCGGCCATCCGCAGCACCCAGCGCCGCAGGCCATCGGCATCCGCAGCCCCCAACCGAGGCAACACCACGAGGGAATTGTGAGTCGCGTCCTGCGTTCGCTCGTACCGGAGGAAGCCGAACGGGAACGCGGAACTCACGACGATGGGAGCGAGAACCACTCGGCCGCGATTCGGAAATCGCTCGGCGTTCGCGCACTCGACCTTGGAGTTCGGAGGAAGCGGATCGACGTTCCACGCCGTGCGGCGATCTTGAATCGCGACGCTCGCGGTTCGCCGATCGCTCAGATTTTCCACCGAGAACGCAAGGCTGGTTTCGTCGCCGGCAAAGAGGGGTTCCGAAGGTCGCCGGCAAACCCGGACGCGATTCGCGTGAAGCCGGGCGAGGATTCCATTGATCGCGAGCAGAGCCAGCATGAGGTAGGCGAGCATGAGCAGCAGGTTTAGGCTCTTGAGCCAACCGAGCGCACCGAGGGCGATGGCCGCGGCGAACCAGAGGAGGCCTTCGGACGTGAACTTCAAGCGTCCGCCGGAGGCTGCCGTCGCGGTACTCGCTCTCATCGCGGCACCTCGACGCGCTGGAGAATCTCGCGCACGATCGGGGCCGCGTCCGGGTGGCCGCCCGCGCTCCAACCGCGCGACACGAGCCGATGCGCGAGCACCGGTTCCGCCAACACCTTCACGTCGTCCGGGACCGTGAAATCGCGGCCATCGAGCAGCGCGTGTGCCTGCGCCGCACGGTACAGGCCCAGGGCCGCCCGCGTGCTCGCCGCCAACACGATGTCGGGGTGCTTCCGCGTTTCCTCCACGATCTGGAGCAGGTAGTCCGCAATCGAATCCTCGACGCGCACCTCGCGAACCTTCGCTTGTAAAGCCAGAACCTCCGCCGTCCGAAGCACGGGTTGAAGCGATTCGACGGGTTCGCCCGCCCGATGCTGCGTGAGGATCGCCCGCTCCGCGGCCCGATCCGGATATCCGACCTTCACGCGAAGCAGGAAGCGATCGAGTTGGCTCTCGGGCAGCGGATAGGTTCCCTCGAACTCGTGCGGGTTCTGCGTAGCGACCACGAGGAAGGGCGGGCCGAGTTTGCGCGTCTCGCCGTCGATGGTCACTTGCCGTTCGCTCATGGCTTCGAGCAGTGCCGATTGCGTGCGCGGTGTAGCCCGGTTGATCTCGTCGGCCAGCACGATCTCGGCGAAGAGCGGCCCCGGTTGGAAGACGAACTCGCCCGGCTTCTCACGGTAGATGGTAATGCCGAGCAGATCGCCCGGTAAGAGATCCGGCGTGAACTGGATGCGAGAAAAGCGGCAATCCAAGCTGCGAGCGAGGGCCTTGGCGAGCAGCGTTTTCCCGACGCCTGGCACGTCTTCCAGCAGCAGGTGCCCTTCGGCCAAGAGCGCGATCACGGCGAACCGAACCGCGTCCGGCTTCCCCAAGAAAACCTGGCCGATGTTCTTTTGCAAAGCGGCGAGCAACCCCGCGGGCTCACTGGGCGGGTGACTGCGGACGGTCATGAGCGAATTCCGAGGATGATCGGGCGACAACAATCGCGAGAGGAATTATCGCCCAGTATACGGACGACCCTGGCGCGGGAACCGCTCCGCCCTCTCAATACGAGCGCGAAACGAGAAGTGTTCCCTCGAGAGATTCCGGCGTGCTTTCCACCCCGCGATCCACGATAATTACCATCACACCCCCGCCCCGGCAGTCTTCGCCATGAGATTCACGCGTCGCTCTCTCATCGTGGGGCTGCTACTCGTTCCCGTCCCGCTGATGGCGGACGACCATGCCCCACAACCCGGTCCCTCACGGGACTCGGCTCGCCCGGCGGATGGCCGCACCGTGCTGCGCCGCCTCAACCGCGTCGAATACGAACGCACCGTGTGCGACTTGCTCGGTATCCAGGTCGATCTTCGGGAAACGCTGCCCCTCGATACGTCCTCGAATGGCTTCGACAACATCGGCGAAGCACTGCACATTTCTTCGTTCTTGATGGATCGGTATCTCGAAGCCGCGGACCACGCATTGGGGCTCGCTATCGCGAACGGCCCGCAACCGCCGCTCCTCAAGAAACGCTACAGCCTCAAGGACACGCACGCGGTGAAGCTCAGCACCGAGAGCGTCTACCGCAAGGTGGACGACACGGTGATTTGCTTCAGTTCGTCGCCTTGGAACTCGATCGTGGTGAGTACGTTCTACCCGCCGGATCGCGGCTTGTACCGCATCCGCATGTCCAGCTATGCGGTGCAGAGCCCGGACAAACCCGTGACCTATCGCATCGATGCCGGGCCGATGCTGATGGGAACGAAGAGCCATCACGTGGGGTATTTCGACGCGGCTCCCGAGAAGCCGACGCTGCTCGAATTCGTTCAACACTTCGAGGCGCGGGATCACGTTCGCATTCATCCGTACGGGTTGGCGAACGCGCAGACCGTGACGAAGGTCGGTGCCGAGGCGTACAAGGGTCCGGGGTTGGCCGTGGAGTGGGTCGAGGTCGAGGGACCGCTTCACGAGACGTGGCCTCCGCCGAGCCACAAGCGGATCTTCGGCAGCTTGCCTCAGATCACGGTACCGATGCCGAACAACAGCACCCGGCTCGAAGTCAGTTCGAAGGAACCGCTGGCCGATGCCGAGCGAATCCTGCGCGACTTCGCGCGACGGGCGTTCCGCCGGCCCGTGAGCGATGCCGACGTGAAGCCGTACCTCGCACTCGTGAAGAAGAAACTCGGCGAAAAGCAGACGTTCGAACAAGCCATGCGGGTCGGGCTCAAGGCCGTGCTCTGTTCACCGGACTTCCTCTTCCTGCGCGAGAAGCCGGGCAAACTGGACGACTTCGCACTCGCCTCGCGGCTCTCGTATTTCTTGTGGAGCACGATGCCCGACGAGGAACTACTCGATTTGGCGAGCGGGGGGCGTAAGCCCCCTGATGCTCCCGGAATCAGGGGGCTTTCGCCCCCCGCTCGCCTCGGCGACCCGGCCACACTACGAACCCAAGTCGAACGCCTGCTCAAGAGCCCGAAGGCGGCGCTCTTCACCGAGAACTTCCTCGGCCAGTGGCTCAGCCTCCGCGACATCGACGCCACCGCCCCGGACCATCGCCTCTACTCCAGCGACTGGGACGAGATGCTCCGCGAATCGATGGTGAAGGAAACGCACCTCTTCTTCGAGGACGTGCTGAAGAACGACCTGAGCCTCACGAACTTCGTCGCCTCCGACTTCACGTTCCTCAACGAACGGCTCGCCAAACACTACGCGATTCCCGGCGTCAACGGCCTGCACATGCGCAAAGTGACGCTGCCCAAAGCCAGCCATCGCGGTGGAGTGCTGACCATGGCGAGCGTGCTGAAGGTGACGGCGAACGGCACCAACACGTCGCCGGTGATGCGAGGTACGTTTGTGTTGGATCGCATCCTGGGCACGCCGCCGTCGCCCCCGCCGGATGGCGTGCCGGCCGTGGAGCCGGACATTCGTGGAGCCACGACGATCCGCGAGCAACTCGCCAAGCACCGCGAGATCGGTGCTTGTGCCGGCTGCCACAAGAGGATCGACCCGCCGGGTTTCGCGCTGGAAAGCTTCGACGTACTGG
Organism: Gemmataceae bacterium; assembly: GCA_043733485.1. Taxonomy (GTDB): domain Bacteria; phylum Planctomycetota; class Planctomycetia; order Gemmatales; family Gemmataceae; genus Urbifossiella. Next base: position 9,212 of record JAYTGN010000008.1, read on the forward strand.
GCGGATACCGGGAGCATTATCGCAGCATCGGCCGCGGCGAACCCGTCACCATCGACGGCCGTCGCATGATGTACTCGAAGGGCCCCAAGGTCGATCCCTCCGATGTGCTTTCGACCGGCGAGAAGTTCCAGAACATCGATGAGTTCAAGCAGCTTTTGTTGAAGGACAAGGACAGGCTGGCTCGCGGCCTGACCAAGCACCTGCTGACCTACGCAACCGGTGCCGCCTCGACCGCCAACGATCGCGACGCAATCGACGCGATTGTGGCGAAGATCAAGGAGCAGGACTACGGGCTGCGGGCGTTGGTCCACGAGATCGTGCAGAGCAAGGTGTTTCGCGAGAAGTAAATCGGGTATGCTGGTGAGGAGGTCATTCATGAACGCAACGACGATTCCCTGGCCAATCGACATTATGGATCGGATGGTGAGAGCCGTGGAAAAAGTACGCGAGCGATTACTCCGCACAGCCAGGGTGCTCGACGAGGCTGGCATCGCGTATGCCGTCGTCGGGGGCAATGCCGTCGGTGCGTGGGTCGCGAAGATCGACGAAGGCTCCATGCGAAACACGCGCGATGTGGACATCTTGATCCGCCGCGCCGATTTCGAGGCTGTCAAGGAAGCAATGGAGGCCGACGGCTTCATCTTTGAAAATGCCTACGGCGTGGACTTCTTCCTCGATGGCCCGAATTGCAAGCCGAGCGAAGGCGTTCACCTCCTGTACGCCGGTGAGAAGGTCAAGGAAACCGACCCCGTTCCCACGCCCTTGCTGTCAGAATCCGAGCGCGGTGCCGCGTTCCAAGTCGTCTCGCTGGAGCCCTTGGTGCGAATGAAACTCGTCGCCAACCGGGACAAGGACCGGACCCACGTCCGCGACATGATCGGCCTGGGCTTGATCGACGAAACCTGGCTCGCTCGCTTTCCCACCGTACTCGCGGAACGGCTCAAGTCGATGTTGGACACGCCCGGTGGGTGATACCGCAAGCGGATGAGGGAGGTCATATGAGTGCGACGTCGATTCCCTGGCCCATCGACATTATGGATCGGATGGTGAGAGCCGTGGAGCGGGTGCGCGAGAGGTTGTTCCGCGCCACCAAGGTCCTTGAAGCCGCCGATATACCTCATGCCGTCGCAGGTGGCCATGCTGTTGGAGCCTGGGTAGCAAGTATTGATACCGGTGCCGTACGAAATACTCCCGATGTAGACATCCTCATTCGTCGCGTCGATTTCGAGGCCGTCAAGGCGGCGATGGAAGCCGACGGCTTTATCTTCGCGAACGCCTACGGCGTGGACTTCTTCCTCGATGGCCCGAATTGCAAGCCGAGCGAAGGCGTACACCTCCTGTACGCCGGTGAGAAGGTCAAGGAAACGGACCCCGTTCCGACGCCCTTGGTGTCGGAATCCGAGCGCGGAGCCGCGTTCCAGGTCGTCTCCCTGGAAGCGCTCGTGCGCATGAAGCTCGTCGCATTCCGTCGGAAAGATCAGGTCCACCTGCAAGACATGACTCGCCTCGGGTTGATCGACGCCACCTGGCCGGACCGCTTTCTTCCGACCCTCGCCGCACGGCTGCGCGAGATCATCGCCGACCCCGATGGCTGAGTTTGGATGATTTAGCCGCCGGCTTGCCGGCGGTCGTGCTTCCATCGCCATCGCGAAGCCGCAAGCGGCATACTGAGGACTGCTCCTATGCCCCTTTCCCGCCGCACGTTCCTCCGGGCCGCAGGTGTCTCCGTCGCGTTGCCGTGGCTCGAGGCCACCGCCGTTGCGAAGGCTGCCAAAGCGCCCAAGAGGATGGTCTGCATCTGCACCCCGCTCAGCCTGCATCCGCAAGCCTTTTTCCCCGAGAAGGCCGGCAAGGACTACACCCTCACGCCGTACCTCGAAGTGCTGAAGGAGTACCGCGACGAGTTTACCGTCGTCTCGGGACTGGCGCATCCGGACATCGAGAACAGCCACGATTCGATCTTCAGCTTCCTCACGGCGGCACCGCATCCGGAACGCCGGGCCGGGTTCCGCAACACGATCTCGCTCGATCAGTTCGCGGCCGAGAAGATCGGCCTCGAAACCCGCCACCCGTTCCTCTCGCTCTCCGGCGAAGGCTTCGGTCTCTCGTGGACGCGGAGCGGGGCGCTGGTGCCATCGGAGTGGTCGCCGAGTCGCGTGTTCGCCAAGTTGTTCATCGAAGGCCGACCCGACGAAGTGGCCGCCCAGGCCCGCCGCCTCAAGGACGGCCAGAGCATCTTGGACGCCGTCGGCGAGCAGGCGAAGGGCCTGAAATCCGACCTCGGCACCGGCGACCGCGACAAGCTCGACGAATACTTCACGAGCGTCCGCGAACTGGAGCAACGTCTGGCGAAGACCGAAGAGTGGGCGAAGAAGTCCAAGCCCAAGGTCGAAGTGAAGCCGCCGCAGGACATCAACAACGCCGGCGACCTCATCGGCCGCACCAAGTTGCTCTTCGACCTCACCCACCTCGCCCTGCAAACCGATTCGACCCGGCTCGTCTCGATCATGCTCGGCGGGGCGAGCACCGTGCCGCCAATCCCCGGTGTCAACATGGCCCACCACGACCTCTCGCACCACGGCCAGGACCCCACCAAGATCGCCCAGTTGAAGATCCTCGAAAGCGAAAAGTTGAAGGTGCTCCGCGACCTGCTCGCCAAGCTGAAGCAATCGAAAGAAGAGGGCGGCACGCTGCTCGACAACACGATGGTCTTCTTCAGTTCCAACCTGGGCAACGCGAGCAACCACTCGTGCCGCAACCTGCCGGTGCTGCTGGCCGGTGGCGGATACAAGCACGGTCGGCACCTCGCCTTCGACGTGAAAAACGGCCCGCCGCTCAGCAACCTTTACGTGTCGATGCTCCAGCGACTCGGCGTGGAAGTGGACGAGTTCGCGTCGAGCACCGGCACGCTCACCGGACTCGTTTAACGCAGACGCAGACCGGCTTTTCTCAGTCGTTGCTCACGGCCTCGTTCCGCCGATGGTCCGCACTCCATCGCGGCTATATCGCACGTCGCCCAGGCGCGTCAGGGCCGCGCGCGATTCCAAAACGCGAACCGCATCGGTCTCGTCTTCGGCCAGTTCTCTTAACAGCACCCGCGCCTCCACGCTGCCGATTGCTTCCAGCAACTCCACGGCCCGCGCGTCGGCGATCGGGTTCGCCGCGCTGCCGGGCTTCAAGCAGAGCCGGGCCATCTTCACCGCGGCAGGCGGGTCCGCCGCCAAGCGAGCCATCGCCGAGTACGACTCCGTCCCCGAACCGTAGGCCATGCGGTCCCAGAGAGTCGAGGCGTTCGTCTCGCGCTTCACTTCCAAGGCCAGCGGCACATCGCGAACCCGCACCGGCCACACCAGTACCGCGTGGTCCGCGCCGGCACTGATGAGCCGCGTGCCGTCGGGCGTGAAGGCGAGATCGAGGCACGGCCCACCGTGGCCCACGAGCGTTCGCCGCACTTGAAGGGCCGCGACCTCAAAGAGATCGATGCTGCCATCGCGACGACCCCGTGCCACGGTTCGGCCATCGGGCGAAACCGCGAGAGCGATGCCGAGATGGCGGAGCGACGACTTCAAAAGGGGAAGCGATTCGACCGCTCGCTGAACGGGCGAAGTGATTTCCAGCCCCGTCACGAGGTCGCGAACCACTTCACCCCGAGAAGTGGGAATGCGTATTGCCGCGGCATCGGCGGTGAAAAGCGGGTGCGAGCCTTCGGGGATCGCGAAGGCCCGGCGCTCGCGGCCCGTGGCGAGATCCCAGACGCGAACGGTGCGGTCCGCGCCGGTCGTGAGCAGCGTGCGGCCATCGGGTGCGAGTTCGAGCGACTTCACAGCGGCCGTGTGGCCGGCGGGTTCGTGCAGCGGGCGGAACGTGGCCGCATCCCAGATTCGGATAAATCCGTCGATCGAGGCCGTGGCGAGGCGCTTGCCGTCGTTCGACACGGCGACGGCACTCACGCGCGCGAAGTGGCCCGTGAGCCGGGCCAAGTCTTTTTCGGTGGCGAAGTCGCGGATCACGGGCACGCCGTCGTCGCCGATAAGGATGCCGCGGGTGCCGTTGGGGATGCTCGTGGCGCTCCAGCGCACGCGGGCCCCAGGCCGTCGCGTCTCGGTGGTCGCAGCCAGCGATTCGCCCGTGGCCACATCCCACTGCGTGGAGCGGGTGCGGGTTTCATCGAGCGCGATGCGCGAGGTCAGTTCGGAGCCGTCTTGGGAGAAGTGGAGTTCGGAGACGGCTCCGCCGGCACGGAACCGGGTTTCCCCCAGACGCAGCGAAGCACCCGGAGGCAGCGACGGATCGGCGGCGCAAACGACCACCGGAGCGGCGAGTGCGAATAGAACGAGCCCGAGGCGCAACGACATGGCGAACCCCATCCCTGGGATAGCAACCTGCCGGATCGTAACTCATTGCCGCGAGCGCCGGCTAGTCGAAGTGCCGAGGCGAAAAGGAAACGGCCGCCGCGGCGAATCTCCTCTCAACCGGAACCTTCGTACGCGGCGTACGGCCTGCGATAGCTGCGTTTCGTAGGATGAAAGAATTACCGCCGATGGCGGCACTCGACTCGCGACCGAACTCCATGCGCCAAAACGTCTACAACGTCGCCTTTTTCCTGCTCCTCGGCGGCGGCCTCGTCGCCCTCTGGCTCTATGCGGACCAAAACTGGTTCCCCAAGAACGAGGACGCCAAGCACGAAGTCAAGAAGGACGACGACAAGAAAAAGGACGCGGAAAAGAAGAAGGACGACGACAAGAAAAAGCCCGAAGAGAAGGACAAACCCGCTCCCAAAGTCGAACCGAAGGTAATACCAGTCGCGGCGTTCGTGCCCCCCGAACTCATCGAAATCGGCGGCGACGGATTCTACATTCGCGCGCTGCTGACCACGCAGGCTGCCGGCGTTCAACAGGTCCAACTTCCCGAGTTCGAGGATGCCGATCGCCTCGGTCGTGGCGTTCGCCTCGACGAGAACCAGAAGAAGTACGCGTCTCTGTATCTGATTCCTGGCGTCGTTCAAAGGCACGGCTCGCTGCTGGCGGATAACCCCCCGCTGCCGAAACTCAAACCGGGACCGGCCCTCAACCCGAGAGACCCGAAGACGCCCGAAGCCGAGCGCTTGGTCGAACCCTCGTACGCGCTGTTCCACTACGCCACGAAAGACGACAACTATCCAGACCCACTGCTCGGCACGGTGAATTGGACGTTCGTGGAGAAGCAGACGCCGGCGGATGGGATCCACAAGGTCGTCTTTGAAACGAGCCTGCCCGACCCGTACTTCTTGAAGATTCGCAAGATCTACACCCTCGGCAAGAAGGACTACCACATCGGGATGAAGATCGAGTTCGAGCGGCTCGAAGGCGGGCACAAGGGCAAAGGGATCACGAAATTCCAGATCTCGGGGCCGAGGCAACTGCCCGTCGAGGGCGAGTGGTACACGAGCCTCACCCGCGTCGCTCTCATCGGCTGGGCGACCAAAAACAAGTCCTTTAAGCGGCAATACGACGACGCCTCGTCGATCGGTGCGCAGCGCGGCGGGGATAAAGCGGAGAGTTCCGGCGGCGAGAACAGCTTTAAATACGCCGCGATCACCACGCAGTACTTCGCCTCCGCGCTCGCCATCGACGACCCCGACGGCAAGACGAAGTGGGCCTACGTCCGTTCGACGAGCGAACTCGAACTCATCCCGCCGCCCGAAGAAATCAAGAAGCTCGAAGAGCAGGTGAAGAAGGAGCCCAACAACGCGGGCCTGGTAGCCGAGGTGTTGCGCATCCGGGCGCTCCGCGAGCGGAGGCTGCCCGAACTGGACGACATCACGTTCCGAGCGGTCACCGAGCCGATCGACCTCGAAGCGGGCGAAAAACTCGTTCACAACTACGCGTTGTACAACGGGCCTACCAAGGTTCGATTGTTGAAGTTGCTGCAAGGCGACAAGAAAGTCGACGACGCACTCGTGGACCGCTACCACGACGATTTCGGCCTGCGAACGCTCACCGACTACCGCTCGCCGACGGCAATCGGCCGCTTCGCGGAGGCGATTTATTGGACGGACATCGTCATTCTGTTCACGAATGTCATGCACCTCCTGTTGTGGGCCATTCACTGGGCCATCGGCAGTTGGGGGCTGAGCATTATCGTGCTCACCATCATGGTGCGTTTGTTGCTGTTCATCCCGAGCCGCAAGCAGACGCAGATGAACATGAAGATGATGGAGGTGCAGAAGCGGATGAAGCCGGAATTGGACAAACTGCACGAGAAGTACAAGGACGATTTCCAAACGTACAACCGCGAGAAGACGCGGCTCATGATGCAGAATGGAATGAATCCGTTCGCGGCGATGGGCGGCTGCCTGCTGCTCTTCGCTCAAATGCCGATCATGATGGGGCTCTACTACTGCCTCCAGGAAAGCATTTTCTTCCGGCTCGAAGACTTCCTCTGGGTGCAGAATCTCGCGGCTCCGGACATGACCGTGTGGTGGACCGAAGGCGTGCCGATGATCAGCGACCCGGACAATCGCCACGGCACGTTCTCGTTCCTGTATTTGGGGCCGTACTTCAACATCCTCCCGCTGATCGCGGTGAGTTTGATGTTGTATCAACAGCATAAAATGATGCCGCCGCCGACGGACGAGCAGCAGGCCACGCAACAGCGCATGATGAAAATCATGATGATTGTCGTGGCGTTCATGTTCTACAAAGTGGCGGCGGGGCTCGCGCTGTACTTCATCATCAGTACGTCCTGGGGCCTCATCGAACGCCAGTTGATTCCGAAAGCACCGGACAAACCCGCGGACGATTCGGGGAACGGTGCGGAACTCACTCCCAAGAGCGGTTCGCCGAACGGCCAAGACGAACCGGCGAAGCCGCGCGGGATGTTCGGGCGGATGCGGCAACGCCTTCAGGACAAGGTCGAGGACTTGCAGAAGCAGGCGGCGGAGCAGTCGTCGCGGCAGGTCAAGAATCCGCCCCGCGATCCCGGCCGCGACAAGAAGAAGAAAAGGAAGTGAGCCGGCCGCCCGAATATCCAGTTCGGCGAACCGGCGACGTAAGTCGCTGGGTGTGATTGAAACCCGGCAACTTACGTCGCCGGTTCGCCTCGATACACCCAGCCAGCCGTTCGATCTTTTTCCACGACGCCAAGAAGGTTAAGCTGTCGCCTCACCCGATGAGGGTTCTCAGAGGCGTCGCGGATGATCTTCGCCACGAAGGCGTTCTTCATTTTCCTTCCGACCGTGCTGGTGCTCTACCACCTGCTCCGGAGGCGCTCGCACAAATACGGCGTCCTCCTCGCGGCCAGTTGGCTCTTCTACTCGTGGCTCAGCCCGCAATATCTCTGGGTCATCATCGCCTGCACGATCATCGATTACCTCGCGGCACTGCGGATCGAGGGAAGTGGAAACGAGCGCGCCCGAAAGTGGTGGCTTCTCCTGAGCATTGCCGCGAACCTCGGGTTGCTCTTCGCGTTCAAGTACACGATGTTCGCCTTCGATAACGCAGTGTCGCTCGCGCAACTTTGCGGCGCGAGTACCCACGGCCGCACTTGGGAAATCCTCCTGCCGATCGGCATCAGCTTCCACACGTTTCAGGGCATCAGCTACACGGTGGACGTGTATCGCCGGCAGATCAAGGCCGTGCGGAGCTTCCTCGATTACGCCCTCTTCGTGTCGTTCTTCCCGCAACTCGCCGCGGGTCCGATCGTGCGAGCGGTCGAGTTCCTGCCGCAGATGAAGGCACCGCCATCGGTGACGGCGAAGCAGGCTGCCGAGGGGCTACACTTTTTTCTATTGGGGCTGTTCAAAAAGGTGTTCATCGCGGATCAACTCGATCAGTTGTTCGTGTCTCCGGTGTTCTCGGATCCGGGGGCGTTCGATCCCGCGGCGCAGCGCTGGGCCTGCCTCGCCTGGGCGGCGCAAATCTACTGCGACTTCTCCGGCTACTCGGACATGGCCGTGGGTTGTGCGAAGTGGTTCGGTTTCGAACTGCCCCGCAACTTCAACTTCCCGTATCTCGCCACGAGCATCACCGACTTCTGGCGGCGCTGGCACCTCACGCTCTCCACCTGGCTGCGGGACTACGTCTATTTCCCCCTCGGCGGGAGCAAGTTCAGCGCGGCCCGAACCTACTTGAACCTGATGATCATCTTCGTGCTGTGCGGGCTCTGGCACGGTGCGACGTGGGCCTGGCTGGTCTATGGGCTCTACAACGGGCTGCTCATGAGCCTGCACCGCATGTGGGATCGCGCGCTGACCGGCAACCCGACCGCCGATGCGATCCGCGCGACCTGGGCCTGGAAACTGATCGCGTGGGCGTTCACGCTTTGGCTCGTCGCCGTGGGGCTCATCTTGATCCGCATGCCGAACTGGGAAGCGGGCGGGATTCTGCTTCGCTCGCTCCTCGGGTTCGATCTCGTTTCCGGCTGGAGCCGCGCAATTCCGATCTGGGTTCCCGTTCTGCTGGTACTCGCGGTAATGGGGCACGCGTTCAGCGGTCTGCGGTCGAAGGTCTGCGGGCTGCTGGAACTGCCCGCGTTCGTTCGCGCTTCCGTCTACGTCTGCGTCGTGGTGCTGCTCGTCGCGTTGAGCCCTGGAGTTGGGAAGTCGTTCATTTACATCGCGTTTTGAATCGAGACTCTTTCATGCGACGGTTCCGTTGGCCGATCCTGATTTTCACGTCGTGCCTGCTCGGCATCGCGCTGGGGGTCGGCCTGTGGGCGTCGCTGATGCGGCCGGCCAGCCCGTTGCCTCGGCCGCTCGCGGTGCCGGACGGCGATCGCGAAATCGCCTGGTTGAACAACACCTCCGCCAGCGAAACCTGGTCCCTCTTCGTCATCGGAATCAAGCGAATCGAGATGCCGGTGAACGGCTCGCCGAGCGGGCTTTCCGTCGACGATTCGAATGCCTTTCCGGAGCAATCGACGGCCGTGCCCGAACTCGTGATTTCGCGCGAAGGGTTTGCCGGGAAGCTGCGCATCCGCTGGTACAAGGTCGCGACCGAGGCACCGATCGAGGGCTGGGTGAAGGCGCTGGCCGCACGCGATCCCGCGCCGCTGGCCATCATCGGCGGCTGGACCAGCGACTGGGCCCACAAGCTCGCTCAAGCACTCGCCACTCAAGGAGGCTGGCATGGGAGCCCGCCACTCTTCTTCATCACCACGGCGACGGTCGACACCGTCACCGGCGACCCGGACGATTCCACGGGCTTCCCGAGCGTCTCCGAACAGCGCAACCTCATCGAGGTCTACCCGCGGCGTTCCTTCCGATTCTGCTTCAGCAATTCGCAGATGGTTCGCGCCGTGAGCGACTACGTCCTGCACGAGCCGTCGCTGCGGCCGGGGCCGCTCAACTGGCCGGAGTTGCGCGCGATTGGTGCTGGGGCAACGGGGCCGTGGAACCTCGCGGCAGGCCTCGCACCGCTCGCGCATCGGCCCACGGTGTTTCCCCTCAAGTGGCAAGACGACACCTATTCGGAAGACCTCTTCAATCAGTTCCGCGAACACCTCTACGCTTCGCTGGACGTTCCGCGCATCGCCAGCGATCCGGCGTTCTCGATTCCCTTCAGCGTGGGGGGCTTCTCGCGCCCGAACGCGGGTGAAGCGGCCGCGGTTCGCACGATTCTCAACGACCTGCCTCCGCTAGGCGAGCGATCGTTGCTCGTGATTCCCACGGGCTCGAGCGCGCCGGCCCGCCGCGTGCTGCTGGCCCTGTCGGAGCGAGTACCGCAAGCGGGCCGCCGACTCGTGGCCGTCACCGGCGATGGCTTTTCCGTGAACACCTTCTACCGCGATGCCGAGTGGGCTTGGCCAGCACGCTCGATTCCGATTCCCGTGGTGCTGTTCGCGCACGACAATCCCTTCGGTTGGGATTTGCCCTCCGACACGCGGCCACCGAAGGGCTACCGGCTCGAACCGAAGACCACGACGGAAGAAGTTCTGCTCGATTCCAACCTGGGTCGCATGGTCGCGGATGCGGTCTTTCCAATGGGCCTGGGGGAACGCCGCCTGGCGAGCGGTGCGGATGAAGTCGCGGAACACTTGCGGATTCGGCCCGACAAGTTCTTCGACGAGCGCGGCAACCGGCGCGGCCGCAGCGGCGAACACGTCGCCGTGGTTCGGCCCACCCAACGCTACGGCGACAACGCGCCCGGTGTACCGCGACCCGAATCGATCGTCGAGGTGTTCCGGCACGAGGACGACGGCCGAACCTGGACGCGCGTGGGCACCGTGCAAGTGCGACCCGAGAAGGCCGACGAACGGAGCGCGGAATGAGCACCGTCGTTCCCCACCTCCCTCCTCCGTTCCCCTTCTGGCGCTACGTCGGTCGCCTCGCACCGCTCGCCATCCTCTGGGCCGTCCTCGTCGTCTGGCTCGGCTGGCTCCTCTATTCCAAGGCCACTTGGACCCAGCAATCGGACGAAGAAGACATCCGCGAATGGCTCAACGAAACGCGCGTCTTTCGCAAGACGCTTCCGGAACTCCTGGCGGATTACGTCGAACTCTCGGAGAGCCCGTCGGGTGCAGACGCCGAACGGCTCAAGAATAAGTACGACGAAATCGAGGCTCACCTCACGGCTCTGACGGAGCCGACGCGGAAGTACTCGGGCAAGCTCCCGCTCTTCCCGGAGATCTACCGACTGGGCATCGCTTACGTGGGGCCGGTGCCTGTGGGTCGAAGCGAACATCCGGTGTGGCTCTCGCCCGTGCCGCGGCCCGGGGCCGACGCCAAGGCCCGAGTTCGCATCGTGGACTACCCCGTAGGCGGCGGCCGAGCCCGCATCCACTGCGAATACCGGATTCACACGAACCATCGTTTTGAAGAAGAGCAGCAGGCCCGCCGCTACTGGCAGCTTCCGCTCGTCGCGTTCTTGGTTCCCGCGACGGGCCTGGCCGGCGTCCTCGCCTTCCGCTCGATGCGTCGCGAACGGCTGCGCGAACTCGATCGGGCGGAGTCCGAGCGTGCGGCCGAGCACCGCGAGCGCGAGCTTCTCGAAACCCGCGTGAAGCGACAAGAGGCCGAGCAGGAGGCGGAGGAACTGGAACGCCGCGTGCTCGAAGCCGACCTCGAGAAAGCGAAGGTGGAAACTCGTGCGGCCGAGGCCGAGCGCTCCGCGCTCGAAATGAAATCGCAACTCTACGCGAGCATCGGCATCATGGCCGGGAGCTACGCGCACAACATCAAGAACCTGCTCGTTCGCCCCAACGATCTGCTCGCTCGCTGCCTCGACGACACCGGAATTTCGAGCGAACAGCAGCACCGACTTCAAGAGGTGCGGTCCACGCTCGGCACGGTCACGGATCGCTTGCAGCAGATCCTTCGCACGGTCCGCCGCGATCCGACCCGCGCCGAGATGACGCGCTTGGACCTCGCCGAACTCGTGAAGACCTCGCATCAGACCTGGGCGGACACGGCCTGGGAGAAGTGGAAGCTCCGCATCGAAATCGAACTCCCCGAACGCCTCCTGCTCGTAAACGGGGACCACTCGCACCTCCAACAGGCGATCGAGAATCTCATCTTCAATGCGCGCGATGCCACGTTCGAGATGCGCAATCACCTCCGCGAGGAAGCGCGCCGCGACCCGAGCCTCGACTCGAACGCACGCAAACAGAGGATCCTCGAAGCGGCTTCGTGGAAGGGCAACGTGTACCTCCGCGTTTGCCGCGAGGGCAAGTTCGCGCTTCTTGAAATTACGGACAACGGCATCGGCATGACCGAAGACGTACGCGCGAGTTGCCTCAAGACGCACTTCACGACCAAACGCGATAACGCCCTCTACGAAGGGTACAGTGCGGGGATGGGCTTGGGGTTGTCGTTCGTCGCGGTGGTGCTCGAACACCACGGCGCGACGCTGGAAATCGCATCGACGCCACTGCGCGGCGCGACCTTCCGCATCCGCATGCCTGCGACGACGGACGAGCCGGAAGCGTAAGCGACGGGCTGTACAAAAATAGACCGTCGCTTACACCTCCGGCTCTTGTGCTTCTTGAAACGAGTCGTTAGCTAAACCTCGTGATCGAAGTCGCGCATCTCACCGTTCGCCAGGGCACGTTCGCACTCGCGGGGATCGCCTTCGCGGTGCCGGCGGGCTGCTACGCCGTACTCATGGGCAAGAGCGGCTGCGGGAAGACCACCATACTGGAGTCGCTCGCCGGACTTCGCACCATCGAATCGGGCACCATCCGGTTTGCCGGCCGCGAGGTCGCTCCGCTTCCCCCGGCCGCTCGTCGGGTGGGATACGTTCCCCAAGACGGCGCACTCTTCGACACCATGACCGTTCGCGACAACCTCGGCTTCGCGTTGGACGTTCGCGGCGATTCGCGTGCCGCCATCGCGAGGCGCGTCGACGAATTGGCTACGTGGTTGGAACTGGCCCCGTTGCTCGACCGCCGACCGCACAACCTCAGCGGGGGTGAGAAGCAGCGCGTGGCTCTCGGCCGCGCCCTGGCCTCGCGGCCACCCGTACTCCTGCTCGACGAACCGCTCGGTTCGCTCGACGACGATACTCGCGATCACCTCATTGGCGTCTTGAACGGACTGCGGCAATCGCGCGAAGTCACGGTGCTGCACGTCACCCACAACCGCTCCGAGGCCGAGCGCCTCGGCGACATCGTACTTCGCCTGCACGCGGGAACCATCGCCGTCAGCGACACATCAGTTGCACCGCGACCAGCAGTAGCAAGCCCAGGCTGATGATCCCGTTCACGTGAAAGAACGCCCGATTGACGCGGGTGAGGTCGTCCGCCCGCACCAGTGAGTGCTCGTAGACGAGCAGCGCTCCGATGAGCCCGAGGCCGCCCAAATAGATGGGCCCGAGAACCGGGGTCATGAGCACGAGCAGTGCAAACATCGCGGCATGGCAGAGTGCTGCGAGCCGCAGGCTGTTGGGGACGCCGAACCGCGCGGGGATGCTGTGCAAGCCCTGTTCGCGGTCGAAATCCGCGTCCTGGCAGGCGTAGAGAATGTCGAAGCCCGCGACCCAGCACATCACGGCAAGGCCGAGCACGATCGGCACCTCGAGGGATTCCAACCCCTCGATCGCGATCCACGCCGCGACCGGAGCGAGCATGAGTGCCGCCCCCAGCCAGAAGTGCGCGAGGCTCGTGAAGCGCTTCGCCAGCGAGTAGCCGAGCACGAATAGCAGGACGGGGACGCTGAGAGAAAGCGGCCACAGGTTCGGCGGGCTGCGATAAGCAAACAGCAGGGTCGAAGCGATGAATGCAGCACAACACAGCAGCGTGAAGGTCGCAACCGTGCCGCGACTCAGGAGCCCCGCGGGGAGGTGACGCCCGGCGGTGCGCGGGTTCTTCGCATCGATGCCGGCATCGACGAGCCGGTTGAACGCCATCGCGGCGGAGCGTGCGAACACCATGCACAAAACGATGCCGAGAACGTCCGTTTCGCGGAATGGCTCGTCTTGCCACGCGAGCAGAGCCGCGATTGCGGCGAACGGCAGCGCGAAGATGGTGTGGCTGAAGCGAATCAGTTCGAGCAACTTGGTGAGCATGACGTTACTTGTACTAACCGCCACGCTTCGGGGCCGGGCAACTCGCGCTCGTCGTCCGTCACAAGTATTTCATGCAGACGACGCCGGCGACCACGAGTGCCGCTCCGAGCATGCGGCCGAGCGTGATCGATTGTTCCGGCAGGCCGAGCAGCGCGAAGTGTTCCAACAGCAGCGAACAGAGCAGTTGCCCCGCAACGACCAGCGCGATGAACAGCGCGGGTCGCAATTCCGACACGAGGGCCGCGCCCCCGAGCACGATCAAGGCACCGAGCGGGCCGCCGATCCAGTTCCACCAAGGCGTCTCGCGGATCGCATCGCCCGCCGGTGAAGACGGTCGAAGCACCACCATCGCCGTGATGGCCGTGATGAACGTTCCGCAGATGGAGAAGAACGCGGCCCACAGTGGGCTGCCGAGGTTCATGCGGAATTTGCTGTTCGCGGAGGCCTGGAGCGCGAAGCACGCCCCGACCGCAACCGCGAGGACGAGATACCAAACTTGGGGCATGGTTCAAATCACCTGCTTGATCGGCTCGGCACCTTCGACGCCGACCAGCTTCTGATCGAGGCCGCCGAAGAAGTAAGCGAGCTTGTTCGGGTCGAGGCCCATTTGATTGAGCACGGTGGCGTGCAGGTTCTTGACGTGGAAGCGATCCTCGACGGCGTTGTTGCCGAGTTCGTCGGTCTTGCCGACGCTGATGCCGCCCTTGATGCCGCCGCCCGCCATCCACATGGTGAAGCCGAACGAGTTGTGATCGCGGCCGGTGCCCTGGGCATACTCGGCCGTCGGTTGGCGGCCGAACTCGCCGCCCCAGATGATGAGCGTGCTATCGAGCAGACCCTTACGTTTGAGGTCGTTTATGAGACCGGCGATGGGTTTGTCCGTCGCACCGGCGTGCAACGAGTGGTTTCGCACCATGTCCGAGTGGGCGTCCCAGTTGAAGTCGTTGTGGTTGCCGCCGGAGTAGAGTTGGATGAAGCGGACGCCACGTTCGACGAGCCGGCGGGCGAGCAAGCACTTCTTGCCAAACTCGTCCGTCTTCGGTTCGCCGACGCCGTAGAGAGCTTTGGTCTCGGCGGATTCCTTTGCGAAGTCGACGGCTTCAGGTGCGTGCTGCTGCATCTTGAAGGCGAGTTCGTAGCTGGCGATGCGGGCCGCCAATTCCGAGTTGTCCTTCCGCGAAGCGAGGTGGTCGTCGTTCTTCTCCTTGAGGCGATCGAGGAGATCGCGCTGCTGCTCGCGGGTGGTGCCAGGCGGGAGCGCGAGGTCGTGGATCGGCGTCTTGTCCGCCTTGATGGTGACGCCCTGATACGCGGCGGGCATGTAGCCGCTCGACCAGTTCTTGGGGCCGCTGATTGGGCCGCCGCTGTTGTCCAACATCACGACGTAGCCAGGAAGGTTTTCGTTCTCGCTGCCGAGACCATACGTGACCCACGAGCCGAGCGACGGATGCCCGCTGAGCAGCCGGCCGCTGTTCATCATGAGCAGAGCCGAGCCGTGAATCGGGCTGTCGGCATACATGCCGTGGAGGAACGCGATGTCGTCCACGCAGGAGCCGATGTTGGGGAAAAGATCGGAGACGAGTTTGCCGCTTTTGCCGTAGGGCTTGAACTGCCACTTGGGCCCGACGACGCGGCCGACGGCCTTGTGCCCGCCGCGGCCGAAGGTTTTCACGGGGATGGTCTTGCCGTCGAGTTTGTACAGTTCGGGCTTGTGTTCGAAGGTATCGACCTGGCTCGGCCCGCCGTAGCAGAAGATGAAGATGACCGACTTGGCCTTGGCCGGGATCATCGGCGGCTTCGCGGCCATCGGGTTGATGAACTTCTGAGGCGAGCGGAGGGCATCAGCACCGAAGGCGAAGTTGTCTTTCGCGAGCAGGCCGGTGAGCGCGAGCCCGGTGAAGCCGCCTCCGGCTTCCCACAGGAACTCGCGCCGCGTGCGACCACAGAACTGATTGGCGGAGGTATCGGACATGAGGTGTCTCAGTTGGCGGTAGAAGTCAGTTGAGTTCGGAAATTGTCGAGACTCGTGCTGGCATAAACCGCATCGAGGATCGATTCCAGTCTGGGAGGATCGGTCACGAGACGCAATGTCGCTGAGATGTCTGGAGGTACGGTCCCGTACCGACGCTCGATCTTCTTGAGGAGCAGCCCCTGAAGGGTCTTCACATCGCGCTCTTCCAACAACTCGATCAGAACGGGAGATTCGAACATCGGACTGCCCTTTCGAAAGAGTCGGCGGAGCATCGCCTTGTCGAAGCGCAACCCCGCGAGGATCTCCGTCACGAAACGAATGTTTTCCTGCTCTCCGCCCGAAGTCTTCGCCTCGATTACGTCCTTACATTGTTGTAACACCGGCTCGCGAAGGCATTACCGATCGAACTTTTCAGCCTCTTCCCACAATGAGTGGTCATGTCCCGTTCGTCGCCAATTCTTGAAGAACATCGAGTTTTGTTGCGTAACGTAGCCGCCTTCGTTCATCTTCTTTGTAAGCCCTGTCAAAGTGTAAAGACAATCGTCGAGTGCCCATCGCACTGACTTCGTTCGTGGAAGCGTACTCTCAAATGTGGCTTGAAATGCCTTCAAATTGTCTCGCTCCCCCCGTTTCGTGGGCAACAGTTCGATTGTCGTTCCTTTGAGAATCAATCCATGTTCAGCAAGCACTTCCAGAGTATCGCGTTTTTTGGCCATAACAAACCTCCCAAGTGAAGACAAAAATCTTAAGTCCAAACCTCGAAATTCAACGCAGGTACTTGCGTGAAGTCGCGGGCGTTGCGCGTAACCAACTTCGCTCCGTGAACGATGCAGATGGCAGCGATGCGAAGATCCTTGGAACCCACCTTCAGCTTTTGTCGCTTCCAGTTCGCGAACAACTGCTCGGCGGGTTGCGTGAATGGCAGCAATTCATACTTGCGAGTGTCGTCGAGCGTCCGTCTCAACAGTTCTTAAGCATCCGTTAACTTTGCACCTCTTCCAGCTTCGGACTGTCGAATCGCAGCAAGTCGGCCTCGAAGAAGTTCGTCCAGCACGACGATCGGAACTCCTTGCTCGACAATCGGCACGGTGTTGAGCCTCGCAGTCACGGCCGCGTCCCCGTAAAGAACAAGCGTCAAGATGTCGGTATCAAGGGCGATCATATTCCGCCATCTCAGCCGCTTTCTCTTCGTCGCGGAGGCGATACGCCTCGGCGCAGATTTCCAGGATCGTCGGATCGTCTCGGTACGTCCCTGCGAGCCCCGACACGCCGACGAAATCGACATCGACCAATTCGATTTGGCCAGTACTGAGGCTCATTCGAATTTGAGCGCGAGCATCAGCAACGGCAATTTCGCGCGTGGAACCACTCGCTTGAATGCCGGGCACTCCCGGCACCGAGGCCGTGAACGTCCCGTTCTGCTGTTCCACCCACACCGGTATCGTCATGGCGGAATCCTCTCCCGCAATTCTACTTCAGAGCACTCCAACACCCAAGTGGAATGCGGCGCCGAGCGATCTTGACACGAAAGGAACGCCCGTACATACCCCCATTCTCCAATCAACGAGTAGGTCTGCCACGGGCTGTCCCCATGACCGAATTCCGGCCGTCGAGCTTGATCGCTTGCCTGATCCTGGTGTTCCCTTCGGCTGGGTGCGAAGTCTTTCGCGCTCACCGTCCTCTAACAGTGCAAGTGATTGATGGCGAAACTCGCCAGCCGCTCCCGAATGCAAAGGTGAGCATCTCCTACCCGAACATGCTCGACTTTACGGCCCCGCATCCCTCGTCGCGTACGACCGATAGCCGGGGCCTGGCGAAACTCCGGATCGGCGAATACCGATCGATCCTGCTCCACGCTGAGGAAGAAGGTTACAACCAGGCCGAACGGTCGAACGTTACCGCGGAGTACGTGAAGGGTCTGCCGCGGCGATCGGATGGGCGCGTGAACCGCGTCATCGAGCTGTGGGCGGACCCACGTCCGACGATCGAACTGGTCGTACCGAACGAGTATCGCGGGCCGGTGAAGATCGTCTTCGAGCGCGGCGACGGGAAGTCTTATCAGATGGGGCAGCGCCGCTTCGAGTTCCCGGTTGAACCGAATGGACATGTACTCGTGCGTGGCCCCGGCTTCCTCGATGTAGAGCCGTTCCATGTTGATATCGAGGCTCGACACGCGGACGGCACGCCGATTCCTCGCCAAAGCAGCAACTACTCCGAGGTCGCGTTGCGCTGGGTGCATTGCGGCACTTGGAACAACCTCAACACCCAGCTTTACATCATCGGCACTGAGACAGAAGGCGAGGTGCTGCGACAGAGCGTCCACCGCCGCGTCAAATACAACGTGTGGCAAAACGATCGCGAGGCCTACAGCCGGCTCTTCGAGGAATGACTCACACCGCCATCGCGAGCCGCTCCTTCGCGGTCTGCCACGAGGGTCGCCAGCCGTGGCACTCCATGCGGTCCGCGAGTTCCGCCAGCGAGTTGACCACCACCTCGGGCCGATACGCATACCTCGGCAAGTCTTCCAGCTTCGTGCCGCCGCTGAGCACCAGCACGGAGTGGAAGCCGAGTTGCACGGCGCCCAAGATGTCCGTCTCCATGGTGTCGCCGATCATGGTGGTTTCGTCGGTGGCGAGGCCGAGTTCCTTGCGGGCGGCGCGCATCATGACGGGGCTCGGCTTGCCGACGCTGAAAGCCTTCACGCCGGTCGCCGTTTCGAGCATGGCGACCATCGCGCCGCAACCGGGGCGGATGCCGTTCTGCGTGGGGCAGTTCGGGTCCATGTTCGTCGCGATCAGCTTCGCGCCGCCGAAGATCATCCGCACTGCGGCTTCCACCATTTCGAGATTGAAGGTGCGGCCCTCGCCGACCACGACGTAGTCCGGTTCGTGGTCGACGATCGCATAGCCGTGCTGGTGCAGGGCCGTGAGCAAGCCGCCTTCGCCGATCACGTAGGCCGTGCCTCCGGGCTTCTGTTGCGCCAAGTATCGGCCCGTGGCCATCGCCGACGTGAAGACGTGTTCTTCCTCCACGTCCAGGCCCATGCGAACGAGACGGGTCACGACGTCGCGGCGCGTTCGCTGGCTGTTGTTCGTGAGGAAGCGGAACGGGATGTCGCGATCCCGCAGTTCGCGAATGAAGCGATCCGCACCGGGAATCAGATCGGTCCCACGATAGAGAACGCCGTCCATGTCGATGAGAAAGCCGAACCGCGGCAGGGTGCCGTTGGTGTACATGCGAACCTCGGGAATCGTTAAAATGGAGAGGCGGTGTCTGCCGCCGGAGAAATGCGGATGAGGGGTAGAAGGCAGATGCCGTGCCGGACGCGAGATTGCGAGATTAGCTTCGGTAAGCGTCATTCGGAGAGGGAGTTGCGCGATTCGTGGAGATGGCGTGAAGCACGCGGCCGTGAAAATCTGCTCATTCCTTGTGCAAATCGCGGTGATCCTCGACCCGCTCAAGTATCATGACTGCACCTCAGTGACTCGTCGGCCCGGAGGATTCATCATGGATCAGCAACTCATCGACCTCTACCACCGCTTCGTGGGCCGCGCCTTCGATCGGCAACTCCGCCTGTCCGAATTCGTCGAGAAGAAAGCGCCCGGCGTCGAGTGGGTCTTCGACACCGAAACCGCCATTCTGAAATTCGGCACCCGCCTCCAACTCGAAGCGCCGATCGTCGGCTCGCACGCACTCCACAACGATTCCTGGATGTGGTCGTGGGCCAATCGCACCATCAAGCTCTCGATCACCAACCGCGCCCTCGGCGACACGATCCGGGCCTTCGCTCACAAGGCGATGGTGCCCGAACTCGCCAAGTCCGCGTTTCCGATCGAGCAGGTCATCGGCGCGGAGTTGGCGGATTTCGCGTGCCACGTCTTCGGCACCGTGCTCGTGGGCGAACTCGACTACGACGCCTACTTCCTGATGCCCTACGAAGGATACGAAGGGTTGCTGCTCATCCGCGACGATCGCCTGCGTTCCCCCGAAAAGCATCCTCTGGCGCGGGTGCTGTCCCTCTTTCCGCTACTGATCGACACCATGCCGGTGTTGGACCATCGGGCTGCGTTCGCGAGCTACGCCCATTCCTACGGGTTGGTGGTCGTCGAAGAATCGGGCATCGTGAAAGTGACGGGGCACGAGAAGGGCGAACTCACCGCGACCTTCGACGATCAGGGGCTCCTCGCTTCGCTGAAGGGAACCGGCGTAGCGGTGCCGAAGGCGAAGGTCGCGCCGCCCAAGAAGAAGGTCGTGAAAAAGAAGAAGCCGGCACCCAACAAGAAGAGCGCTACGAAGGCGAAGCCCAAGCCGAAGGCCGCCGTCGAGAAGAAGATTCCACCCAAGAAGAAGTCCGGGAAAAAGCGCTGAAGTGCCACTTCACTGAACGCCGCGGCCCTCGGTCCGTAGACTGCCCTTGCGCCTGCCCAGCGCTCGGAGGATGAACGATGGCGGTTCCGTCGGGTGAAATCGTCGCGCGGCCCATGGTGGTCCGCGCCTGTGGCTGCGAATGCGAGTTCCAGCACTACGCCGTGGACAAATACCGCGCGCAGCGGCTCGCAAAGTTCCAAAAAACGCGCTGCATCGAGTGCGTGGCGAAGCTGAACGAAGCGCACAAGAAGGCGGCCGAGGCAATCCCGAAGAAGGGCGAAGCGATCCAGTTGCTTCCGCTCGGCACGCAGATCGCGCTCGCGCGAAAGCCCGATGGCTCCTGGACCGGCAACCTCAGCGGCGATGGCGTCACCGTCGAGGCCGTCGGCATCGGACCGCAAGGGCTGACCATCTCGCTGGCTCGCTCCTGGCTCACCGCCAAGGGAATCAAGCCGGCCTCGACGGTGGTCGCGGCTGCTCCCGCGAAGCCCGCGAAGTAAGCCGATCGGCAGTTCTTTATCCATTCTGGGGGGCGTAGGGTGGGCCGGAGCAAGGCAAGGCTTCAGCCTTGCCGAGTGAGGCCCACGTGCATCGCCGGAGACTCCCCGCGTGGGCCTCCCGCAACTTGCATTCGCAAGTCGCGGTCCGGCCCACCCTACTCGCCAAATTATTCACCGGCTTACCGGCTCACGCAGAGGCGCTCCCCGAAGTGATAGGCCAACTTTCCCAGCACGGGCTGCTGGGTTCCTTTCAACTTCAAAGCGGTCAAGTCTGGCGGGATCGGCGCAGCCAAGAGGTGCCGGGCCGACGCCTTCAACAACCGGACGTAACGCAGGTCGAGTCCGACGAGGTTGCTCCAAACCACGGAATGCGTGAGGTGCATGAGGTTCTCACTCGTCGTCATGCAGCCGTGCAGATCGAGAAGCCGAACGTCCGCGAGCGACTCGTAGATTCGCGGGTAGTCGTTGATGCGAACGTTGCGGCTCAGGTCCAATGCCTTGAGCCGTTTCACTTGAGCGCAAGTGGCCAGCGCTTCGATAGCGGGCCAATCGAGTTGAGCCTCCGACACTCCCAGCGTTTGAAGTGAGGCGGGCAACCGCGCGAACCAATTCGCATACGTGGCGTCCGACTCGAGGCCGAGCCTCTCGTTCCGCAGTTCCAGTTCTTGCAACTCGCTCGTGAGCCGCGATTGAAGCAGGCGATCGAGCCGGGCGGGGGTCAGGCCCATCGTGCGAAACGACAGGCGTTCCAAGCGCGTGGTCTCGGCCCCGGCCAGGGCATCGATCAGATACTCCAGCGATTCGTAACCGACGTGGAAGTGCAAGCCCTTCAAGCCTTGGCCCAGCGGCGTCTTCAACAAATCTTCGATCAACTCAGGCAAGCCGGGGCTGCTCGCGCGGTGGAACGAAATGTCGGTGATGCCCGTCGCGAACGGGCTCGCGCACAGCGCGCGGATCGGCTCCACCGGGCTCGTGCCATCCAGATGCACGGAGCGTAGATGGCGGATCGTCTCGCTGCTGGCGAACGCGATCCAGTCGTCGCGAACCGAGGGCGGGTTCAAGTGGAGTTCGCCGACCGGGGCCGTTTCGTAAAGTCGCGGCGCGATCCGCTTCCAGGCGTGCAGCGAACGGACCACCGCCCGCCAGCCGAGCCCGCGACGGAACGGCTTCGCGTGCCACTCGATGCCCGAGGATGGCTCGAGTTCGGGCAGCGTTCCGCGGAACGGCGTGCCGCTCTCGCTCCACTCGGGCTGCCGTTGACCGCACCACACGGCGAACGGTTCCCAGATCGGCGTGCGGGCCAGTTCCATCTGCGCGCGAACGAACCCCGCTCGCTCGACCTCCCCGTTTTCCTCGAGGAAGTCCGCGTAAAGCAGCCGGGGCGTGTCGTCGTCCGGGAATTCGCAGATCGCCCGAACGAGCGCGTCGTGGTCGGTCACGAAGTCAGGATAGGAATCGCACTCGACCCGAGGGGCTACTTCCGCAGCGCGGCGAGTTGCTCGGGAGTTGCGGGCATCGGGCGAACGCGAATGCGCAGGATCGTGACTTTGCCGCCAACCAAGGAGTAGGTCTTCGCGGAAAAGAGCGGCACCTCGCCGGGGTTCGGGAAGACCGGGAACGACCACGACGTGCGGTACGGAGGCAGGCTCACTTGAGTCGAGTTCTCGCAGCGGGCTGGGCCGAGCAAGTAACGCGGAAGCCCGCCGACCACGGGAATGCCGGCCAGCGGATTGTCGATGCGATACTCCACCTCGACGATTCGCGGCGCATTCGCAGGCACGCCGGGCGGAGCGGGAATCGCGAACCAATCCGCGGCTTCCGGCTCGTGTTCGATTCGACCGATCGAAGGATCGGGCGATCGCCAGGGCTGCCCATTGCGATGCCAGATCACGAACCGCTTCTGCGAGAGCATCGGCCGATAGTTCGAGAGAATCTCCTCGTAGAACTCCCACGTGCCGTTGCGGAGCCACTCTTCGAACTGGTACTGCGATTCGCGGCACGTCACGACGTAGTCGGGTTGCTTCTCGCGAAAGACCTCAACGTACTGGGTGCGATGCTTCGGCCCGATGGCGTGGATCGTGTAGTCGCAGGCAGGGTTGAAGACACCGTAGTGCGCTTCCAACCGCCCCGCATACGTGGACCAAATCACGGGAGCCCGCACGACGCCGTTCTTCGCCCGATCGGCATCGATGGCCGACACCATCGCATCGAGTTCCTTCTGCACGTCGTCCAGCATTTTACAGCGGCCCTCTCGGATGGTTGCGACGTTGGCGGCGATGCCGCGAACCGTCTCCGAGATGTGGAGAACCGAACAGCGAGAGATGAACGTGGGGCCAGCCAGCAGCGACGCACCGAGGATGCTGGCGAGCACGATTCGCACGGTGCGGCGAGCGGGTTCTCCCTCCACTCCGCGAGCCTGCAAGTTCGACCACCAGCGCCAGGCCAGCACGAAGCCGACGGTCGCGGCGGCACGCGTCGCCGGTTCCAAATAGTGGCCCGAGGTGTAGCCGAGGTAGGCCGCCATCGAGAGGAAGCCGTAGGCGATGAGGCCGAAGAGAATCACCGCCGTCGGTCGTTCCTCCGGGTTACGCCGCGCGAAGTGAGCCGCGACAACCGCGACGACGAGCAGCGGCACGACCGCCAACACGAACAGGCGGCGATCCGAGAGCAGAACGCTCCACTGGAACAGAAACGAATTCGGCGGCGCACCGAAGTACCAGAACTGATCCGCCGGCACTTCCAGGAGCGAGTACTTCAACGCGGCCACTGCACCGGAAGGTCCGCCGATCGCGAGCATCGCGGTTCCAGCGGAGACGACCATCGCGGCGGCAACCGCGAGTGCCCACGAGACCGCGCCGCCGGGATGGCCGATGATTCGACGCCCGATCCAGACCACGATCAACATGGGGATCGTCGCGAGGCCGTGTTCGACACCCGTGAGAAGCCCGAGGCCCGTGGCGATGCCGACGCCGATGGCTTCACGCCGGGGTCGGAGCCCTGCAAGCAACACGGCCACGGCGAAGAACGGTGCCGCCGAGCGGACTCCGGACGAAGCGTTGCCCACGGTCGTGAGGTAGAAGAGCGGAGCTTGCTCGGTGAGGATCAGGGCGAATGCCGTGAGTCCGAGCGTGGGCACCCAGCGTTTGCCGAGGGCGGCACAGATCGCGAGGGTTGAGGCGAAGAAGACGATGAGGTTCACGAGGTGCCGCGAGAGTTCGGTGGCGAAGACGTCGCCGCCGGCGAGCGCGAAGATCGGGTAGTGCAAATAGGGGAAGCCGATGCCGTGGAAGTACTGGAAGTCGACCCCGCCGGATTGACCCGCCGCGATTCGCCGCAGCGGGTTGAACGTCTGAAACGGGCCGTCCCCCTCGAAGCCCGGAAAGGCGACGGTCAGTTTCAAGCCGCGTTCGACGTAGGCCGCGAGCCAGAGCGCGATCAGTGCAAGAAACGCGAGTGGTGGCGCGATCCTGGTCAGGATCGTTTGTGGAACGCGAAGCGAGTGAAGAACCCGAGCCACCAGCGGCTTCACGCCAATTTGAACGGCTTCTGAGCGTGCGAAGGACATCCGGTTTCCACCTGTTGCGCGACGACCTGAGAGCGCGGCGTCCCGCCCGCTTTGCTGCCAGGCGAATGATACCGAACCCGGCCCGACCGCCGCAAGTGCGAGGCACCACTTGTGAAGGTCCGTTTCTCGCTAACCCACGAAGTCGCCGTCGCAAAAACATTGATTTGAACCGAGGAATTGCAGCATGGTACCGTCAATTCTCGACGTGTGAAGGAGGTGGCACAGTCTGCCAGTGCGTTCATCTTTTAGGCGGGAGAGAGTGGCATAACCGGAAGGTCCGTCGGCAGGAAGCCGGATTTCCGGGAAGCAGCACTTCACAAATCCTCGCGTCTGCGGAAGGTGCCGTCAATTGAAATCCGAGGAAGATTGAGGAAAGTCGTCGGGTGTGCAAGAAACCCGGCGACTTGCGTCAGTTCGCCGTTGGCTCACAAACGAGTTCCATCCCTTTGAATTGCTTCACGCAGTTGGTGATCGCCACCTCCGTCGGCAGTCGTTCGATGCTCGAGGCGCCGAAGAAGCCGACGATTCCCGTCGTGTGCTTCATGATGTAACTCACGTCGTCGGGTTCGGAGATCGGGCCGCCGTGGCAGAGCACCAAGATGTCCGGCTTCACGCTCTTGGCCGCATCGCAGAGTTCCTGCACCCGCTTGGCCGCGTCCGCCAGCGACATCGCACTTTTGGCCCCGATGCTGCCCTTGGTCGTGAGCCCCATGTGCGGAATGAGCACGTCCGCCCCGGCCTTCGCCATCTGCTCGGCTTCCTCGGGAAGGAACACGTAGGGGCAGGTGAGCAGGCCCATTTCGCTGGCCGTCGCGATCATGTCCACTTCCTTGTCGAAGCCCATGCCGGTCTCTTCGAGGCCGATGCGGATGGTGCCGTCGAAGAGGCCGACCGTGGGGAAGTTTTGCACGCCGCTGAACCCGGCGTCTCTCACGTCCTGGAGGAAGCGCTTCATGATGCGGAACGGATCGGTGCCGCAGACGCCGGCGAGCACGGGCGTGCGTTCGACGACGGGCAGAACTTCG
Source organism: Gemmataceae bacterium (assembly GCA_043733485.1). Lineage (GTDB taxonomy): Bacteria > Planctomycetota > Planctomycetia > Gemmatales > Gemmataceae > Urbifossiella. The sequence goes on from JAYTGN010000008.1 coordinate 34,123, forward strand.
CGGGCCATGTCCATGACGATCTGATTGGCGTCGCCGTAGGGGAGCATGCCGGCGAGCGAGCCGCGGCCGGCCATGCGGAAGCGGCCCGAATTGTAGATGATGATGAGATCGATGCCGCCGAGTTCGGCGCACTTGGCCGAGATGCCGGTGCCGGCGCCGCCGCCGATGATGAGCCGCCCCGCGGCGAGTTGGGCGCGGAGCCGGGCCAGGCATTCGTCTCGTGTGAACATGGAACCTTTTCGCCGCTAGCGGCTTCGCGAAGAGCGCAGGAACGGTCCGTTGCGAAGCCGCAAGCGGTTCACAACGCGACGGGTTTATTCTCGGCATCGGTCGAGGAAGTGGAAGGGGTCGCTTTCGCGCGTTCGACCTCCGCGAGAATTTGTTCGAGCAGCGCCTCGGCCGGGTCCACCTTCGGTTCCGGTGGCTTGGCTGGAGGCCTGCGGCGACGCCAAACGTAGAACGCGACTTCACCGCCGGCCACGAACAGGAAGCCCCACAACGCCATCATCGTGGGTATGCGGTACTTCAACTCGGCCGCCAGTGGGTCCTCGGCGGGTGAACTCGCGACGGTGCCGTCGAGTGAGCCGCGAGTTGGGGCCTTGGACACCAACCAGAGCCCGGCCAATTCCGCGTAGCCGAACCCGACCACGGCCAACAGGCCAGCCGTGAGCGTTCCGTGGACGAGGATGCGTTTGAGCAGCGGGAGCATAACTTAACATAACACGCGATTTCCTCTCCGGTGGCTCGCCATGCCCGTTCTTCTGATCGGCACGCTCGATACGAAGGGCTCCGAGGTCGGTTACGTTCGCGATCGCCTCCGAGCTCGCGGGGTGAACGTGATGGTGATGGATGCCGGCTCGATGGGCGTGCCTTCGATCGAATCGGACATTTCGCGTGAGGCCGTATTTCTGGCAGCCGGCGCGAATCTGGTTGAAGTTCGAGCCGCTGCCGATCGGGGCCAAGCCGTGTCGCTTGCGGCCGAGGGTGCCGCCAAACTGGCCACGGAACTCCACGGAAAGGGAAGGCTCGACGGAGTTCTTTCACTGGGTGGTTCGGCGGGCACGACCATCGGCACCGCGGCGATGCGCGCCTTGCCGTTGGGCGTTCCCAAACTCATGGTGAGCACGCTCGCCAGCGGGCAGGTTCAACATTACGTCGGCACCTCCGACATCTTCATGCTCCATTCGGTGGTGGACCTCGCGGGGCTGAATCGGATCAGTCGCGCCGTGTTGGACAACGCCGCCGCCGCGATGGCGGGGATGATCAGTTCCAAGTTCCGAGTTCCAAGTTCCAAGTTGGAAGACAAACCCATCGTCGCGGCGACGATGTTCGGCGTCACGACTCCGTGCGTGGAGGCGGCCCGCAAGATACTCGAAGCGGCCGGTTACGAAGTGATCGTCTTTCACGCCACGGGCACGGGCGGCCGCACCCTGGAAGGCCTGATTCGCGACGGGATTATCGCCGGTGTATTGGACATCACCACCACCGAACTCGCGGACGAACTCGTGGGCGGCATCCTCTCCGCGGGGCCGGACCGTCTCACCGCCGCCGGCGCGCGTGGCATTCCCCAGGTCATCTCGCTCGGGGCACTGGACATGGTGAACTTCGGACCGCCGGAGACGATCCCGTCGCGGTTCCAGGATCGCCTTTTCTACCGACACAACCCATCGGTCACGTTGATGCGAACGACGCCCGAGGAGATGGCACAGTTGGGCAGTGAACTCGCAAGCAAGGCGAACGCGGCAATCGGGCCAACCCGAGTGATGTTACCGCTGCGGGGCGTCTCCGCGATCGACGCGGAAGGGAAGCCGTTCTGGTGGCCCGAAGCCGATGCGGCACTCTTCGCAGCAATTCGCAGCCGCATCGAAGCTCGGTTGCTCATCGAGTGCGATTGCCACATCAACGATGCCGCGTTCGCGGAAGCGTGTGCCGTGCAGTTGTTGGAACTGTTGAAGTGAATCGCGAGTAGACGAACCCCAGTCAGCGCGGAATCGCGTTCTTGAGCCAATCGCTGAGCATCCGAGCTCCGCTTCGATTCAAGTGAATCAAATCGGCGAAGTGGGAATCGTCGAGGCCCACGACTTCCCGAGTGGCGCGGATCACGCGCACGCGGCGATCGCGTTCGAGTTCCACGAGGCGAGCCCGATACTCCGAGAATGCCGCCGCGTGAAACCGTTCCAAATCAGCCGTCACGGGCATATCGATCAGCACGAGTTCGACGCCGCCCGCTTCGCACCAGTCGATCAACTTGTGCAGGTACTTCAGGTGCGAACCGGTGCGGTACTTCGCCAAGTAGGTGAGTTCGGTCGGTGCGAGCCCGGCGGCTTTCACGGCAGCGTAGTTTCCCACTGAGTAACCGCGAGCGGGAGCGTACCCGTTTCCACTTTGCAGTGCCTCGAAGCGCTCGCGCTGGCCCTCGGCTTCGCGCAGCGTCTCGGGGCAACTTCCCGGGAATCGTTCCTCGGCCTCGCTCGCGGCCCACATCCGGATTCCGTGTCGATAGCGGAACATACTGGAAGCCTGGCCGGCCCGCGCGAGCGTGAAGTGCCTCACCGCCCACTCGCCCGATTCGGGCCGCAGGCGAACCCAGCGCCCCAGATCGCCCCAAGTCATGAGCGAGTAGGGGCCGTGCGGTTCGTTGCGGCTATCGTTGAGATCGGTTGCGGTGATGCCGTAAACCAACAGGCGCGGCGGAGTCGGGCAGCCGCGGAGTACCGCGTGGTAGAAGTCCGAAGTCGTTCCGCCCGAGAGACCCATTGCGTACGAAGATTGCGAGCCCGCGATGCGTGCGGGATCGATTCCCTCGGCAACCGGAGAGCCGCCGAGGAACACGACATCGCGGCGCTCGCGGGCGCAAGCCTCCACCCGCAGTGCGTAATCGTCCGGGGAGTGACGCGACCAGAGTGGAGCGAATTGCCCGATGAGACAATCGACCGCGATCAGAAGAATTGAAAACCAGACGATGGTCCGGTTCCGCTTCAGAAAAGAATCGCTCGGGCGGGGGCTTGCGGTCGCGACGACGACGAGCCGCACGCGGAGCGGCAACGGCTCCGAGGGGATTCGCTCCACGGAGTCGATGCTTGGCTGGCTTTCTCGGGCTGGTGCTTCGGTCTGCGGTTCCACGGTCGTCCGTTGCTCCGTCGCCTGGGCGGGTCTGGTGCGAAAGTGTGCCAAATTCCCGCCCGACGCGGAAGGGGAAACGGGGACGAGCCGGGAAAGGACCACCTTGAAACCCGGTTTCTGCTCTGGAAACCGGGTTTCTGTCCGACACCACAAGAAACCCGGTTTCCAAAGCAGAAACCGGGTTTCGACCCACCACCCGTTCAACCCCTGCCATCTTCATTCAACACGGCCGTCATGTCGCGGTGGATTCGACGCCGGATCAGGAACTCGTCGTCGTCCAGCCAGCCCCGTACCGATGGCCCCAACGCGAAATCTTCCGTGACCACCGAGCGGACCACGGCATCGATCAACTGCAGCGGCTTCAACGTGAAGTAGCGGTTGGTCGAACCGGTGGTGGTCACGCGATCCAGGAGTTGGAAGATCTCTTCGAGCCGGCCGAGTGCGATGCGCGGCGGCGCGAATCCGAGTGCCTCCGCATAGGCGATCGCGAGTTCCGTCCGGTCGCGCTCGTCCCCCGTTCGCGCCACGAAGAGGCGATTGCGAGCATCGTCCAGGATGCGGGTGCCCGCTTCTTCATCTCCGACCGCGAACCAACCCACGGCTAGTCCGAACTGCGATGGTGGGAACGCGGGTGAATCCGCAGGCCACTCGCCGCGACCCGGATCGAGCAGGTGCAAGAGTGCCTCGGCTTCGGAGCGATAGCCGAGCTTGCGAAGCGAACGGAAGAGCGAACCGGCCGTGCGACCGATGGCCGCTCGCACGGTGGCATCGCTGCCCGTCCGCTGCAGCAAGAATTCGACGATTGGGCGAACCGCGGGCCACTGGTTGAACCACGCCGCCGTTGCGAACGCCGCTCCCAGCAAGCGAGTCAGGTAGCGCGGCAAGCGATCCGCACGCACCGAATCGCTCCACGATCCCGCTTCCAACCATGTCTCGAGCCATGAAGCGGCCGGCACCACGAGGTCCAGGATCGGACCGATCAGGGTCGCGTCCAGATGCGGGGCCAGATCGAGCAGCGTGAGTGCCACCCGCGGCACCACGCCCGACGATGGCTCCAAGGCGCAGAGCGCCAGCATTTGCCGCGCCTCCTCCGAGACGACGACCGGATCGGTTCGATCGGCGAGCAGTTGCAGCCGTTCGCCCAATCGGTCGTGCCCGCGGAATCCACGGAGGTCGAGCCCGCCGTAATCGCGACCTAGGCCGACCGGTTCGAGGATGCGCGAGTGACGCCGCAATTTGTCCAGCGAGTAGCGGCCCAGATACACGTCCGTGAGCCGTTCCACGCGTTCGCGGAGTTCGGGTGGGAATCCCGGCTTGGGCAATCGGCCTTCCTGCACGTCGCGAATCCGCTCCTGAAACGCATCGGAAAGAATCGCATGGAACGCGGGGTCGAGCCCCGCCCCCGCACTCCGGCTGAGCGACTTCTTCGCCTTGGCCGCCCAGTTCCGCGATCGCGTCCGTTCGCCCAGGCAACCCAGCCCCCAGGCGAGCATCAACTGAGCGTACGATGCCGTGCAATCGATCTCGGCGTCGAGGCCCACCCACTGCAGCCGGCCCGTCGAGCCGAGCTTGCCGACCCAATCGAGGATCGGCTTGTGAGCGCGGACCAACCACTCGCGTGCCGTCTGGAAGCGATCCGGTGAAGCCGTGCCGTGAAAGCGGAGGAACGACGGCTCATCGAGGTCGAGGCCCGGCCCCTTGTCGCGCAGGCGGATGAGAATGCGGTCGCGCCAGCGCGCGAGCCCGAGTGCGTCGCCGGAACAAAGTTGCGTGAGGGCCAGGCGCGAGAGCCACGCGGCGCGAGCCGGCAGGTCGTCGAAGTACTGATCGAGGAACGCCATCACGCGGGGCAAGGACTCGATGAGATCCGGAGGCGGCGCGGGCTGGTGAGCGCCCCACACCACGTACGCGGCAATCACGCGACCCGCTCCGAAGCGCCCCGGCTCACTGAGCCAGCGGTCGAGGCTCGGCACGGGAACGCTCTGTCGAGCCGCACGGCACTCGGAGAGCAACCACTGTTCCAACCACTCGAGCCGGGGCGAACTCGATTCCCAGGCCGCGTTGATCCAGCAAATCGCGGCATCGGCGGGGTTCCCGGTCGCCGAGTAGACCTCCGCCAGTTCGCGCCAGCCGAGCGCTCGCTGAGCCGGATCGAACGTCCGGAATTCCCCGAGGAGCCGCGACTCGAGTTGATGGCGTCGGGCCGAGCGATCTTGCCCATGAACCAAGGCATCGGGCGAAGAGAGCTTCTGTTCCAATCGCTTGGGCGTGTCATCCCGATCCGTTCGGGGTGGCACCTTGCTGCCAGTCGGAACTCCATCGACACCGGTTGGAAGCGCGGTGCCGCCCGAGCGGCGAACTTTCTTCAACAGGCGTTCCAGCGACCGCGCGAACCAGCCCGGCCGATCGTCTTGCAAGACCTTTTCGCGCGAAGGACGCGCTGGGGCAGGTCGCTCGACAAGTTGCGGCTCGACTTCGCGGAAGCGATCCTCGTGCGACGGAGCCAGGGCGAAGCGATCCGGGACGAACGGGTCGGGCCGCGGAGGTTCCGCCTGCAATCGCCGTTCGGGCGGCGACGCGTAATCGAGCAGCGCCGGCACCGGCTGAAAGGCTGAGACCGGCACCGCGAACGCCTGCACTTCGCGCGATATGCCTGCTTCGAGCCAGGTCAGGCGGTCGGGGCCGACTTCGAAATTGTGCGAGATCTCGCGGGCTCGCAACTCGGGTCGGAGGGCTCGCCGGCTCGGAATGAAAAGGTCCGCGACTTGGGGATGCGGGTAAAAGCCATCCGCCGCGAGCGGTAAGAATGGCGGGATTCGCAAACCGGGCGCGGGGCGAACCACGACGAAGGTCGTGCCGTGCATCGCGGTTTGGGCAGCCTCGAACTGCCGGAGTAGCCGCTCGTTGGCACCGTGGCAGAACTCCCAGAAGCGCGAGGCTGCCTCACCTCGAAACACCCACGCCAGTTCCCGAGGCGTTGGCGAATGCTTCTGCAACTGGAACCGAACGGCGACGACTGCGAGCTTCGCAGGTTTCACTATCGATCGCGGAGTGTACTTCGCAAGCGCGAACTCTTCAAACGCGATGGCCAAGGGTGCTGGGTAAACGCAAACCGTTCGAGGGGCGCGAACGAGCAACACTTGGCCCGACGGCACGACCAAGTGTTCCGGCACCGGGTGCGCCCACCCGAGTTGCACCCAAATGCCCGGCGACTGTTCCGCGAAGGCCTCGATGGGCGAGTCCATTTCCTGGGCTCGCAGCACGAGGCTGGCCGGCGGCGACGCGCTGTGAATCCAGGCTCGCCCAACGTGCTCGCCTTCGAGCAAGTTCGAACTGAACGGCTCGGCGCTCAGGCGGCGGCACGCACCCGCAATTCGCGACAGGTGTGAATCGGGAAGTTCAAACAGGACCGGGCCAGCAGGAACCGCGGCGGGCTTGACGGGCAAAAGTTCGGCCCAAGCACGAATCGTCTCGGCGGCCAGATTGGCAACGCCGATGGTCTGAACCCCGAGTCGCGCGAGCACGGCCAGTGCATCGCGAGGCAGCGCCGTACTCGGCTCGATCCAGAGTCGGCCTTGCGGATCGAGCCCGGCCCGAGCGGGTGAACCCGACACCTCGAGCGGCACGACTCGATTCGCGAGCAGCAAGCGAAGAACATCGAGGCTGGGGAACGCGAGTGCCGCCATTCCGCAAGTCTAGCTCGCCCCCGGCGAAAAGCCTACTCGCGGATCGGGAACTTCTCGTGCCCGCCGTAGCCTTCTTTTTCGGCTTCTTCCACGACAGCGGGCAGTTCGCGCCGCATTCGGAACCAAATGTACAAGCCGACGAGCCCGATGCCCCACTCGACCACGCGCATGGTGAGTCGGCCGATCACGCCGGTGCCGTTGGGTCGGCCCAGCAACTGGTAGAGGTATCCGAAGATGGCCTCGCCGCCGCCGACGCCGCCCGGCGCGGGGAAAAACGCCTGGGCGATGTACCCGATCGGCGCGATGACGAAGTGCTCGGGAATCGACCCCGGCTCACTCGCCGGGAAGACCCGCACCGCGAGGTGGAACATGAACACGAATCCCACGTGTACCACGGCGGTCATGGCAATAGTGGCGTAGATCGCTTTCGACCGCTGGCGAAAAGTACAGAGCACGTACCAGACCTCGGCGAGGGTGTTGCCGAGCTTTGGTATCGTTTCGAGTCGACCCGCGAAGCGATCCCGGCGGTGCTGCGGCAGGAACCCGAGTCCGATCCAGCCGAGTACGGTGATTCCGACGAGGACGGTGCAGACGAGGATGATCTTCTCGAGGTAAGGATTGCCGACGATTCGCGAATCGTCGGCGAGCCAGAACCCGCCGCCGAACGCAGCCGAGAACCAGATGAGGCCGAAGAGCCCGACGAGTCGATCCGCGATGACGGTCGCCACTGCCGAGGCCCGCTTTCCCGGTGTGTCTCGCGCGATGTAGTACGCCTTCATGAGGTCGCCGCCGACCGAACCCGGGAGAAACGTGTTCCAGAATCCGCCGACGAGCCCGAGGCGAACCGCGTTGCGGAGCGTGAACGGCAAGTCCAACGCCCGCACGAGTAAATACCAACGTGCGAACTGAATCGACATGCAGATCATCGCGATCAGGGCGAGTGCCGCGAACGCGGCGTAATCCGGCGTCCGTTCGAGCAATCCCTCGATGCCCGGCGAGAGCAGCTTATTGTCCGGATCGTATTTCGGATCCCAGTTCTGTCGGAGAACGAGCGCGAGTACACCGAACCCGAGACCGTACTTGAGGAGCCCCGTGATGAGTCCCTTGGCGTGCTTCTTCAAGCCGATCCCCTTGTTGTGCCTGTGTGGAGTTACGAGGCGCGATTGTGCGGGCTATTCCCGAATCTGTCCAGACGAGATCGTTTCGGCGGGTGTGCCAACCATTCTTGGAGAGAACTTAAAGACCGGATTGAACTCGTCTTGCGCGACTTGGGGTGTAAGGCTGCCACATTGCCACTTCTCGTCACACGGGCTTTGGCAGCCTTACCCGTTTCATGGCTGATTTCTGAAGAAATCTGTGAGTGTCCGAACCGGCCGGTTTTGAGCCGTTTATCCTATCGCCTGTTGGGAAGGGGACGGATCCAGGCTACGGCCTCCAAGAATCGTTGGCACACCCGTTTCGGCGGTGTGCTGAGAGGCTACTTTAGGCGAAGCCGAGGTGACTTTCCGGCCCTCCTCTCGCCGGCAAGCCGGTGGCTCTCTGTCAGGCCAGGCATCGTCGGAAACCGGCTTCGAGTTCGGCGCGATCGAGTTTTCGGCCGATGAACACGAGCTTGTTCGTGCGCGGCTCGCTGCCCCACGGCCGACCCGGTTGGCCGTCGAACAGCATGTGGACGCCCTGGAAGACGAACCGCTTCGGGTCGCCCTTGATGCTCAGCACGCCCTTCATGCGGTAGATGTCCGGCCCGCGAGTCTGGAGCAGTTCGCTCATCCATTCGTTGAGTCGCTTCGAGTGCAGGTCGCCCGAGAGTGTAATGCCGACCGAGTTCACGTCCGAATGCGTGTGGCTGTGGTGGAAGCCGCGCGAGGCGGAAGTGGGTACGACCGTACCGTTGATTCGCACCTCCACGCCGATCTTGCCGAGGTTGGAACCCGAGAGGATTGCGTACGCACCGGGCTTCTCGATGGCGAGCACAAACTTCACTTCACCCGGCGGCAGTTCCAACTTGAAGAGTGAACTGTCTTGGTCTGGTGGCACAGGCATTCCTGCCTGTGTGGGCGATGCACAGGCA
>JAYTGN010000009.1:0-8096 GCA_043733485.1 Gemmataceae bacterium
ACATAGCTGATTCCTTCAGAGGGACGCAGGAAACCTGTCCATCCTGCTTGCAGCTCAGAATACACCCGCCTCCAGCTCGCAGCTACGGGACTGCACCCCGTTCGGGCCGCTCCGTTGAATCCATGCAGGAAACTGGCATAATATCGGTGGACCCCGACTCGCGGCGTTCCATTCCACCACGTCCGGAGGCTCATTTCGTGACGAAGTTGCTTTGCAGCCTGGTTCTGTTCGCCGGCATGACCGGCCTGGTCTCGTCCGGTTCGCTGGGCCTCGCATTGGCCCAGGATAAGAAAGACACCAAGAAAGACACCAAGGACACCAAGAAGGACGCACCCAAGACGACCGCCAAGGCCGGGGTGATCGAGGTGAACGAGGGCAAGGACGAAAAGTTCCGGTTCGTGATTCGCGACGCGGACGGCAAGCTGCTCGCCATGTCGGGCCCGACCGGGTTCGCGACGCGTGAAGACGCCATCAAGGCGCTGGAAACGCTCAAGGAAGCGCTCCCCACGGCCAAGATCGCGGCCCCGAAGAAGGAAGAGAAGAAGGACAAGTAACTCGCTCGCATAGCCCGGCACGAAAGCGTGCCGGGCCTTGCCGAGGAATGCCGCTCGCACGTCCCAGATTACAATGCTTCCATGATCTTCTCGTGGCTTCGCAATCGCCGCCGTCGAAAGCTCCTCGCCGAGCCGTTCCCCATTCGTTGGGAAGCGTTTCTGCGTTCCAACGTCGCGCACTACCTGCACCTTTCGGAATCCGAGCGGGCCCGCCTCCGCGACATCACCCGCATCCTGATTGCGGAGAAACAGTGGGAGGGAACTCGCGGGCTCTTCGTCACGGAAGAAATGAAGGTCACAATTGCGGCCCAGGCCGCTCTCCTGCTGTTGGGCCTCGACCACGACTACTATTCGCGCGTCGAGTCGATCGTGGTGTACCCAGGGAAGTTCCGCACGCCTCAGCGCGAGGACGGCTGGGAAGACGACGAGCTATCGGAGATGGAAGCCGAGGGCCAGGCGGTCTATCGCGGGCCGGTCATCCTTTCGTGGGAAGACGTGCTGCCGGAGGGCCGCGACCCGGACGAAGGTTACAACGTGGTGGTCCACGAGTTCGCCCATCAACTCGATTTCTTGGACAACGCGATCAACGGCACGCCGCCCCTCGGCAACCGCGAACTCGAAGCCCGCTGGACCTACGTCATGTCCATCGCCTTCGAGGATCATCGCCGCTCGATCCAAAAAGGCGAGGAAGAAACGTTCTTCTCCGCGCAGGCCTCGGACAACGAGACGGAATTCTTTGCCGATGCGTCCGAGGCGTTCTACTGCCGGCCCCACGACATGCAGGAAATGTACCCCGAGGTTTACCAGCTTCTCGCGGCCTACTACCGCGTCGATCCCGCGAAGTGGTTTCCTTCGTGAGCCCGGCTACAATCATCGGCACAAGTCTCGAAGTTCCGCTTCCCAACTCGTGAGGTCGTCATGAAGCGCATCCCGAATGCATCATTGGTCGTACTCCTCGTCTGGTCGGCTGGCGTTCGCGCCGAGGAACCCGAACCGAAGGCCACCGTGGCCCGCGCCATCAAGGCTCGCGGGCTCAAAGACGACGGCAAGGCCATCGCCATGTCGTGGAAGGATCAGGGGGTCGTCGAGGTGGCCGGCATGAAGATCGACTACACGGCCGACTTCTACTTCCGGGCACCGGATGCCCTGCGCTTCGATATGGTCGCCGACGTGATGGGAATGAAGATCAAGATCACGGGCGTGATCGCCGGAGATAAAGTCTGGGACGTCGCGGACGGCAAGGTCGAGGAATCGACCGGCGAAAAGAAAGAGCACTCGCAGGCGATGGCGTACTCGATGTGGGTCGCGACCCTCGCCCCGCTCAACCACGATAAAGCGTTCAAACTCTCCAACGTCGTCGGCAAGAAAGTGAACGACAAGCCCACGCTCGGCGTCATGGTCGAACGCAAGGATCGGCCCGCAATCACCATCTACTTCGACAAGGAAAGCGGCCTCATGTTGAAGGCGGAGCTGAACGTGAAGGACGAGTTCCAGGGCTGGAAAGAAGTGCTGGAAGAGACCTTCTACGAGGAGTGGAAGGACGTGGACGGCGTCAAGGAATTCTCGAAGCTCAAGGTGGTTCGCGATGGGAAGACGTTCATCGAGAGCAAGCCGACCAACGTGAAGGTCGTGGACAAGTTGGATGCCAAGTTGTTCGAGAAGCCGTAGCTCTGGGGAAGAAGATGTTGCGACTGCTGCTTGCCTTGCTCGCGCTGGGAACCGCGATCCCCTCCGCCTTCGCGCAGAAGCCCGAGGCGACGGACCTGTTCCTCGCGCGGTACGAACTCGGCCTGCGGATGAAGGCGTTCGAGGCTCGCTGGGAAAAGACCGACGATGCGGCCGCGCGGAAGCGCGGGGCGACGAAGCTCGCGGAGGTGCATGCGCAGTTCCTCTCGTTCCGCTTTTCCGAGGCCGCTCGCACGCTGGACCTGGCCGCGTTCGCGCTCGAAAGCGGTGAGCCGCCGAGCAGTGCGAAGTTGTGGGCCGCGAGCCTCGCGGCCGTACCGGAGAAGCGACTCGTCGAAGGGAACGAGAAAGAACTGGCGGTGACGGTGAAGCAACTCTACGCGGTGAAAGGCGAGATGCCGAAGAACCTCGAGGTGCAACTCTGGTTCAACGACAAGCAGGTCTCGACGGTGAAGCCGACGCAATTTCCGTTCGCGGCGAAGGTGCCGTTGCCGCCGCTCGGCGAGTTCGCCGGCCTCGACCGCAAACTCTACTTCCTGGTCGAATCGGGCCGCACGGTCCAGCACCATTCCCTCGGCATCTCGCAAGTCGCAAAACTCGAAGAGCGACTCGGCAGCCTCAAGAAAGCGACGAGCGAGTGGAAGGACCTCGACTCCATCGAGAAGGCCACGAGCCGCGATCGAGTCGAGCAACTCGCATCGCTTGCGGCCGGCGGCATCGAGGAGACGGACATCCCGGCAGCGAGCTTACTGGCGAACGCGGAAGCGATGCGCGATGGCAAACCGTTCTTCACCATTGCGAAGTGCGGCCAGTTCTGGATGTCCGTTCCTCTCGGCGGCAAGAAGGCCGCGCCGGTACGGGTTTCGATTCCCAAGAACCTCGACCCGACGAAACCCGTTCCCGTCGTCGTGGGGTTGCACGGTGCGGGCGGCAGCGAGAATTTGTTCTTTGAAGGTTACGGGGCAGGGCAGATCGTGAAGGAGTGCGAGACGCGCGGGTGGGTCTTCGTCGCCACCCGGAGCGGGCTCGATTTCAGTGGCGCGCCACCGGTTGTAGCCATCCTCGACGAACTGACGAAGCGCTATCCGCTCGATGCGAAGCGGACGTTCCTCGTGGGGCACTCGATGGGCGCGGGGCAAACCATTTCGCTGGCGCAAAAGCACCCCGGCCGATTCGCGGCAATCGCTTGCCTCGGCGGCGGCGGAAGCGTTCGCAACGCCAAGGCGTTCGCAACGCTCCCCGCGTTCCTCGCCGCCGGCGAGAAAGACTTCGGCCTCGCCTACACCAAGGAACTGAACGAGACCCTCGCGGCGGGCAACGCCAAGGCCGTGCAGTTCAAGGAATACCCCGGTCTCGAACATCTGTTGATCGTCCGCGAGGCGCTGCCGGACCTGTTCGAGTGGTTCGACGAGGTCGGCGCGAAAAGATAGTGGAGCATTCGCCGCGTTTCGTACCGTTAATTGAAACATCAAGCGAGGAGCCTCAGCTATGAAACACATACCATCCACGACGGCCCTGTTCCTTCTCGCCCTCGGCGTCTGCGGTGCCGCCGATTCGCCGCTCGGGGATCTGTCGGGTTCTTACAAGGCGGTCGCGCTCGTCCGCGATGGCAAAACCGAGCCGGAAGAGTTGGTCAATTCGGTTTCGGTGAAGTTCGCCGCCGAGGAAATGACCTTCACGATCAAGGACAAGACGTTCCCGGCGAAGATCAAGCTGAATGCCAAGGCGAAGCCCGCGACGATCGATATTGCCCCTTCCGACGGCCCCGAGAAGGGCCGCACGTTTCTGGGCATCTACAAGTTCGATCGGGGCGAACTCGTGATCGCATTCAGCGAACGCGGCGAACGGCCCACCGCCTTCAAAGGGGAAGACGGCGTCCTGCTCGTGAAGCTGAAAAAGGACGAGAAGAAGTAGGCGCGTCGGCTACGTCTGACTCGTCGCGACCGGTGCGCTCGGCACCTCCACCTTGTCGGTCCGCGTGAAGCGACGCACCACGCGGTAACCGCCGTAGCCCACCAACGCCCACGGCAACACCACGCACAACCCGAAGACGATCCACGTCATGCTCGTGAGCAGCACTTCCGCACTGTAGGAAAGGCCCTTCTTGACCGGCGTCCAGAGGCCGTCTTCCGAGTTCACGATGCCTTCGACGCTCGAGAGCGTGATGTCGATGCGGGCCGTCGCGGACTTGCCCTCGGGAGCCTGCGGATCGCGCGACGAGTTCAGCACGCGAACCGAGCCGGCCCCTTTGAACTTCTCCACCAGCCCGCTCGCGGCGGCCAGCGGCACCTCGTACACGAGCCGGGCCGTGGTCTTGCCGTTGCGCTCGCGGCCGGACTTGGCATCGATCGGCCGGCCCTTCACCTCGGTCAGGTTCGCCACGAACAGGGCCATCGTGTTGTCCACGTCCGCGACTTCGAGTCCGAGCGTCGTCGTCTCGCGCGGCTTGAGTCGATTCGCGGGCAGCAGCTTCATGCTGTAAAGGACCTTCGAATCGGTCGCGGTCTCGTTCTCAGCGGCGTGCGAAATCTGCCGCGAGACCGTTTCGCCCGCGGCCTCGAGCGCCGCCTTCACGCTGACCTCGTCGGCTCGCCGCACCTCGAAGTCGAGGCTCGCGGTCACGTTCTGCTTGTCGTTTTCGTCCAGTTGCGAAGCCAGGATGCGGCCCTTCGCCGCCGTCACGACCTCGCGAATTGCGTTGTAAGAAGCGGCCACATCCTGGACCGCGACCTGCTGCGTAATGCTGTCCCGCGGGCGAAGCCGAGCCACTGGATAAAGCGTGACCTGATAGAGGATCTTGGAATCGGTGACGGTGTCGCTCTCGGGAGCGCGGGCAACTTGGCGGGAAGTCGCGTCGCCGGCTGCGGCGAGAGCCGCGCGGAGAGCACCTTCTTCGGTTCTCTTCACGTCGAAGTTCAACTGAGCCGTGATGTTCTGCTTGTCGGTCTCGTTCAGCTGAGCGACCTGCACGCGGCCCGCGGCCTTGGCGATCGCATCTCGCATCGCGTTGTATGCCGTGGGCACATCCGCCACCGCAACCGAGAGCGTGGCCGTTTCCCGCGGCGCGATGTTGGCGAGGTTGTAAAGCTGCACGATGAAGATCGTGTCGCCGCGCTTCACCTTCGCGTCCTTGGGCACGACCGCGCCGCCGTCGGCCTGCTGCAAGCGGTCGATTTCGAGCCGGGCCACGCGGCCGAGTTGACGCAGCCGATCGCGAATCGGCCCGCCCGTTTCCGGCGACACCTCGAAGTTCAAGGTCGCGTTGAACTGCCCGGCCGAAAGCTGCTTCAACTCCGACTTGGTGACGCGGCCCTTCGCATCGAACACTTCCTTCTGCACGGTCTGGTAGGCCTTGTCCACGTCTTCGACTTCGACGCCGGCCTGCACGCGCTCGTTCTCGCTGACGCCGATGGCGGAGCGGATTTCCTTTTCGGTGAGCGTGATGGTCAGGGTGCTGAGTGCGGCGAGGTTCGCGAAGTAGCGGAGTTCGCCTTCGGATTCCTCGATCTTGGTTCGCCAGACGCCGAGTTCGCGTTCGGCTTCGAGCAGTTGCTTGATCTCGCCCTTGCCGTCCTTGATGATCGCGAGGAGCCGCAGTTCCATGGCCCGTGCGGCTTTCAACCGGCTCTCCAGGTCCGTGTATTGCTTGGTCACGTCCTGGCTGGCGAGCTTCACGCTCTTGAGTTCGCCGCCCTTGCCGAGTTCCTTGCGGAGGTCGAGCACGAGGCTATCGAGGAACTCGGGCGGGATGCGAACGACGACGGAACCTTTGACCTTGCCGTTGGGCAGTTTGTCGCTGTTGACGGTGCCGACGAACGCGCCCTTCACGCCGGTGATGAGCTTGGTCACGGTGGCGAGTGCGGAGTCGAAGGATTCGATTTCGAACTCGATGTCGCCGGAGCGGAGTACGACTCGGCGCATGACCTCGGGGGCGGGCTCGGCAACAGCGGGCACGGCAGGCTTCGGTAGCTGCAGGATGGTATCTTCGGGTTTGCCAGCGGGTGCCTTGTCGCCTTGCTTGTCGGGTTTCGCGCCGCCCTTGGGATCGGCGGCACCGGCTTCGGATCGCGCTCGAAGTGTTTCTTCCTCTTTGAGTGTCCGGATGGCCGGCTTGGCATCGAAGGGGTCGAAGTAAGTGCGCGCCGGGGCGGGCGTGCTGGTCGTGGCCCTGACTGGCGTATCTTTATTCCAGGGAAAGACTGTTTCGGAACCGTCGCCCACCTTCAGTTTACCGTTCTGGCCGCCGAAGCCCCCTCCACCGAGGTTGCCGCCGTTGCCGAAGACGGGCGGAAGCGGCCCGTTGTAGGTGGCAATGTACCCGTTACTCTCATTGAACGTGACGTGTCCCGTACCGCGACGGCCAGCGGGGAGGATCGTGCTTTTCGTCGCGCCGGTACGACCCGAGAACGCCGCGATGTATCCCGGCGACTTGAGCGCCGCAGCATCTTCGGAGCGAGCATAAGGCACGCCGATGGAATCGCCGGTGACGATGTCATCCACGGTCTTATCGGCGAGCCGGTCGAGTTCGGGGATCGCGGATTCGAGGCCACCGTCTTCGCTGGTGAGATCTCTCCCGGCCTCGTACTGGACTCCGAACTTACCCACAGGTAATCCCGCAGTTCGTGATGCATCTACAGCCCGTCGGTCTTCACCCGGCATCGGCAGCCTGCCGCCGTTCATCATGGAAGCCGCGAGCGCCCCGAAGGTGGTCAGCGCGATGACCCCGGCGGCCACGGCCGTGATGCGGCGCGGCCAGCCCACGAAGAAGATCACGCTTCGCTTCGGAGCCGAGCGCACGGCGCGGATCGCGCGGTCTTCCAGGCCGGGCTTCGGCCGCAGCGGGAGGAATAGCGTGCCGAGCCCGCGGTCGAAGTGCGTCGCGGCCGTGAGCGCCTCGTGGCACTCGACGCACTCCTTGACGTGCCGTTCGAGCCGTTCGGACTCTTCGGACGAGAGCCCGCCGGCGAGGTACGCCGCGATCTGTTCTTGCGACCACACGTGATCGGTCATGGGGAATCCTCGCCAAATAGCCCCCGGCTTGCCGGGGGTTGTTCGTGGGCAAAGACCCGGCGTAAACGCCGGGCTAAATCATGCGGCTAAATATTGGACGGCATCCGGTCGCGGAGCATCTTCAACCCGCGGTGCAGCAGCCCCCGCAGCGAACCGTTCGTCAGCCCCAGTTGCTCGCCGATCGTGTCGTAATCCGCGCCCGTGATGTACCGCATCGTGAGCGGCAACCGGTACTCCTCGGGCATCGACCGCAGCACCGAAAGCACCGATTGCCGCAGTTCCTCGCGCTCGGCCGCATCGTCGGGCGAGAGGCCGTTCGCCGGCACCGATCCGAGCGTCGTGGAGTCGCCGTTCGCGCCGACTCGCTTCTGACGCATCTCGCGGCGCGAGGAATCGATCGCCACGTTGTGGGCGATGGTGAGGAGCCAAGGCCGAAACTGGGCCGGGTTTTCGAGTTTCTTGAGAGAACGAAACGCGAGCAGCAGGGTTTCTTGAAGCAGGTCTTCGGCGCGGTGGGCGTTGCCGGTGTCCAGGAAGAGGCGCGCGAAGGCGAGCCGCGAAGTTCGGCGAACCAGTTCCTCAAAGGCGGTCTGGTCGCCGTCCCGCGCCCGTATCACCAGGTCGGTGTCCGTTTCGCTCATGCGTCCCTCGTCGGTACTGCATTAGAGACGATGGGCCGGGGTGCGGCGCGCGCAAAAATGAAATGAGATTTGGGAACCAGTCCAAATGTGTGAGTGAGGGTTGAACTCGCTCCCCGTGCTGCCGCATCAGGCTAACGACATTCCGAAAACCAATGACACCAGCATTCCAGGCGAACCGGCGACGTGAGTCGCCGGGTTGGAGATG
>JAYTGN010000010.1:0-19573 GCA_043733485.1 Gemmataceae bacterium
GCGGCTTCGCGATTGCGCCCGCGGGCGCAATCGCGAAGCCGCAAGCGGCAAACAAATCTAGCACCCACAGCACGACGCGGCGGCCGCCGTGACAGTGAACCTCGATTCGCGTCTCGGGTTCGACCTGCTTCACGGCGAGAACGACCTCGTCGCCGTCGGCGAGTTTGCCGAACCAGAAGCGATGCAGTTCGGGCAACTCGGGAAGCGGTTGTTTGCCGGCGGGTTTGAAAAGTTGTCGCACCCTCGGCCATGCTCGCGGGCCGGCCACATCCACTGTCGCGATGGCTCCCGCGCCGGAAGGCGTGAGCAGTGACACTCGGGTGTCAATCACGGTTCACGCGATGTTTTCAGCGACTCCGCCGCAATGCGGATCCCTTCGAGAACCAAGGTCGGAACGATGTGCGTTTCCGGGAGCGAGGGCATGCGGGCGCTCAGGAGGTGTTCCGCGCCGCCGGTGAGGAAGAGCCACGGCGTCGTTTCGCATTGGTCCGCGAAGAGGCCGAGGAGTGCCATGACGCCGCCGTTAAGCATGGCATCGAGGCCGAGGCGGATCGCGACGGTCGTGTTCTTCGCGGGCTGGAAGTCTTCGATGATTTCGGCTTCGACCAGAGGCAGTTTCGCGGTGAAGCGATGGAGCGAAAGTGCCATCAATCGCGGGCCGGGCATGATCGCGCCGCCGCAGAACACGCCCTCGGCATCGATGAAGTTTACCGTGACGGCGGTGCCCACATCCACGGTGATGGCCGGCGTGCCAGCGGGCACCATCGCCTTCGCCGCGACGGCACCGAAGAGCCGGTCGAGGCCGACCTTGTCCGGTTCGTCCACGCTGAGTTCGATGGGGAGGAAGTGCCGATCTTCGAAGGGTGCCGAGCCGCCGTGGTGGTAGGACCAGCCGAGGAAGTCGAGCAGCGCCTGCGGGTTGACGCTGCCGAGGGCCCACTGCCGGGCGAACTTCGTCGGAGGCAACTTGACGAGTGCCGCGTCCCACGCTGCCGGATCGTTCAGCGGCAAACGCAGCACGTCGGTCACGCGGCCTTCGCTGCAAACGCCCCACTTGATTCGGCTGTTGCCGATGTCCACGACCACGTCCGGCGTCATGACGTGATCTCCGAGACCGCACCCGTCTTAAAATCCTCCGTGCGAACGGCGGCCTCGAGCGGGAACTCGGTCGGCTTCTTCCGCTTCTCGGCCAGTGCCTCCTCGCGCTTGATCTCTTCCAACAACAGGGCGATCTGGCTCACGAGCTTCGAGAGCCCTTGGCCGGTCACCGCGGACATGAGCAGCACCGGAACGCCGAGGTCCGCTTCGAGCCGTTGTTGTACTTCTTCGGAACCGGTCAATTCGGCCTTGCTCACGCAGACGATCTCGGGCTTCTTGTCGAGCGGGATCGCGTAGTCGGTGAGTTCTTTGCGGATCGTGCGGTAGTTCTTCACGGGGTCGGACTCGTCCGAAGGGAACGGTTCGACGAGGTGAACGAGCACGCGGGTGCGTTCGACGTGGCGGAGGAATTCGTGGCCGAGGCCGACGCCTTGGGCGGCCCCTTCGATGAGTCCGGGCAGGTCGGCGAGCACGAACCCGGCGTCGCCGCCGAGCGTGACGATACCCAGGTGCGGGTGCTTCGTAGTGAACGGATACGGGGCGATTTCCGGCGTGGCCCGCGAGAGGCGGCTGAGCAGCGTGGACTTCCCAGCATTGGGGAAGCCGACGAGCCCGGCGTCGGCAATTACCTTCAATTCGAGGCTAATCCAGCGTTCTTCACCTTCGACGCCGGGCTCGAACTGGCGGGGGGCGCGGTTGGTCGCGCTCTTGAAGTGGACGTTGCCTTTGCCGCCGCGGCCTCCCTTGGCGACGATGAGTTCGTCGCCGAGGTGGACGAGATCGCGGAGGATGTTGCCGCGTTCGCGGTCGCGGATTTGGGTGCCGGGCGGGACGAGCAGCACGATGTCCTCGGCATCGGAGCCGGCGCATTTCGTGCCCATGCCGGCTTCGCCGTTCTTGGCGCGCCAGTGCTTCTTCATGGTGAGGCCGGCGAGGTTGTCGGCGTTGGAGTCGGCGCGAATGATGACGGAGCCGCCGTCGCCTCCGTCGCCGCCGTCGGGGCCGCCCTTCGGGACGTACTTTTCGCGACGGAAGGAGACCATGCCTCGGCCGCCATCCCCACCCTTAACGAACAGTTCCACGCGATCGACGAACATGTTTCACTCGAACCAATTCTGGAGGGTGAGGCCGGGCACGTTGGCGAAGTCCTTGACGTTGCGGGTGACGAGTACGGCTTTGTTTGCGAGCGCGATGCAGGCAATGAGCAGATCATCTCGCTTCATTTTCCGACGTTTCTTGTCTTTCAAGAATTTCTCGAAATGCCGCGCCGCATCCGGAGTGATTCCAAACAGAATCCAGTCCTTCAAATCTTCAAAGTCCTTCTCGAATCGCGACTGTGCGACCAACAAGTCATCGATGTTCGCGGCTTTGAGCAGCGACTCGACCCGTCCGCTGATGACTTCGTACCAAGCGACAATCGGGATCGCGACCGTATCGCCTGTCAGTGCACTCAACCGAGGCAGCAATCGTTGATTGCCCTTGAGCGTTTCCGACAGTGTGTTTGTGTCCAAGAGATACAGCACATCAGTCTCCACCGACCGTGTGAAGCGACCGACGCCGCTCGATTTCCGCCATCATGGCGTCGACGGTCGGGTCGTCTTTCCAGTGGCCGAAGATTGCCATCAGTTGTTCCTGAGCGGACTTCCTCTTCTTCTCACACGGCGTACTCAACCACTCTCGAAGAACGACCTTTGAGAACCGGAATTCTCCGGCCACAAGCTTGCACGGAACGTGGCCGTCCGCGGCATCCTTTTGAAGCCCCTTCGGCGGAACGCGCAGGAACGCGGCCGCCTCCTCCAAAGTGAGGATGTCTGACGATTCTGCGGCCTTCGGCGTTCCGTTCCTGGCGGTTTTCGTGCCCATGACCTCTCATCCTATCACATCCGCTCCACGGTGCGGATGCCGAGAAGTTGGAGCGCCTGCTGAATCGCGCGGCCGACCAGATCGACGAGGAGCAGCCGGCTCTCGCGGAGTTCTGGGGTCGCGGCCTGGAGCACGTGGCACTTCTCGTAGAAAACGCTCGCGGCCTTCGCCAGATCCCAGAGGTAGCTCGTGACCGCGTGCGGCAAGTACTCCGCTGCCGCGGATTCGACCGCCTCCGGGAATCGAAGCAGTTGCAAAGCGAGGTTCCGTTCCGCGGGTTCGGCGAGAATCACCGTCGGCGGGTTGGCGCGGAAGCGGGCCTCGTCGACATCGCCTTCGCGGAAGATGCTTCGGCAGCGGGCGTAGGCATACTGCATGTACGCCGCCGTGTTGCCCACCGTCGCGGTCATTTTATCGAGGTCGAAGACGTAATCCGAGGTGCGGCTCTGGCAGAGGTCCGCGTACTTCACGGCCCCGACCCCGACGACCTCGGCGATTTCGCGCTTCTCCGCATCCGTGGGTTCAAACACTTTGTGGCCGCTGGTGCGGCGTTCCGCCACGCTCGCCTCGTACTTCTCCAGGCTGATCCGCGAGGCGTCGTCGAGCAAGTCCATCAGTTCGATGGTGCCGCCTTTTCGCATGCCGAACGGCTTCCGGTCCGCGCCGAGCATCGACCCGAACTGCACGTGCTGAAACTCGACCTGCTCGTAGCTCCAGCGGCGAGACTGGGCGAACAGCGTCTTGAAATGCAGGGCCTGCGGAGCACCGACGACGTAGAGCATCGCGTCCGGCTTCCAGGTTTCGACTCGGTACTTAATCGTTGCGAGGTCCGTCGTCGTGTAGGTGAAGGCACCATCGCGCTTGCGAATGATGGCGGGCGGGTCTTCCTTCCGCTGCTCCTCTTCGGATTGCGGCACGTTCCCCTTCGCGTTTGGGATCACGACCGCGCCTTTGCTCGCGAAGGCGATTCCCTTTGCGAGCAGGTCTTCGACTACGCCGGGAAGCATGGGGTTGTAAAAGCTTTCGCCGAGCGTCGAGTCGATGCGGATGTCGAGGCGTTCGTAGATCGGGCGGAGCATCTCGAGGCACGACGGCATGAATTGATTCCAGAGCGCGACGTTCTCCGGGTCGCTGGCGTGCAGCTTCGCGATCTCTTCCTGACAGGCCTTTTTCAGTGGGTCGTCGGCGGCACCGTCGTCGTCGTCCGGCTTCTTGAACAGCTTGTTGATGTGAACGTAGAGCCGAGCCAGTTCCCGGACCGGGTCGTTCACAAACGCCGGTTTGTCGAGGAAGTTCTTGTACCCGTAGATGAGAATTCCGAACTGGAGGCCCCAGTCGCCGAGGTGGTTGTCGGTAATGACGGTGTGGCCGAGCGAGCGGAGGATGCGAGCGAGGGCGTCGCCGATGATGGTGCTGCGGAGGTGGCCGACGTGCAGCGGCTTGGCGACGTTCGGGCCGCTCATGTCGATCACGAAGGTCTTCAGCTTCGCAGCGGGTTCGAGGCCGAGCTTCGGATCGGTCGCGATCTGGTGAACGGCTTTCGCGAGGAAGCCGGTTTGAATGCGGAGGTTGATGAATCCCGGCCCGGCGACCGTCGGCGGTTCAATCAGCGCGTTGGCCGGCAGCGCGGCGATGAAGTCCTTTGCCACATCCTGCGGCTTCTTGCCGAGTGCCTTGCCGAGCGACATGGCGAAGTTCGCCTGGTAGTCGCCGTTCTCGGCGTTGGCGGCGGCCTTGATCATGCCGAGAAAATCGGGCAACTTCGCCGGATCCGGCGCGAGCGTACTCAGCACGGGTTCAAACAGCGAACGGAGTTGGTGAAGCAGATTCATGGTTAATGAGGCGCGGCAAAGCCCACCCCAAGCTTTGGGTGGGCTTGTATTGCTGTTACTCGTCCTCTTCGTCCTCTAAAACTTCGTCCTCTTCGTCCGCGACGGTGACTTCGCTTTCGTTTTCCCAGTCCATCTTCGGTGCGTCGGACCAGAGTTCTTCCAACTTGTAATAGTCGCGGGTGTCCGGGTCGAACACGTGAATCACCACGTCGCCGTAGTCTTGCACCACCCACTTGCTCGCCTCGTACCCCTCGATGCCCATCCGCGAATCGCCCTCGGCCTGGAGCGCATCGTCGATTTCCTCGGCCAATGTGTGAATCTGGCGGCGGCTCGCACCGGTCGCGATCACGAAGTAGTCGAAGAGCGGAGTGCAGGGTCGCATGTCCAGCACGATGATGTCGCGGGCCTTGTTGTCGGCGGCGGTTCGTGCAGCCAAACAGGCCCGGTGCAAGGCGCTGCTCAAGGGCGGTTCGGTCCGGCGAACCGGGGATTCGAGCGTACTCAACTCGGTAGTGTTCAAGCGGCCTCCTTAACAAGACATCGACGGCGTGCACTCGCACGCTAGACACGCGATTCTCGGCACTGGTTCGTGTTCAACCCGGCTTCCGTTTGTATTCTACTCAGAAGCCGCACTTGTTACTGGACTATTCACATTCCTTTTCTGGCTCGAGCCCATGAAATCGCGCGTACTCATCGCCCCGGCCCCACTCCAGGAAATCGAGCATGTGTACGGCCCGGTGCTGAAGGAAGCCGGTCACGAACTGGTGTTTTCGCAGGTCAGCCATCAGATGAGCGAGCAAGAGCTGATGGAGATTCTTCCTGGCTGCGCGGGAAGCCTGGCGGGTTCGGAACCGTACACGCGGGCCGCCATTGCGGCGGGTGCAGCCAAGGGTTTGAAGGTGATCGCCCGCGCCGGAGTGGGCTATGATGCCGTCGATTTGCAGGCCGCGACCGATCACGGCGTCGCAGTCACGTTCGCTCCGGGTACGAACCAGGACGCGGTTGCCGAACATACTTTCACGTTGATCCTGGCGCTGGCGAAGAATCTGATTCCGCAGCACAACCTGATCAAGGCGGGGCAGTGGCCGCGGCGAGCGAACCAACCGCTTCGCGGCAAGACGCTCGGCGTCATGGGCCTCGGCCGCATCGGCAAGGCCGTCGCCCTTCGCGGCAAGGCCTTCATGATGAACGTCGTCGCCTACGAGCCGTTCCCCGATGCGGCTTTCGTGAAAGAACACGGCATCGCGCTGCTCCCCTTCGACGACGTGCTGAAGCAGGCGGATTGGCTCTCGCTGCACATGCCGATGTCGCCCGAGTCGAGCAAGTGCATCAACGCGCGGAGCCTCGGCCTGATGAAGCCTACCGCGTACCTGATCAATACGGCCCGCGGCGGCATCATCAACGAGCCCGACCTCTACGACGCGTTGAAGAACAATCGACTCGCGGGTGCGGGGCTCGATGTGTTCGACGAAGAGCCGCCGGGCAACAACCCACTGCTCACGCTGGACAATATCGTAATGACGGCTCACACGGCGGGTGTCGACGTGCTGTCGCGGGATGACATGGCGAGGCTCGCGGCACGGGCCATCGCGAAACTGCTCGCCGGCGAGTGGCCTGCGGACTGGGTCGTGAACCCGAAGGTGAAGGACAAGTTCTTCGGGAAGGTGTGAACTATTCCTTCGGTGGAGCTTGGATCGCCGGTCGAGGCTTCGAGGAAAGCGATACGACGGGCCAGAGCTTTTGCTCGGGCGTTAGTTGAGCGAAACCATCGACCTCGAAGACGACGAAGCCATCGTGTACTGGCTTCGGGCGAGGCCTTTTTGCACGTTGCCCATTCAACTTCTCTTGAAGTACTGGCCGCATTGCGTCCAAGAGTTGTCGCAATTCCTCGTTCTCCACGCGAAGTCGTTGAATCTCTGCAGTTGGCGTGTCCTCCGGCTCGCGACGAGCGCCAGCGATGCTGTTGAGCATGTCGAGTGTACCAGAGAGGGCACTGGTGGAGATGCCGCCGCGACCGAGCGGGGCCGGTGTACGCGGTGGCGTTTCGGTCCGGAGATCAGACCTTGGGTCCGATTCCATTGCCGCTGCGACGCCGACCAGTTTCGCTTCTGACTTTTCCGCCACGGTTATCCCTCCATCAAGATCGACTCGGAAGCAATGATTTCACCTTGTGTCGAGAGCCGAAATTCGTACCAACCCGACCGAGGCAAGGGGACGCAGCGAAGATGCCAACCCCGCTGAATCGCAGTGGCCTCACTGCCCTCAAATGTCACGAGGAACGGCCCGTATGTCGCAAGGTCGTCCCCCTCGCGTTCTTCCCCAGGCTCGTCAGCATGTAACGCCAAGTCGATCCAAAGTTCATGCTGATCGATCCCCTCGATAGTAGCAAAAATCCACAGATCGATGGCCGCAGCCGGGAATGTCACTCCCGCAGGCAAACTCGGCCCGAAAAGAACATTCTCCAAGCAGTAGGGACCGGACGGCTCGGTCCAATCGTACCCCATCTGCAGGCAGACGAGAAAATGGCGGACGATCGGCAGTTCCATCGGGCGGCCTCACTTCAACCTCCAAATCATGATAGCCGATCTTCCCCGCGGGCGGTATTGCAACAGAGACTCGCGGGTGTGCCTCTGGAAGTAGGCATGGGTGGCACCGGCTTCCAGCCGGTGTTCCGGGGTGGCACCGGCTTCCAGCCGGTGCAGCAACCGAGGGCTTTCCATGAACATCGGGCTGTTAAAGTGTTCCGGCTAGAAGCCGGAACCACCCAGCACCGGCTGGAAGCCGGTGCCACCCAGAACCAATTGCCTACTTCGAGAGGCACACCCGAGACTCGCAGTTGCTTCACATCGGATCGGAACTCGCGCATGTCGGAAGACGTGATCGTTGCCGAGCGGTTGCTGGTGCGGTACCGCGGGAAGGCGGCCCTGGACGGGCTCGAACTGCGCGTGCCGCGCGGAGCCGTCTATGCCTTCCTCGGCGACAACGGTGCCGGCAAGACCACGACCATGAAGGTGCTCACCGGGCTCGCCCCACCCGACAGCGGCCGGGCGACGATCCTCGGCCTCGATTGCTGGGCGCGGGCTCAGCAACTTCGGCATCGCGTGGGGTACATGCCCGAGCGGCCGCGCTTCTACGACTGGATGAGCGTCGCGGAAACGGGCTGGTTCACGGCATCCTTCCACCGTCCGGGCTTCCTGCCCCGCTACCGCGCCTGGACCGATCGCCTCGGCCTCGATCCCGCCAAGAAGCTCAAGGAACTCTCAAAAGGCGGGTACGCCCGGGTCGGGCTCGCACTGGCACTCGCGCCCGATCCCGAGGTTCTGCTGCTCGACGAACCCACCAGCGGGCTCGATCTGCTGACGCGCCGCGAGTTCCTCGCCAGCCTCACGGACCTAGCGGCGACTGGCCGCACCATCCTCATCTCTAGCCATTCCATTGCCGAGTTGGAAAAAGCGAGCACCCACGCAGGCCTGGTGAAGGACGGCAAGATGATCCTTTCGGATACGCTCGACAACTTGAAGAAGCAGGTCCGGCGGATCAGCCTGCGCTTCGTTGAGCAACCCCCGGACGCCTCGGGGTTGGGTACGGTACTCGAACGCAACGGTACGGGCCGCTTCTGGCAAGTGTTGCTCCAAGATCCGGATGCCGGCGCGATTGCGACCCTCCGCAATAGTTCGAGCATCACGGACTTCGAGGACGTCCCGGTGACGCTGGAGGAAGTTTACTCGGCCCTGATGGCCAAGCACGTTCCTGGGAACGGTGCCGCGATCCCGCTGGTGAAGAAGTTGTAGCCGGACCGTTGGAAGGCGAGGGCGAACCCGTGATCCGCGCGATCGTCTGGAAAGAACTCCGCGAGCAGGGATTGATCGGCCTGACGCTCATGGTCCTCGGGTCGGGCATTCTCGTGGCGGCGGCGACGCTGGCCGAGCCGGCAACTCAAGGCGCGACCCCGGCCGACGTCGTCCGCTTCCTCGGTGCGGGCTTGCTCGCAGCCCTCCTGCTTTCCGTGACGGCGGGAACGGTCTGCGGCGGAGCCCTGTTCGCTGGCGAGCGAGAGTCGGGGACGATGGGTTTCTTGGAGTCGCTGCCCGTTTCGCGCTGGCAACTCTGGAAGGCCAAGATCGCGGCCGGCACGATCCTCATGGCCATCGAGGTGGGCTTCGTTCTCGCGGTCGCGATTGGGCTCGGGCTCGTCGATACGATCGGCTGGGCGTTCGCGATTATCGTTTACTCGCTGCTCGCGTTCGTTTGGGGGCTCTTCGGCTCCACGCACGCCAACACCACGCTCGGCTCGGTGGGCGTCGCCTTGCCGGCCGGCGCGTTTGCGTCCATCCTCTTCTACTTACCGATCGGCCTCTTCTACCACAATCCGCGCACGAACATGCCGCAGATGGAGGGCGCAATTCTCTTCCTGGGGCTCATGTTCGCGGCACCTCTGATCGGTTCCGCCTTCCGCTTCACGCGAAAAGACCGCGACCGCGCGGCGGACGATACCACCCCCGCGATCTACTCCAATCCTGGGGAATCGAGCAGCGAATCCGACACCCCTACGGTCGAAGCGAAACCCTCGTCGCGTTCGCGCTTGGGCATCCGAGCGCTGCTTTGGCTGGGCGTTCGGCAACTCCTCAAGCCCGGCCTCGCCATCGCCGCCTTCGCGGTCGTGCTCGGGTTCACGCTACTCTTGGAGAGCATCCAGCCGGTGATGATCTGGCCCGCGCTCGCGCTCGCGGCAGGCGTTCTCGCCGGCGTCACCGCTTTCGTCGACGAACAATCGAGCGGCATCGCGCGGTACTGGGGCGAACGGCGGCTTCCCATCGGCCGGCTTTGGTCCGTCAAGCTCGCCGTACACGCGGCCTTCGCCGGGTTCCTCGTCGCCTTGATGTTGCTCCCTTCCGCGATTCGGGCCGAGACGACCGGTGCTCAAACGATCCGAGGCGGCTCGTTCCTGTCCCATACCTTTCGCACGCTGATCTTCGACGGCCCGCACCTCGGTTCGCAGGGCTGGAAGTTCGTATTCCTCCCGTTGGCTTACGGCTTCGCGGCGGGTCACCTCTGCGGCTTGCTGTTTCGCAAGGCGGTGGTCGCGGCCGGAGTCGCCGGGTTGGTCGGCGGCACGATGGCCGCGTTTTGGCTCCCGTCGCTCTTCTCGGGAGGCGTCTTGCATTGGCAGATCTGGCTCCCGCCGATTGCCATGCTGGTCACGGCTCGGCTGCTGTTTCGAGCTTGGGCCTCGGAGCGGCTAGCGACCCGCCGACCGCTGATCGCCCTGAGTAGCGGGATCGCCGCGATGGTGTTGATTCTGGCGGGCGGTCTCGGCTACCGGGTGCTCGAAGTGCCGGACGACCCCACGAGTGAAGACGACCTCGCGTACATCGCCTCGCTCCCGCCTTTGGAGGCGAACGATTCCGGTCGCCAATTTCGGACGGCCGCCGAGCGATTCGCCCGAATCGCGCAGGCGGTACCGCCGCTCCCGAAGCAGCCGGATCGGATCAGCCCGCCGACGCCGCGCGGCACGCTCGAGGAGCGCGTCTCCAACATCCCGTACCAGGGTTGGAGCGAGAACGATTTCGAGGCTCAAAACTGGATGCAGAAGATCTACGAACTGGACACTTCCGCTGGCCCGCAGGATGAAACCTGGTTCGAACAAGCTCGGCAGGCGGGGCAGGAAAAGGGGGTGGGCCTCTTCGAACATCCGCTCCGCACGGGAGCCTCGAGTTCGCTGCAGACCCAAGCGAACGGCAAGCGCATGGGAACGATCTTGCTGGCCCACGGCCTCCAGAAGCAAGCCGCGGGCGACCCGGCCCGATTCCCCGCCGTCCTACAATCGGCCCTCGCCCTCGGGCGCAGCTTCCGCAACGGTTCCATTGTGAAATCGCTCGACTTCGGCAACGAGGTCGCGCGGGCCTGCCTCTCGGCCACCGACCGCTGGCTCGCCGCACTCGAAGGGCGGCCCGATCTGCTCCGGCAGGCGCTCGCGCTGCTTCGCGAAGACGATCCCGTGGAAGCCTTCGACCCGCGCCCGCACGTGCTCGCCGAACGCTACGTCATGCGCGATATGGCCAAGGCTCCCGGCCAGTTCCTTCCGGCTCAACTCACGCCTCCTGGAACCAGTCCGGAGCAGACCGTAGCGCTCGTCGATCTCATCGGGGTGGCCTGGAGCGTGCCCTGGGAACGCGAACGAACCCGACGGCTGCTCGGCGTGGGCTTCGAGACAGGCAATCCCACTCGCGCGAACCGCCTCCTCGTTCAAGGACGGCCCGGCACCAGCGTCTTCCTCATCCGCAAGCAATCGCCCGACGAGATGATCGACAACGATCGGCAGTTGCGACTGCACCGGCGCGCCGCTCTGCTCGCGCTGGCGATTCGCCTCCATCAGGTCGAAAAACTCTCTACGCCGGCCACGCTCGACGACCTCGTCGCGGCCGGATACCTCTCCGCGGTTCCACTCGACCCGTACAACTCATTGCCTTTCAACTATCGCATTTCCGCAGGCGAGACACTCGCGCCGCCCGTGCTTCCGCTTCCGGCGGGAACCCCCACGGCGAAGACGCCTTCGACCCAGGAGCCCCGAGTGATCGCACCTGGGCAACCCACGACCCAGGAGCCCCGAGTGATCGCACGCGGGCAACCCATCCTGTGGAGCGTGGGACCGAACCGCACGGATGAGGGCGGTCGCAATTCTCCGACTCGGCCCGGCATGACCCGCGGCGGCGACGACATCGTCTTTCTCGTTCCCACCGAACCGGCGAAACCATAAAACAGAATCTGGCGCGACCGGCGAATCCTACCTTTCCAGGAGAATGTCATGCGTCTCACGGCAGCAATCCTTCCCATCGGCCTCGTGGCCTTGTTCACCTCGCTGGTCGCGATCCCCGCGACGGCGGACGACAAGCTTCCCGAGCCCACCCGTGCCGAGCATCAGCGATCGCAGAACAACCTCAAGCAAATCGGTCTCGCCTTCCACATCTACCACGATAGTCTCGGCAACCTCCCCAACAACGCGTACACCAAGGACGGCAAAGGCCTCCTGAGTTGGCGCGTGCTCATCCTGCCGTACATCGAGCAGGAGCAACTTTACAAGCAGTTCAAGCTCGACGAAGCCTGGGACAGCGAGACCAACAAGCCGCTGATCGCGAAGATGCCGAAGCTCTACGCTCCGATCCGCGTGAAGGCGAAGGAAGGCGAGACGTTCTACCGCGGCTTCGCGGGCAAGGGTGCGCTGTTCGGCCCCGACTCTGGCAAGGGTTTGAAACTCGCTTCCATCACCGACGGCACCTCGAACACCGGCCTGGTCTTCGAAGCGGGTGAAGCCTCGATCTGGACGAAGCCGGACGACATGGCCTTCGACCTGAAGAAGCCGCTGCCCAAGCTCGGCGGGCTTTTCGACGGCAGGAGCAACGTCGTGATGTGCGACGGCTCCGTTCGCCGACTGAAGAAGGACCCCGACGAGACGGAGTTGAAGAAACTCATCGGCTACGGGGATGGCGAAGTACTCGACCTCGACAAGCTCACGAAGTGATTCCATTTAGCCGCCGGCTTGCCGGCGGGATTTCGCAAGCAAGACCGCCGGCAAGCCGGCGGCTAAATGAAAGGTTCAATGCAATGTTCAGTCTCGCGGGCAAGGTCGCGGTGGTGACGGGCGGCGGGCAAGGCATCGGCGAAGCGATCTGCCGCCGGCTCGCTGCCGCCGGCGCGAAGGTCGGCGTCTTCGACATGTCCGAGCCCAATGCCACGCGCGTGGCCAAGGAGATCGGCGGCGTCGCCCTCCTCGGCGACCTCACGAAAGAAGCGGACCTGGATCGCGTCTTCGCTCAGATCGCGAAGGAAGCCGGGCCGGTGGACGTGCTCGTGAACAACGCCGGCGTCGCCAGCCGCAAGGGCCGCGACGTGCCCATCTGGGAGAGCGTGCGCGAAGACTGGGAATTCGTGATGAACATCAACGTCACGGGGCTCGTGCTCTGCTGCAAAGCGGTGCTGCCCGGCATGATCGAGCGCAAGTACGGCCGCATCGTGAACATTGCGAGCATCGCCGGGAAAGAAGGCAACCCGAAGATGGGGCCGTATTCCGCGAGCAAGGCCGCCGTGATCGCGCTCACGAAATCGCTCTCCAAGGAACTCGTGGGCAAGGGCGACATCTGCGTGAACAGCGTGAGCCCGGCCGTGATTCAAACACCGATCTTAGATCAACTGAGTGCCGAACAGATCAACATGATGCTGTCGAAGATTCCGCTGGGCCGCACGGGCAAGCCGGACGAAGTCGCGGCCTTGGTCCACTTCCTGTCGAGTGCCGATTGCAGCTTCACGACGGGCTTCTGCTTCGACATCAGCGGCGGTCGGGCAACGTACTGATTCCGATGGAGCGGCTATGTCCGAAGCGCCCGACGATCCGGTCGAACTTTACCGGGCGAGTGGCCTTCCGGAGGCTCACGCGCTTCGCATCCTGCTCGAATCGGAAGGGATTCCGGTTCGCATCGACAACGAATTGCTCCAGGGCGTTGTGGGCGAGTTGCCGATGGGTTGGTCCACGGCCCCGAGGCTTTACGTCAACCGAATGCACGAAGTTGCCGCTCGCATCATCGTGAAGGACCACCTCGATCGATTGGCTGCATCGAAGAACGATTCGGAACAACCGCTTCGCTGCCTGGCGTGCGGCATTGCGATGGGCGAAGCCGATGCGTGTGCGGCTTGCGGCTGGTCCTACGGCTCCGAACCGGACGAATCGAGCGAGCCTCTCGCGCCAGCGTTCGTGCATCGAGACGATTCCGCTGAACGGCTCGCACGGGAACTCGCCTGTGCGTCGCCCCTCTCTCGCCGCGAACTCTGGCTCGAAGTTTGCGCCGTTCTCGCGGTCGGGGTGATTCCCAATCTTGTCGGCGCGATTGCCTCGCTCAACCAACCGCCAGGAACGCCGCAGGCGTACTGGCTCGACACGTTCCAACTCACGATCACCAGCGCCTGCACGATCTTCGTGACGGTCTACTTGATCCATCGGAGCGGGGAGCCGCAGTCGCGGTTTGGGCTCGGCCCGCTCAGCGGCTGGGACGTTCCCTTGACCCTGCTTTTGCTCATCCTGACGGAAAGCATCTGGAACGCGATGGCCTCCGCGATCGTGCATATGAGATTCGTTGAGGAAACTCCCGCGTTCTTCGCCCATCCGAAGTCGCTGGCCGAGTATGCGATGATGGTCTTGAAGTATCTGGTCGCCGCCTTCGCGGAAGAGATCGTGACGCGGGGTTACCTCATCGCGCGATTGAAAGTGTTGCTGCGTTCGCCGTCGCAAGCGGTGCTGGTCGCGGCGTTGCTGTTCGCGAGCTACCACACTTATCAGGGCGTCATCGGAACCGCGTACTCGTTCGCGTTCGGGCTCGCCTTCGGGGTCGCGTTCTTGCTCATCGGCCGAGTCTGGCCTCTGGCGTTCGCCCACGCTCTCTACGACATGCGCATCGACCTGATGGCTGGCTAGGCTCTGTTTGATATGAGTAAAATCCGTGAACGCTCGTTCACAACGAAGGCACAAAGTTCACACAAAGGGGCACAAAGAGAGGCAGGCTTATCACGATCCTTTGTGTTTCTTTGTGTGATCTTCGTGCCTTTGTGGTGAAATGTGCGAGAGGGCGATAAGGCCTTTCCCACGTTTGCGGTTCTCGAACAGAGCCTAGAATCGGTCGCGGTGCCGATACACTTTCTCCACGGCTTCCACGACTTGCAGTCGGCCGGCTTCATCGCCCGAGAGCACGGGATGGTGCAACTTCACGCAGCCGGCATGGGCCGCGGTAGCATTGGCGAGGTCGCCGACGGCGCGGAAGCGGGATGGCGAGCGGCCCAGGTGCAAGGCGTCGAACCCAGCATCGAACGCCATGCCCTCCGCGCGCAGTGCCCGAACGAACGTATCGCGACGCATCCCGAACCGCTCGGCATCGAAGCGGAAGCCGAACTTGTAGAAGGCGGGGACTGTAAGCTCGTCGCCGTTTTCGAACGGTACCAACCCCGGCACGACTGCGGCAATTGCTTCGGCGAGCCGGGTGGCCCGCAGGGAACGGATTCCCGTCGCGGCGGGCAGGCTCACGAGTTGCGGGCGCAGCGCCACAGCTTGCAACTCGCTCAGCGGTGCCCACGCTTGAAGCCCGCGGTGCAGCCACAGTTTCGCACGCTGGAACAGTTGCGAATCGCGAATGAGCAGTGCTCCGCCCCGGCCCGCGGTGAGGAGTTTCGAGCCTCCGAAGCTCATCGTGCCGATGTCGCCCCAGGTGCCGGCGGGCCTCCCTTGCACGATGGCTCCGGGAGCCTGGGCCGCATCTTCGACCACCTTCACATCGTGCCGCGCGGCGATGGCCATCACCTCGCGCATCGGCACCACGCCACCGTGTAAATGGGAACAAAGGACGGCCCGCGTTTGAGGAGTGATTGCGGCTTCGAGTTGCTCCGGATCGAGATTCCAGTTGCGCGGCGAGACGTCGACGAGCACCGGCTTCGCGCCGATGGCGTGAACCGTGAGAAAGCTCGACTCGTACTCGTAGGCCGCCATCGCGACTTCGTCGCCGGGGCCGACGCGGAGCGCCCGCAGAGCGGCTTCCACGGCGAGCGTTCCGGAAGCGCAGGTCAGTGCGTGGGGCACCGCGTGAAAAGCCGCGAGTTCCAATTCCAACTGTTGAACGTGTTCGCCTCGGTACTGACCCCAAGCTCCGCTCACAATCGCGTCGGCGAGTGCGGCCTGTACCGCAACATCGGATCGCGGCCACGGCGGCGGGCCTTCGGGACGCACCGCCCTTCCCCCAAGGAGTGCTGGAAGTTCGGAGTGGGTGTCGGCCATCGGCGCTCTCAGTGTTCGATCCAGAACCAGTCCGGGGGAGCCGCCTCGTACTTCGAGTACAGGTCGTCCGCGTCGAGGGTTTCAAACTCCATCGCAGCGGCGGTGAGGAACTCGCTTAGCGCGATGGCCACTCCGGACTCGATGAGGTAGCGGCGACCGAGACGGCCCGCTTTCGGATCGAACCCCACGGCCTCCGCGTACACCTTCTCGAACTCGTCCGGCTTCTCCCGCAACATCGAAGACCAAAACGCACTCAAACGCGATGTGAAGGCCGCCTCGGTTTCACCCGTTCGCGAAAGCAGCGTGAGGCTCAAATACTCGTCCACGGCGTACTCCTGTTACCCAGGTTCCGTTATAGGCGAGCGGCAGGCATTCGTTCGTGGGAAGGGGAGGAGCCGAAATGAAAACCGGTGAGCAGGCTAGCGTCCGAGATGCTTGCGGATGGCCGACTCGAGTTCCGCTCGCTTGGCCGGGTGGCCCTGCCACAAGACGATTCCTTCACCGTTCAACAGCACCGCGGTCGGGTAGCTTTCGACGTGGAACCGATCGCGGATCGCGCCGGCCTCCGCCCCCGGCTCCACGTAGATGGCGTAGTTCAAGTTGTTGTCGCGTTGATACTTCGCGGCCTGAGCCGCTCGTTCGCGCTGCGGCACGTCGTCGCAGAGAACGCCGATGAGTTCCAGGCCATCCGAGGCGTAGCGCGATTGCAGGTCGGTCAGCACCGGGATCGTTCGCTTGCAGTGGACGCAGTTCGTACTCATGAAATCGAGCAGCACGAGCGAGCCCGAACGGCTCGCGGCAAAGTTCCACGGGCGTTCGAGGGAATCGACCAGCGCGAAGTTTGCTCCCGGCTTCACGGGCCGCGACGAACGCTTCTCCGGCGGCGGCACCGACGAAGTCGGGGGCGAGCCGGGCGGTGGCAGCGGCAGCGAGGGCACCGACGGGCCACCCGGAATGCTGACCGCGGGCGGCTTCCACGGAGGAGCATCGCCGCCGGCCGTATTCTCAGGACGCAAACCGGGTGGAGGCACGCCGGCCGGCGCGGGAAGCGTCGAGCCGGGAATCGTGGCCGGAATGGCACCGGGCGCGGAGCCCGCGCCGGGTGCCCACGCACCATCGCCCACGCGGCCTATCGGCGACGGGGCCGGCAACGCCATCGGCGAAATGTAATCGCTTCCACCCGAAGTCGAACCTGC
Source organism: Gemmataceae bacterium (assembly GCA_043733485.1). Lineage (GTDB taxonomy): Bacteria > Planctomycetota > Planctomycetia > Gemmatales > Gemmataceae > Urbifossiella. The sequence continues at coordinate 16,800 of JAYTGN010000010.1, forward strand.
GGTCGAAGCCCCGGCCGGAAGTCCGCTATCGCTTCCCGGCGGTAGTCCGAGGTCGTCGCGGAGCGCGATCGTGATGCTCACCTGGGGCGGTCGCGTTTGCACCACTCCGGTCAGCGACTTGCCGTCGGTCGTCTTCGCTTCCGCCGTCAGGATGTAAGCGCGGCCCGCGGGCAAATCCTTCACCATGAAGAAGCCGGCTTCGTTGGTCAGGATGCCGACCGCGCCGATGTCCTTCTCCTTGGCAACGGCGTCGGCGGGTTCGATGCGGATGAAGACGTTCTTGGCGCCGTTGCCGTACTGATCGAGCACGCGGCCCGCGAGTAGGCCTTTCGATTCGCGTGCCGGGTCGAAGCCGGGGCTGTTCGGGTCGGTCCACGAGCCGGCTTTGGGAACGCCGGTGCCCGCGCCGGGCAAGCGGGCCATCGAGTCTTCGAGCCACGCGGGGCCGGCACCCTTGGTTCGCGAAACGGGCGCGGCGGGGTCCTTCTTCTCGATCGGTTTCGGCGCGCCCCCCTTGCACCCAACGAGGGCGAGTACGGCTACCAGAATTCCCACACCGCCAAGGCGCATGGAAAGAACCTTACAATTTGTGATGGTCTGTGCGCGCATTCTTCCGTCGCGCTCGCGGCACGTCAAGACCACCACCCGCGGACGTGCCGTCGGGCCATTTGGCCGCACCCGCAGCTTTCCGGAAATGCCCAGAATCGCTTCTTCGCGCGGAATTCGGGGAACCCTGGGAAGCGGCGCAACCCGACCAGCTTCCCATCAGAGGACTTGGTTCACGAACGCGGGCATCGTGGGCGACTGTTCCGTCATGTTCCGGTAGTAGTTCGTCGAAGGCTCGGTGAGCATGTAGGCGACCGGGCCGCCCGGTGCCTCGGGTAGCACCACGGCATGGATGCCCTCGATGATGAGGAACCACGTGCCGCGATTGAAGCCCATGTTCGCGGGAATGACGCCTTCTTCTCGACGCGAGTTGGCGAGGAGGCCGGAGTCGAGTTGCTCGCGGGAGAGCCAGCCGCCGAACGGCAGGGGCGATCGGCGTACCCTGCTGCCCCAACGCACGAGCCGCAGTGCTCCGCCCCATCGCACCGGCAGCAGGGTCGGTTCCTGCCACCAGTGGAATTGCAGTTCTTCCTGCTCCTCGCGCAGGTAGACGTGCCCGCCGAGCCCGTCGCGAAGTGCGGCGGGGAGTTCGGAAGTCACGAGTGCGATGCCGGTACACATGGTTTTCCTGGGAGCGCGGGCGTCTCGCCCGCATCCTGAACCTTCATCGAGGTTGAACGAAAGCGGCCGGGACGGCCGCGCTCCCAGGTTTCAAAAGCAGAACTTGCCGCGGATGTCGCAGACGTCGTATTCGTTGGCCGGGTCTTCGTAGAAGCCGTTGGCGAAGAGCGTGGCTCCGGACCGCAGCTTCCAGCGGCCGAAGCGTTGGTTGATCGCGCGCTTGACCTGGGCGATCGCTTCCGCGCGTTCGTCCGGCACGTCGAAGAGGCTCTGCTGCCAGGCGCAGGGCCGCGTGAGGTGGGCCGCGATGAGGTGCATGTGCGTGGCCGTGAGTTTCGGCCGCCAGGCCCGGCGCAAGCCGAGCTTGGCCGCATCGAGCAGCACGTCGAAGCGGTCGGTCGGAACGGTGAGCCCGATCTCGCCGCCGGCCGATTCTCCCTCGTGGTAGTTCACGTAAACCATCAGCGATTTGGGCCGCACTTCGTGATACGTGAGTTCCTCGATGAGCCGTTCGACGTTGCGCACGAGCCAGCCGTACAGCGCCATCGGATCGCGGACGCGACCGGCGAGGCTGCCGCCGCGGGCGATCATCTTGTGCGGGCTGCGGCTCGGGCGGATCGCGTTCACGGGAACGCCGTTCAATTCCAACCAAAGGTCGTGCCCCGAAACCGTGAGCAGTTTGCGAACGAGCAGGCCGTCGGCGTTCGCGAGGTCGAGGCAGGTCTTGATGCCGTGCGGTTCCAGCCGTGCGGCGCGGCGGCGAGCGATGCCCGCGATCTCCGTCACGGGCAACTTCGCAAGGAGTTCGCGCTCGTGATCCGCGTCCAACACGGCCACGGCCCCGAACGGCTTCGCGGTATCGGCGAAGAGCTTGGCCAGCGTGCGGGTGCGAGCGTACGCCACGGTCATGGGAACGCCGACGGTGCGCTTGATGTGTTCGCGCACGGTCTCGGCGGTTTGCTGATAGGTCTGCCCGCGAACCGGGTCGCCGCGCCAAAAGAATTCGTCGATGGAGAAGTATTCGACGGTCGGGGAGAAGGTGCCGACCTCGGCGAGCATGCGCCGCGAAATGGTTTCGTACCAGCGGAAGTCGCGCTTGATGTAGAGCCCGTGGGGGCACTTCTTCTTGGCTTCCCAAACGGGTTGGCCGACGGTGATGCCGTACTTCTTCATGGGGTAGTTGCGGGCGATGACGCAGGCACCTTGGTTGCCGAGCACGCCGACGGGGAGCCCGGCCATCCACGGGCGGCGCACCACTTCGGCACTGGCGTAAAAGGAGTCGGCATCGCCGAATCCGACGAGCGGTCGCGTCTTCATACACGAGATTTAGCACGTGTACAGAAGTTCAGATAGGTCGGTAATCGCGTTCTCCCCGAGAATTTCCCGAACTCTGCCTCACGGCCCGTTTTCATAGAGCAGCTCACAGAGCATTTTGCCCTCGCGGCTCGCCGCTCCGCGAGAGGTTCTTCCTCACCACCCATCGAGTACCTCACCTCCGTCCCGCGTCACCGCGCCCCAGTAGATATGGGGCGCGACTCCGGGTGCGA
>JAYTGN010000011.1:0-8000 GCA_043733485.1 Gemmataceae bacterium
CAGAGACGGAAGTTGAGACAGAATCGGGGCGATAGGCGGTAAGCTGGGCAGTTTCTCCACCCTCGTGGCAACGGCTTTCAGCCATGGTGATCTAGCAGGGCGAGTTTCCCCCGCGGCAGATAGCGATCCCAGAGCCAGCGAATCGGCTCCGGTCGGACTTGCGACAGCGGTTCGGCAACGAGTTCGGTCACGGCATCACCTCCCGGCGGACGCACGTACCTATACACATTTACACTGCGATTGCTGGGAGTTCCAACTGAGTTGTGCGATTTGGGGGGCTACTGGCCACATTGTGCGTTTGGCCAGTGGCCAGTGGCCAGCAGTTTCAAGCCACCACTTCCTTCACAACCTTGCCGCTGACGTCGGTCAGGCGTTCGTCCCTGCCGTTGTGGCGGTAGGTCAGCTTCTCGTGGTCGAAGCCGAGTAGGTGCAGGATCGTCGCGTGAAGATCGTGGACGTGGACGCGCCCATCGACGCCGCGGAGGCCGAACTCGTCGGTGCTGCCGTGGATGGCCCCGGCCTTCACCCCGGCCCCGGCCATCAGCATCGAGAAGCCGTACGGGTTGTGGTCGCGGCCATTGGTGCCTTCGGTCATCGGCGTGCGGCCGAACTCGCCGCCCCAGATCACGAGCGTGCTGTCGAGCAGGCCGCGCTGCTTGAGGTCCTTCAACAGGGCCGCGGTGGGTTGATCGGCGCGGGCACAGAGCCGCGTGTGGTTGCCTTCGAGGTCCGCGTGGGCGTCCCAGGCGCTGCCGGCTCCGCAGTAGACCTGCACGAAACGGACGCCGCGTTCGACCAGTCGGCGAGCCAGCAAGCAGCGGTGGCCGAACTCGGCGGTCTCCTTGCGGTTCAGCCCGTAGGCGTCTTTCGTCTTGTCGTCTTCGCGCGAAAGGTCGACGGTTTCGGGAGCCGTGGCCTGCATGCGGAAGGCGAGTTCGTAAGCGGCCTGGCGGGCGTCGAGCTGCGAGTCGCCGGGCCTCTCGCGGCGATGGATGTCGTTCATTTTCGCAATGAGGTCGGCCTTCGCACGCTGCCGTTGGGCGTCGATGTCCGCGGGTGGGTTGAGGTTGAGAATCGGGTTGGGGCCGTTGCGGAACGGTGTGCCCTGGAAGGTGGCGGGCATGTAGCCGGTGCCCCAGTTCTTGGCGCCGCCGGTGACTTCGCCGCCGTCGGTGAGCACGACGAATCCGGGCAGGTTGCGGTTCTCGCTGCCGAGGCCGTACACGGACCACGACCCGAGGCTCGGCCGCCCGGCGAGTACCGAGCCCGTGTTCATCTGGCACACGCTGCCAACGTGGTTGAGCCCATCGGCCCAGCAGGCGCGGAGCAGGGCGAAGTCGTCGGCACACTTCGCCATGTTCGGCAGCCAGTCGCTGAAGTCGAGGCCAGCCTGGCCGTGCTTGGCGAACTTGCGTTTGGAGGCGAGCAAGTTGTTGCCTCCGGTGCCCATCGGTGTGAGCACTTTGCCGAAGCTGGCGGGCAGCGGCTTGCCGTTCTGCCGCGTGAGTTCGGGCTTCGGGTCGGTGAGATCGACGTGGCTCGGCCCGCCTTCCATGAACAGGAAGATGACCGACTTGGCCTTCGCGGCGAAGTGCGGTTTCTGGGGCGCGTCATCGCCCTGGGCGAGTGCGGCGAACGCAAGCGCGCCGAAACCACCGCCGGCTTGCCGGAGGAAATCACGACGGGAATGGAACAAAGGGATGTGGATGTTCATACTGAATTACCTTTCGACCTCTCTCGGAGCTGCTCTCCGACACACAGCCCGAACAGATACCCGAGTACGGCCCCGATGAAGAGGCCCGCGAAGGCGACCCAGGGATTGTGGTACGCCATCACCCCAACGATTGAACCGACGAGATACCCGACAAGTGCGACAACGAGTGACCCGATTCTCCTGATCCGAATCGTCGGTTTCCCTCGGGTCGTGACCATCGCGATGGCGTAGCCGATAACCCCCAGCATGACTCCGCCGAATGCAAGAATCATCAGCGTGTAGAACTCGCCACCCCACATTGCGGTCGCCTCAATCCACGTATAGGAACTCATTCAGGTTCAGCAGTGAGTGACACAGGTCTGTCACTGTCAATCAGGCCACACCTGCCAACTCCGTCGGATGAGCACTGAGATATTCACGAACCTCGCGCTGCATTCGATCGATTTCAGCCAGGAATCCGGCAGCCGAAGCTCGATAGTTCACCGGATTGGGCTCCGATCGCCGTAGCTGGGCGATCTGCTGCTGGAACCACCGAATCCGCTCCAAGGTAATCGTCAGTTGTTCGTCGGCTTCGATCATGATGCCTCGACCCTTGCTTGCGCGTCGGGCTCAGTACCAGTTGTGAGCCCGACGCGCAAGCAAGGGTCGAACTTCGACCGCCGCTTCGCGTCTCGACTCAATCCACGTAAAGGAACTCGTTCAGGTTCAGCAGCGAGTGACACAGGTCTGTCACCGCGTTGGCGAACGGTCCCTTGTGCTGTTTCAAGAAGTCGCGCATCGCCGTGCGTTCCTCGGTCGATGGCGGGCGGCTCAGCGCCAGCGCGAAGGCGCGGTCGATTGCCTTGTCGGCGTCGGGACCGGATTCCTTCACCACTCGCGCCGCGAAACTCTTCGCATAGCCGAGCACGATTGCGTCGTTCAACAAGGTCAAGGCTTGCGGGGCCGTGGTGGTGACGAAGCGGCGCGAACAGGTCTCGATGCGGTCCGGGCTGTCGAACAGGCTGAATAGCGGGTAGCGCAGGTTCCGCTTCACGCAAACGTAGATGCTGCGGCGGTTGCGGTCGGCCGGGTCTGCGGAGACTTTCCAGTTCGCGGCTTTGATCTCGGCGGGCAGTTCCGGGAAGACGCTCGGGCCACCGGCTTTTACGTTGAGAAGTCCGGCGGAGGCGAGCATGGAATCGCGGAGGGCTTCGCCATCGAGCCGGCGGCGCGGGAAGCCGTGGAGAATCGCGTTCTCGGAATCCTTCGCGGCGGATTGCTGATAAGTGGCCGAGGTCACGATGAGGCGATGAAGCCGTTTGATGCTCCAGGGCGAGCGGCCGGCGTTAGCCGGCTGTTCCGCGGGAACAGCGGACTCACGTCCGCCGCTCGCCAATTCGGTCGCGAGCCAATCCAGCAATTCCGGGTGCGTGGGGCGATCGCCAGTGACGCCGAAGTCGCTGGAGGTTGCGACGATTCCCTTACCGAAGTGTTGTTGCCAAATTCGATTCACCATCACGCGGGCCGTGAGCGGGTTCTTCGCATCGGCAATCCAGTTGGCCAGTGCCGTTCGCCGACCACTTGTTTTCGCGGTCGGCTTCACACTCGCATCGCGGTCGTCGATGGCCGAGAGGTATCCGGGTTCGAGTTCGTCGCCGTGTGAACGCCAGCTACCGCGTTTCAACAAGTGCGTCGGCGGACTCTGCGGCCCGACGTCGGTCATCACCATGGCGGTTGGTGGCTCGGCCGGGCGGTCCTTCTCGAGTTCCGCCATCTGCTTGGCCATGCCTTCCCACTTCGCGCGATCCGCCGCCGGCATCTGGGCCGACGCGATCTTCACCCGGCTATACACCTGCCGCTCCACGAGCATCGCCAGTTGCTTCTGCAATGGCGTGCGTTCTTCCATCGCGACGTCGATCAGGCTGGAGTATTCCTTCGGGAAGCGGAAGCGTTCCTTGGCCATCGCCTTCTCGCGCACGGGCTTCTCAATGGCTTCGATCTGCTTGCGGAGTTCGGCGGCCTTCGCATCCCACTCGGTTTGCTTCTGCTCCAACGTCTTGCGTTCCTCCGCTCCGATCACCGGTACGTCCTTCGGCCAGAATCCCGCGAAGAAGGCTTGGAAGCGGTAGTAGTCGCGCTGCGTGATCGGGTCGGTCTTGTGGTCGTGGCACTTGGCGCAGGCGAGCGTGATGCCGAGGAACGCCGCCGATGTGGTGTCCGAAATGTCGTTGAGCATGTCCTGCCGCTTCTGTTCGACATCGACGGCGTTGTACTCGTAGGGCGAGTGGCGGAGGAAGCCGGTGGCGATGCTTGCGTTCGTGTCGTTCGGGAAGAGTTCGTCCCCCGCGAGTTGCTCCTTCACGAAGCGGTCGTACGGCTTGTCGGCGTTGAACGATTGGATGACGTAATCGCGGTAGCGCCAGGCGGTGGGGCGGAAGTCGTCGGACTTGAACCCGTCGCTCTCGGCGAAGCGAACGAGGTCGAGCCAGAAGAGGGCTTGCCGTTCCCCGTACCGAGGCGACGCGAGCAGCCGATCGACCACTTTCTCGAAGGCATCCGGCGAGGTGTCCTTCAGGAATGCTTCGACTTCCTCGGGCGTCGGCGGCAAACCGGTAAGGTCGAACGTGACCCGGCGAAGGATCGTTCGTCTGTCGGCCGGCGCGGCCAGTGACAATCCCTTGTCACTGAGCTTGGCGAGAATGAACGCATCGATGGGGTTCCTGGAAGTCGATTTCGGAACGGCCGGTTTCGCGACGGGCTTGTACGCCCAGTCCGGCGGGAGGTCGGCCGCTCGGGAAGCGACCGGCAGCAGAGCGAGGGAGAGGAGGAGAACCCAGCGCATGATCGGCCCTTGCCTGGCAGGAAGCAGGAACACCCCTGCGATTGTACCCGAGTTGGAATTGCCGTCAAAGCGAATCCTTCGAGTCGATTGCGCTCGCCAAGCCCGCCGCGACCATTTACAATTCCGCGAGACCGAGAGTTCCCGCCCTCGATTCGATCACCGGAGGCTCCTCATGTTGCGATCGTTCCTCGCGGCGTCCGCAATTGGCATCCTCGCAACGGGATTCGCTCCGGCCACCGAGCCGAAGTTCGCGCCGCCAAAACTCGACGGCCTCTGGCTGTTCGACTCCGCTCGCACGGGTAAGTCCAACGACCTGATGCGAGTCTGGGAATCCATCGTCAGCGTGAGTGGGGATCGCTTCGCGCTCACGAAGCTGATGGGCCACGACAAGGATCTGAAGGGCCGGCTTGCGTTCGACCCGGTCGATCCGCGATCCGTCGATCTGGTGCTGGAGGAGCTCGACTTCGCCAGCCTCGGGGTGCCGCGCAAAATTCCAGCCAGCACGTATCGCGGCATCTTCAAGCTCGATGGCGACCGGATGACGATCTGCATTGCCCACGAGATCGGGGAAAAGCGACCAGCGGCGTTCGAGGCATCGAGGACAGTCTTCCTCGTCACCCTGACCCGCGCGCCGGCCGGGTTCAAGGCGTTCCCGAAGGAGATCACCGTCCGCGTGACCGGCCCGGATGGTAAGCCCGCGTCGAACGCAACCGTGGCCAGGTTCATGGACATGCGAACCGATCCGGAGAAGAAGGACGCGCCGGCCGAGTGGCAGTTATCCGGGGGCGCGAAGACCGGACCGGATGGGACGGTGAAGGCGAAGTTCGAGGAACCGCCGGGCGTGGTTCGCGACGAGAAGGCCAAGCTCATCGCCTACCCGGTTGCATCCCCCGCGCAACTCGCCGCCGGCGAACTCCGGGTCACCCTCGCCCCCGAGTGCCGGGTATCCGGTCGAATTGTGTCGGACGAACTCACGAAGGGCGGCGGGCAGATCGGGTGGACGAACGCCTACCTGAACCGGGATGGCCGCGCGGTTGCCGGTTGCGATTCGCGCGTGGGCAAGTTCGAGTTTCTCGTCCCGCCGGGCGACTACACCATAAACGCCTACGGGGAGGAACTGCATCGGCGGGAGGTGGCCTTCACCGTACCCGAGGGCAAGGCCGAGTTTACCGTGGCACCGATCGCGCTGAGAGCATCGGCCCTGGCGATACTGAAGGGCAAACCCGCACCGGAACTCGAAGGCATAGTGGCCTGGGCCGGCAAGCCGGTGAAGCTCGGCGATCTGAAGGGCCAGTACGTGCTGGTGGATTTCTGGGGATATTGGTGCGGACCGTGCGTGGAAGCGATGCCAGTGCTGATCGAGTTGCACGAGAAGTTCGGCGGGAAGGGCCTGTCGATCGTAGGGGTTCACGTCGATGCCGACGGCGAAGTGGACTCGGCCGGCAAACTGGCTGAGAAAGTAGCGGGATATGTCAAAGGCTCCTGGAACGGCAAGGAACTGCCTTTCGCAAATGCCCTGGCGTCGGGCAAAATGGTCGGCGAGGACGATGATCGGGGTCGCGGCGGCCCTCCGAAGCAGTACGGCGTGCTCGGCTACCCGACGACGATTCTGATCGATCCCGATGGGAAAGTGGTTGGCCGCTTTCACGCTCGCGATATTAAGAGTGCAACCGCCGAGATCGAGAAACTGCTCGCCGGGAAGAAATGAGGACCAATCGTGAAGCGCGTGCGGATCGGCAACGGCTGTGGCTTCTGGGGCGACAACCTCGATGCACCCATTCGCCTGGCACGCGACGGCCGGCTCGATTACCTCACGCTCGAATACCTCGCCGAACTCACGATGTCGATCCTCGCCGTGCAGAAGGCGAAGGATCCCGAGGCCGGGTTCGCCTCCGATTTCCTCGACGTGCTCGGCCGGCTCGTTCCCATTCTCAAGCAGCAGCCGGGGCTCAAGATCGTCACTAACGCTGGGGGAATGAACCCGCACGGCTGCGCCGCCAAGGCCCGCGAGATTCTTTCAAAGGCTGGGCTCGCGGATCGCAAGATCGGCATCGTTTCCGGCGACGATCTGATGCCCCGACTCGGCGAACACACACTCAACCACCTCGACACCGGCGAACCGCTCGCGGCGATTCGCGATAGGGTCGTCAGTGCGAATGCCTATCTCGGCGCGAAGCCGATCGTCGAAGCACTGAAGGCTGGCGCGAGCATCGTCGTCACGGGGCGCGTCGCGGATGCGTCCTTAACCGTGGGTCCGGCCGCGTTCGAGTTCGGCTGGGGCTTCGCCGAAACCGATCTCGATCGCCTGGCCTCGGCGACCGTGGCCGGGCACCTCATTGAATGCGGAGCCCAGGCCACCGGCGGATTGTGGATCAACGCGGATTACGACACGCGGCTCGCCCAGGTCGGCTACCCAATTGCCGAGATGAATGAAGATGGCAGCTTCACCATCTCGAAGCCCCAAGGCAGCGGCGGCGTGGTGAACATCGAGACCGTGAGCGAGCAACTGCTCTACGAAGTCGCCGAGCCGGCGCGGTACTTCACGCCGGATGTAACGGCGGACTTCACCTCCATTCATTTGAAGCAAACCGGCCCCGAGGTCGTCTCGGTGAGTGCGGGCAAGGCCAACGGCGTCACGGATACATTTAAGGTCTCGATTGCTTATCGCGATGGGTTCATGGCGGCGGGAACATTGCTGATCGCCGGGCCGAATGCCGAGAGCAAGGCTCGGCGTTCGGGAGCGATCATCCTCGAGAAACTGCGGCAAGCGGGCGTCTGGTTCGCGGAAACTAACATCGAAGCACTTGGCGCTGGCGACTGCGTGCCCGGCGTCGTGAAATCGACCGGCGAACCCGCAGAAGTGGTGCTGCGGGTCGCGGTCCGCGATGCGAACCGGAGCCACGTCGAGCGGTTCTCGAAGGAGTTCTCGCCGCTGGTCACTTCGGGTTATCCGGGTACCACTGGCTACACGACGGGCCGACCGCCGGTGCGCGAGGTGTTCGCCTACTGGCCGGCACTGATCGCGAAATCGGCGATCGCACCCAAGGTGGAGATCATCTAATGTCGACCATTCCTCTATCTCGAATCGCTCACGGCCGCAGCGGCGACAAGGGGAACCACGCGAATGTGGCCATCATCGCGTACAACGATGCGGGGTATTCATGGCTGAAGCAGCATCTCACGGCGGAAGTCGTGGCAGCGTACTTCGCACCGTTGGGGCCTAATCGCGTGGAGCGCTTCGAGGCCGCGAATGTGCGCGGGTTAAATTTCATGCTGTACGACGTGCTGGCCGGCGGCGCGAGCCGTTCGCTCCGCAGCGATACGCAAGGCAAGACGCTGGCGCTGGCCTTGTTGCAGATGCCGGTTGAGTTGCCGGATTTCTTGGCGAGCGGGGGGCGTCAGCCCCCTGATTCTGTGGAACGTCACTGACCTGCCGAAGAATCAGGGGGCTGACGCCCCCCGCTC
>JAYTGN010000012.1:0-19559 GCA_043733485.1 Gemmataceae bacterium
GCCCGGCCGGTAAACCGGCCGCTATATGTTTTACGCCAGCCGCAGCAGTTTCCGCGTCATCCACTCGACGCACACCAGCAGCACCACGATCAACAGCACGTAGCTCAGGGTCTGCGGGCCCTTCGCGATCCAGGACGTTGCCGCGCTTTCCGGAATGGTGAAGCCCTGATCCCAAAGGTCCTCGGACTTCCCGCGGTTGTCGGCCGTCACCTTCAAGCTCACCATGCAGTCGGGAATCAGTTCGATCATCCTTGAATCGCTCACCTTGAAGGCGAGCTTGGGCACGCCACCTTCCTTGGGCAACCCGGCGGCCAACTTCTCGGCCACGCCTTCCTTCTTGATGCGGGCGAGCAGGTCCTTGTCCAGTTCGGTCGCCATCTCGCGCATCTTGTCGAAGTCGGGCCGCGAGTTGTCCAGTTCGGGGTCGGACTTCCGCAGCATGAACTCGCCTTCGAGCGTGTCGCCGGCACTATCGGGAACGTCGATCACGACCTTGTAGCGCTTATCGCCCGGCGGCATGTCCTTGGGGTCGGGCGTGAGTTGGCCCTGATAGTAGCCGTCGAACCCGGCGGCCCCTTGCTTGGGCGATAGCTGAAACGGCCCGAGTTGCTTCTCCGGGGTGCCGTCCGGGGCGAGACGGACGATGCGGAACTTCGGGTCGATGGAGCCGATCGGATACTTCTGCGAACCCGGATCGAGGATGCGGGCCTGCACGCGAACCGGGGCACCGGCCGTGTATTCCTTGCTGAGCAGCACGCGGCCGCGGGCGTTCTTCACGTTCCGCTTCGCCGCCATGTACTTCATCAGCTTCGCCCAGAATCGCTCGAAATACTGCTTCCCGATCGGCGGGTCGAACGCGAACATGCGGTACATCGAACCCGAACCCATGAAGCAGGTGCGCCATCCTGCGGAAGGGTTGTTGGTCACGAGCCAGGGTCGGTTCCAGCGTTCGCCGGAGTCGCTGAGCCCCGAGAGTTCCGCGAGTACCTTCGACCCGGACTTCACGCCGATGTCCGGCTTCAACGGATACGTGCTGAAGAAGCCGCGCTGCGGGAAGAGTTCCACTTTCAGGTCGGCGCTCGGCACGTACTTCTCGCGGTCCGTGAAGTACTTCTCCCAGCCCGCGATGGGGTCGTCCACGCTCTCTTCGAGTTTGAGCAGGTCCGAGCCTTCGATCGGCTTGAGGTTCAACCGGCGCGGGGTGCGCGGCGTCCCGTCCACCCGCACCGCGATGATGTCTTCCGGCACGACGGGCAGAATCTCGAGGATCGGGAGCAGCCGACCGTTCGTCGGATCGACGCGGGCCAGCTGATAACTGTGTACCTGATCGGCGACGTAGATCATCCCGCCGCCCTGTTCCTGCACCCAACGCTGGAGATCCTCGGCTTGCTGCTGTGTGAGTTCGCTCCAGTCCGGATCGAACGCGATGATCAGGTCGTACTCGTTGAGGTTGTAAAAGCGTTCCTTCGGGTCCGGGTTCTTCGAGGTCGTGTCGAGCTTCGTGGGGAAGCGGGTGAGCAAGCGTTCCGGCGGCACGTCCTGCACCGCGAAGCCCTTTTCGCCGGCTTCGTTTTGAAGCAGCACGCACAGTTCGGCGCGGCTCTCCTGCACCTCGCGGACGAGCAAATTCTTGAGAGCCAGGTACTCGCGGCTCGGACCGCTCGCCACCAGCAGCACTCGCAACGGCTTCTTGATGACCTGAATTCCGGGCCGATCGCGAACGTGTTCGGCATCGGCGAACGCCTCGCCTTTGTTCTTCGCGATGCGAGCGCGGGCGGTCCACGCACCTTCCTTCAGCACACGCTTCTTGGTCGCGGCGTCCTTCGAGTCCTCGGTCAGCCGTTCGGGCATCTTCGCGGGGTCGATGATGAACTCGGTCTGGCCGTGCGGCGGGTCGCCGGGAAGGAACGTGAGCTTGCCAGCGAGCGTGTGGTCCGGCGGATCGACCTTGGGATCGCCCTTCGGTGCGAACAGATCGAGGAACACGTCGACTTCCTGATTGGCGAGGTTGATACCGTCCGCCTCGACGATGATCTTGAAGGCTTCATCCGGCGGAGCGTTGTCCGGGGCCTGCACTTCCGAAATGATGATCGCGACCGTCTGCCGATCTTCGCCAACCGCGACCGTGAACACGGGGATCTTCTCGCGGCTGGCCCGCGTCTTGAGTTCCAGGTAAGCCGAATCCGAGCCGATGTTGCTGCGGCCATCCGAGAACACGATCACGCCTTGAACCATGTTTGCCGCCTCGCGGTTGATCACGGACGTGATCGAATCGGGGACGTTGGTTCCGGTCGCGATGCTGCGGGCGACCTCGACGCGCCGCTCCAGTTTGGTTCGGTTCTCTTTCAGGATTGCCTTGTCTTCCACGGCCATGTTCTCGGGAACGGATTCGTCCTCGGGTTTGGCGAGCCACGACGCGGCCCAGTCCGGAGTGCCGGGGGCGTTCAACTCCCAGAGCCGCGAATTGCGAACGGCCTCAGACCCGCCCGCTGAGAGTCCCTTGAGCAGGAACGGCTTGAAGTCGTAGCTGGCGAAACTTTCCCACTCGGCCGAACCCCATGCCGGATCGTCCTTGGCGAGTGCTTGTGGCTCCTCGTCGAGCCGGCTGCCGAAGCGGTAGAGGACCACCGGGTTCTGTTCGAGCAGGTTCTTGACGAAGGCCACCTTCTCGTCGGTCAGCAGGTCGATGACGGTGGCGAGTCGCGTCTTCCGCTTCTTGCCGGGGGCGCTGCCGATCTCGTCCGACACTTTCGTGATGCTCGGCGACACGTCCAGGATCACGATCACGCGGGAGCGCTTCTCGCTGCGTTCGTAGGTCTGGAAGGCGGGGAGTAGGAAGACGAAGCACAGGATCGCGTAGACGCTGATGCGCAGCGCGCCGAGGAACGCGGCCCAGTGCCAACGCAGGCTGCGGCTGTCCTTCACGTACATGGCGATGGTGAAGCTCGCGCCGAGGAGGAAGAGCGCCCCGGTGAGGACGATCCACTTGGCGCCGTTGCTGGTGCGATCGCCGGCCGCGACATCTCCGCCGCCGGAAGCCGCGGCACCGCCGAAGGAATCGTTCAAGAAGAAGACGAGCAAGAACCACAGCCCGAAGCAGACCCACGAGGTCACGCAGGCTCGCCAGAGGAGTTGGCCGAGGTGCTTCGGACGCCCGCGCCACGAGTGATCGGAACTGGTGAAGCGCAGCACAGTGCGGACGATCCAGGTGCCGGTGAGGATCGCGGCGATGAGGCCGAGGAGGTAGTAGGGCACCGCCTGCCACAGTTCCGTGGGGCGCAGGGAACGGAGGAAGTCGCCGAACGACTGTTCCAACCGGAGGAGCACGAGTTCGCGGTTCTGACCCGCATCGGACGGAGGATTCATCATTTAGCCCGCCGTTTACGGCGGGTCCATTTCACCCGCCGTAAACGGCGGGCTCTATCGATCAAACGCCCACCGGCTCCGGTGGCAGCGGGGCCACTTCCGCGTCGACTGGGGCCAACGCGCCGTGCGTGTAGGCCATCGCCGCACTCGGCGCGTGCAGGTCGAGGTCTTCCGGCCGCGTGTGGAAGCTCAACCTCACCGCCATCGCCTGCTCGGCGATCAGCACTAACAAGATGAACAGGTACAACCATCGCCGCGTGGAGAAGTCGTCGCGCTTCTGCTTCAACTGGTTCACCCAGGAACTATCTTCCGCCGAGTGGATCGGCACATTCGGGGCGAGTTGCGTGAGGTCGTCCTTGATCGCGCGTTTGAGGTCGCCTTCGCGCTGCGAATCGACGTTGAACGCGAACGCGGCATAGCTCGGCTTCTCGCCCTCGCCATCGGGCCCGGTGAACTGCGTGAACGTGAACAGGTAGACGCCGGGCACCTTGCCATCCGTGAAGTCGAGGATGGGTCCGGTCGGCGTGATGGTCAGCGGCTGGTTGCCGTTCTCTTTGCGATCGAGGGGGATGCCGCCGGGCTGCATCTTGTTCGGATCGGCGGTGATGAAGATGCGGGTGGCCGGTCGCGTCTCGCCGTTCTTCTTTTGGAAGACGGTCGCATCGAGAGGAATGCGGAGGCTCGAACCGCAGGAACGGTTGTCGTCGGCGGCACCACCGGCGAGGTACTTCTGCATTTCGGCTACGACCGCGAGCCAGCCGGGAGCCCCGGTGCCGGAGGGCCAGTCGGTGAAGGTCGCGTCGCCTTGAACATCTGGGAGTCCGCCGTGCGTGCCGCCGGCGTCGGTCGTCATGACCGCGACGCGGCCCTGGCCGAACTGCTTCACGACGTAGAGCGGGTCGCCGAACTTCACCTTGTCGCGTTCGCGCTGGAACTCGGCGCGGAGGTCCGTGAGTTCGGGTTGGAGCCACATTTCGCGCAAAATCGGCTCGCTCGGGTCGCCGTCGTTAATCTGATCGCAGAGCAGCCGATCGTAGAGCGTGGCGAGGACCGAGAGCGGCAGGTCGGAGCCCGACGTGTCCAAGATGTTGCGTTCCATCGGGTCGGTGTACTGGCGGTACTTTTCGAACTTCGGCTCGGCGAGCTTCGCCTTCAGCTTCTTGAGCAGATCGCGCGAAGCACCCTGGAAATCGCCCATGGGGCGGTCGTTGGGCAGGCAGAAGAGTTCCTGCACTTTCTTGTCTTGCTGCCAGGCTCCGATCCGCTGCACGGGCCAGTGCATGTCGATGTTGGCGAACATGAAGTAGCGTTCGATCTCGACGTCCTTGATGGCGGAGCCGCGGTCGCCGGTGTAGAGGCCGACGAGCGCGGGATGGGCCTTCACGGCCGGGCTCTTGGTGAGCAAGCGCTTACTCAGGACGAGGGCGCGTTTGAGCTTCTGTTCGTCCGTCAGCGGCTTGGTGTGCTCGGTGGCGAGCGGCACGGGGAACAGGCCGGTGCCGCCGCGATAGAGCGTCTTCGAGTACTCGGCAGGTCGCACCCGCGGCCCGAGGAAGAAGCCGACGCCGCCCCCGGCGCGGGTGTAATTCTCGAGCTTGTCGCGCTGACCTTCCGTGAGCGAATCGACGTTGATCAGGTAGATCGCGGCGAAATCCTTGAGGTCGAGCTTGTCCAGCGATTCCTTCGTGCCGTCGACCCAGTTGATGCCGCCGAACGCGTCCTGAAACAGTCGCTTCAAGTAGAAGCCATCGCCCTTCTGCTTGTCGCGCTTGTCTTGCTGGCCTTCCACGACCAGCACGGAGAGGCGTTCCTGAACCTCAACGACGGCGTGGCGCACGTTATCCGACGCGATGCCGCCAGCTTCGGGCTCGGCCAACTTCGCGGTCACGATGTTGAACCGATCGAGCGGGTTGTCCTTGGTGCCGATGCGGTCGAAACCCGTGGCCGCGGTGACAATCTCGGTGCGCTCCTGATTTGGAGGCAGGCTCGCGAACCGGACGGACACTTCGTTCCAGCGCTGGCCGTTCTTGAAGAACTCGAAGCGGACGTCCTTGAGTTCGGCCGCACCCGAGTTCCGCACGCGAATCTCGAAGTCGATCGGCTGGCCGCGAGCCGCGACGCGAGCCTTCGGCTTGAACTCCAGGATCGACACGTTGTCGCTCGAACGGGGCTGGCGGTCCGACTCCTTGCGGTGGGGATAGGCCACGTCGATGAGGTGAATCTTGATCCCGGCCGTCGTGTATTCGGTGAGCAGTTGCCGCAGCGTGTCGCCGTCTTCGCCCCAGTCCACGGCCCGCAAATCCGAGACGATGTGAATCACTTTCGCCACGTCGGAATCGGGCTTCTTGTCGAGCACTTCCTTGGCGGTGCGGAGGCCGTTGACGAGGCTCTCGCGCACGGGCGAAGCCTGCACGCTGTGAAAAAAGCTCTTCATGTCGGCGATGGCGTTGTCGTTGAGCCGCTCGAACGTCCGAGGCTTCGCAATGGTCGGGCTCGTCTTCTGCGTCGCCGGGTCGTCGTTGGGTTGGCGCAGGTCCGACAGCAGCAGCAAGTCCAGCGATTGGGGCGTGTTCGCCTGGGCGGCGGCGGGCGCGATGCGGTCCGTGATCTGCGTCTTGGCCTGATCGAAGGCGGTGGTCGGCTTGCCGTCGATGGTGACCAGGTCGGCGGTGGAAGGCGAGTCGTCGAGGATCACGACGTGGGCGGTGGCCCGGCTCTCCTGGCCTTCCAGCGGTGTGAACCACTTGAATCGGGCGAGCAACATGCCGACGAGGAACACCAGCAAGCAGCGCAGCAGCAGCAGCAACAATTGTTCGAGGATGAGCTTCCGCTTCATCCGCTTTTGGGCTTTGAGCAGGAACTCCATGGCCGCCCACTTGACCCGCCGGAATCGCATCCGGTTGATCAGGTGGATGATGATGGGGGCGCTGACCAGCGCGCCGCCGGCGGCCATCGTGAGCGGATTGGTGAAAAAGGCTTCCATAGTTCTCGCAAACACACAAGCGGTTAGCGGCGTACGGGGCTCGCCCGGCTCGACATCCGCTGATACAGGAAGCGCGACAGGATCGCATCCAGGTAGTCGCTGGTGCGGATCAGGTTGTACTCGACTCCGATTCGCGTGCAGCCGCGGCGCACTTCCACCAAATACTCTTCGAGCGCTTCGAGGTAGCCATCGCGCAGGGCGCGTGGGTCGCAGAGCAGGTCCGGTAGTTCTTCGAGGCCTTCAAACTTCGTCATGCCCGCAAACGGGAAGAGCAACTCGTCGTCGTCCATCACGTGGAAGACCATCACGTCGTGGCGGCGATGGCGGAGCATCTCCAACCCCTTGAACAGGGGCTCGCGGTCGCAGAGCAGGTCCGAGAAGATCATGACGAGGCCGCGGGCCGGCATCGCCTCCGCTACGCGGCGCAGAATCTTGAAGATGTCCGTCTTCTCGCGCGGCTTGCTCACGTGCAGTGCCTTCACGACGGCATCCAGATGAAGCTGCGAACTGCGCGGCGGCACCACTTGCCGTACGTCCGAATCGAAGGTGATGAGCCCCGCCGAATCTTGCTGCTTCACGGTGAGGTACGCCAGACACGCGGCGGCGGTCGAGGTGTACTCGTACTTGTGCATCGTGCCGGCCTTGCGGTGCTTATCCGCACCGTACAGCATCGACTCGCTGGCATCGACCACGATGTAAGAACGGAGGTTCGTCTCCGCTTCGTACTGCTTGATGTAGTAGCGGTCGGTCTTGGACCAGACCATCCAATCGACGTGGCGAATGTCGTCGCCGGGAACGTAGTCGCGGTGCTGGACGAACTCGACGGATTGGCCGAAGGTCGGGCTCTTGTGCTGGCCGGTGAGGAAGCCTTCGACCACGTGCCGCGCCCGCAGATCGAGCTGGCTGATGCGGGCGATCGTCTTCGGGTCGAAGAATCGTCGAGGGTCGTTTTCGTTACGGCTCGCCATTCGGTGTTCTCATAATTCGCAAATCAGACGCCCGGTTCGCGATGTCCGCCCAGGGCTTCCGCCCTGGGTGCCTTGGGCTGGGTTGCAATTAAGAAGCAAACATCTTCTTGAAGCGTTCGTCCTTGGTCAAATCGCCTTCCTTTTCCGGCGTCTCCTCGATCAGCTTCTTGATCACGACGTCGGTCGTCACGCCCTCGGAGGCGGCTGTGAAGTTCGTCAGGATGCGGTGGCGAAGCACGGGCAGTGCGAGCGCCTTGATGTCTTCGGTGGTGACGTGGGAGCGACCGTAGAGCAGGGCGCGGGCCTTGCCGCCGAGGATGAGGTTCTGCACGGCGCGGGGGCCGGCACCCCAGCTGAGCCACTCCTTAATGAACTTCGGAGTGCCCGGTTCCCCAATGCGAGTCTGCCGCACCAAGGCCAGGCAGTAATGGATGACGTGATCGGTGACGGGCACCTTGCGAACCAGATGTTGGATCTCGAGAATCTGTTCGCCGTTGAGCACGGGCGTGATCTCGTCCGAAGCGATGCCCGTGGTGCGGCGAGCGATCTCGAACTCTTCCTTAAAGCTCGGGTACTTCACGAACACCTTGAACATGAAGCGGTCTTGCTGGGCTTCTGGCAGCGGGTACGTGCCTTCTTGTTCGATGGGGTTCTGGGTGGCGAGTACGAAGAACGGGCTGGCGAGTTTGTGCCGGGTGCCTCCGACCGTGACTTGCCGTTCCTGCATGGCCTCGAGCAGCGCGGCCTGCGTCTTCGGCGGCGTGCGGTTCACTTCGTCCGCCAGCACGATGTTGGCGAACAGCGGACCCTGGAGGAACTTGAAATCGCGGCGGCGCGTCTCGGTGTCTTCCTCGATGATGCGGGTGCCGGTGATGTCCGACGGCATGAGGTCCGGGGTGAACTGGATGCGGCTGAAGTCGAGGGACAGGCACCGCGCCAGCGTGCTGATCATGAGCGTCTTCGCGAGGCCGGGCACGCCTTCCAGAATGCAGTGGCCCTTGCTGAACAGGGCGATGAGCAGTTCTTCGATCACGTCGTCCATGCCGACGATGACGCGGGTGAGTTGCTGTTTGATGTCGTCGAACGCGGTCTTCATCTTGCGCATCGCATCGACGTCGGTCTGGCCCATGTCGCTCATACGGAAGTCACTCGTGATGGGTGTGAAGGAAGCCCTGATTAAAACCCGGTTTCTGCTTTGGAAACCGGGTTTTTTCAGACCAGAAACCCGGTTTCCAAAGCAGAAACCGGGTTTCGACTTGCGGCTTATCTCTGATAAATCGGGAGGATGCCTTTATCCAGTTGGAGAATGCAGAGGTTGATCGCCGTGACGAAGGTCGGTCCGAGGCCGTAGGCTCCGGAGCCGGTCCAGGCACCGGAAGCCTTGTCTTGGCTTTCGAGAATCACCGGGAACAAGGCTTCCTTGAACTTCGTCCACGTCAGGTGCGTGTCTTTCGCTTCGCCGGGGAAAAGCATGGCATAGCGGTCGTCGCCGAGAGCGTACATGCCTTGGGCGAAGTAGTACATCATGTATTCTTCGTGCCCGACGCGGCCCTTCCCAATGGGGATGTTCTTCTTGCAGAACTCGAACCAACGGACGATGCTGGGCCGGTCGACGCCCTTGGGCGGGTTCTTGCCGGTCATGATACGAATGGCTTCGGTGAACTTGCCGGTACCGAGGCCGCAGGCGAGTGCGGCGGCCGTAAGCGGGGGTCGGCCACCGCCTGCGGCCGAACCACCCGTATAGTTGTAAACGATGCCGCCGTCCGGCGTGGTACAGGCATCGAGGTACGCATCGGCCTTGTCGACCGATTCCTTGGGCACCTTGATGCCGGCGTTGCGGGCGGCGCGGAGCGCTTGAATCTGCGGCACGGTGCAGGAGCCTTCGTCGAAGCCGCCAGCACCGCCGGAATCCGCGGCGCTCGTGTAGCCCCAACCGCCGATGTCCACCGATTTGCCCTCGGCGAGGCGGTGCTTCTTGGACGTCTGCGACTTCGCGGTGAAGTCGATGGCCTTGGTGAGAACGGCTTCGAGCTTTTTCCGCTGTTCCCGGTCTTCTTCTTCGCCGTAGACGCTGGAGAGGAACATGGTGCCGAAGCCGTGTCCGTACATGTAGCGGCTTTGTTCGGTCTGATTGTTGATGTTGCCGAGCAGTCCGTTGGCCTGGATGCGGGCCGGGGACAAGAACCAGTTGACGGCCTTCGAGATTTGATCGGTGTACTTGCCTTCGCGCAAGTTCGAGCCTTCCATGAGCATGGCCATGCCGCCGATGGCCGTGACGCAGGTGGGGTAGGCACCGCCCGGCGACTCCCAATGTCCGTCTTGCGCTTGTTGCTTTTTGAGGGCGTCGAGCCCGCGTTCCACGGCCGCGTCGATGGTCTTGTCGCGCTTCTTATCCTGGCCCGTCGCGAGGTGCGGAAGTGCGAACGAGCCCGCGGCAACGGACGAAAGAAACAGCCTGCGATCCATCGTGAACCTCCGCAAGGCACAGTGAGGAATACAGGAGAGACGAGCGATCGGCAAAAGTTTAACGGGAGGAATTTCGGGCTGGCGAGCCGCCGGGTAATCAGCTCCAAAGTTGGTGGGAATTTTGTACAGGTAGCGAACAGTCGATGACGGAATTATACCGAAGGGGTTGAAGCCCTCAGCCCAGGGGCGCGAACGAAGTTCGCGCACCCTGGGGTCACGCGATCGCACTCTTGGGTCACCAAACCCCCCCAGGGTGCGCCGCTACCGCGGCGACCCAGGGCAGAGGGCTCCAACCCCTTCGGGGTAAATACCTTGGGTACACTCCCCGCTTATCCTATCATGGGAGGCGTCGGATCGCAATTCGAGCGGAACGCGAGAACAGCCATGCCTCGGGAAATCGTCCATGTCGGCCGCAAGATTCAGGTCGCCATCGACACGCAGACGATGGCCGACGGCACGGTCATTCGCCGCGACATGATCTTGCATCCAGGAGCGGTGGTCATCCTTCCCATCCTGGATGCGGAACACGTCGTGCTGCTTCGCAACTATCGGTTCGTAATCGACGAGACGCTTTGGGAAGTACCCGCCGGGACTCGGGAGCCCGACGAACCGCTCGAAGACTGCGCCAAACGCGAACTCCTCGAAGAGACTGGCTACCGCGCCGCGAAGTGGACCCACCTCGGCTACCTCTATGCTTCGCCGGGAGTTCTCGACGAGAAATTGCACCTGTTCGTGGCCGAGGAACTGACCCCCGGGCCGATGAGCCCCGAAGCCGACGAGGAACTCGAACCCGTGACGGTGCGGTTCGATGAGGCGATCCGCATGTGCCTCTCGGGGGAGATCAAGGACGCGAAGACGATCACCTCGCTGCTTCTCTGGGAGAGGAAACAGCGTCCCGCGTAACGCTACAGCTTCACCACGCTGCCTTTTCGGATCGACTCCTCGGCGGCTTCGATCATCTTCTGCGCCGTGACGGCGTCTTCCAGCGTACTCAACGGCTTCGAGCCCATCCGCAGACAATCCACGAGGAAGAACTTCACCTCGTTCATCACGGAGCCCTGGTAGGCCGTGTAGGTCTGGCTGTGAACGAGGCCGGGCTTGATCTCGACGTGGTCGCGGTAGCTGTATCGGGTGCTGCCGGCGGTGCCGATGACCTTGACCATGACGGTCCATGGGTCGGCGGCGTGGTCGTCGGCCGCGAAGCTGGCGCAGAAGTGGGCAAGGGCTCCGTTTTCGAGCCGCATCTGCACCATCGCGATGTCTTCCTCCGAGTACTCCTTATAGTGCAGCGTCGCTTTCATGGCACAGAGTTCGACCGGCTTGCCGACGAGGTAAAGCAGGATGTACGAGTGGTGCGTCAGGATCTGCCTGACGACGCCAGGATAGCGCGACGCGACTTCCTCGGGATGGTGGATGTTGTACATGACGTAGGCGGAAACGATGGTGCCGAGGTCGCCGTTCTTCACGAGGTCGTGGGTGCGCATCATGCTCGATTCGTAGATGTAATTGTGGCCCGGCAGGCAGACGAGATTCTTGGCGTTGGCCGCCGCGATCATCGATTCGATCTCGGCAACGGACTGGCCGACGGGCTTCTCGACGAGTACGTGCTTGCCGGCATCCAGCGCGAGCTTCGTGTACTCGAAGTGCGATTCGAGGTTGGTGAGAACGAAGACGGCGTCGATGGCGGGGTCGTTCACGAGTTCATCGGGCGAGGCGTAATTCTTGCATCCGAACTCGGCGGCGCGCAGTTTCGCGCGGTCCTGGCTGCGGTTCCAGATGCCGACGAGCTTCGCGCCGGGGCACTTCTTCACGGCTGCGGCATGGAGGATGGCGATGTCGCCGGCACCGATGAACCCGACGCCGATGGTGTCTTTGGTGATGGGCATGAGAGGCTCCGTGTGGGGAGTTTGAGTTGTAGTCGCGAGGGGAAGTGCGGGCAAGTCAGACGCGGGTTTCGTACGGCAGCGGCAGCGCGATTCGCATGTAGGTGACGGCAAAGTGCTGAGCGAGGTGCTCGCGAAACGGACTGAGCAATCGGCAGATGCGGTTCCCGGACGCGGCGAGTTTCTCCAGCAGCGAACGCGGTACGGTGTGCAGGTCGCGGAAGTTCACGATGGATTCGGGCAGCGAAATGGGTTCGTCGGCCGCGGGAAGAAAGTACCAGCCGAAGATTTGGCCGCGACGCACCTGATCGCGAATGGCGGGGGCCTTGAGATCGCCTTGCTCGACAAGTTGTATAGCTGGGTAAACACTCGCAACGACGACCTGATCGGCTTTTGCCTGGGCAATGTCGCAGGCTTGAGTCAGGACAACAACTCGGATGGAGAACCGTTCAGGTTCGCCTACCTCGGTCGATCGGAAAACGACGCACCCATCGAGAATATCCCCTTGAGTCAGCATCTGATCGGCGGGAACAGTTTGATAAATCATCCGGGTACCTTGTCCTCGTCGAACCAAAACTCGAGGCGTGGCGTGGGTACATCTCGGGGAATGACACGCTCCCCCGGACCCATCGGTTTCAAGTCGAAAGGTGCGGGAATTTCCGGCGAAGGAATGTATTCGAGGGCCGGTCGGCGGGCGACGCATACCGGTTCCGCCCGGCCCTCGACCACAGCGAGAACCTCTTCTTCAACCGTCCGCTTGGAGCAAGCGGCTCGGTCGGCGTACTGAGCCAGTGCGACTGGAGAAATGTTGTGTATCGTGAGTGTGGCCATGCTCTACCTCCCGTTCGAGTCATGCCATTATACATCCCGCCTCAATCCCGCCGCCAGTTTTGCTGCATCGAATGGCGTTCGCGGTTTCGGCGGAAGATGCCGGGCGTGACGGTCGGCGTCGGCTGCACGGGTGCCGTGGGCCGTAGGAAAGCGGTGACCGAATTGAGCTTGCCGTAAAGCTTGTCGAAGAGGTCGGGCTGCTGCGTGCCGGGGAAGCCGGTGACCGGCGCAACGACGCTCTTTGGATCGATGTTCGTTCCCTTGAGTACGTCGAGAGGCCGAGAGGGATCGTAAGGCCGCATTAGTGGGCTACCGATGGTGTTTCCCGCCTGAGGCGCCGCGGATGGAACCCGCGTGCCAGCCGCCTTCAGGTTGTATCCACTGCTGACAATCTGACCGCCGGGCATGAAATTGGATCCTGCACTCGGTGGCTGAGCGAAGGTTGCAGTCGCGAGGGCGCACGTTGCCCCGATGGCCGACAGCCAGTGCCGCATGATGACTCCCCCCATTACGTTCGCGTCAGAACTTGCGGCTATGCCAAGTGCCGAGGACGAGGTCAAGCCGTTTCTCGGCAAAATTCACTCGTCGTTCTCGTCGCCATCGGGGTCGTCGCCGGCTTCGTTCACGTCGTTCTTCATGATTTCGCGGAGCAACACGGTTGCATAGCTACCCGCGGGAAGCGTGAAACCGAGCCGCAGGCCATCCGGTTCCCAGGCCGAGGTGAGATCGTCGAGGTAGACGAGATTGTGCCGCCGCGTGCCCATCACCAACTTGCCGAACCCGCCGAAGGATCGCGGTGACAAGCCGTTGTCACTCAGCACGGCGGCCTCGCGTTCCGCAGCGATGCCTTCCACCGGGAACGTCTTCTTCCCGAACATCGGCCCGGCGATCACGATCTCCTTCGCATCGAACCGCACCTGCTCGGCAACGGCATCCTGCGTCACGAACATGCCGCCCGCTGGCCACTTCGCCATCGCGTCGCCGACCAGGACCGTGCGAAAGAGGCCATCGCGAAGCCGGCGTGCGAGCACGTCGTTGAACAAGTAGGACTGTACGGCGGAGAGTGCGAAGCGGAACAGGAAGGGCCGGATGCGCCGGGGTGCCTTTCCCGCGAGGCACTGCCATCCGAGGTCGAGCGTGCTTCCCTGGTGGCCGAAGCGTTGCGGGCCGTAAAAGTTCGGCATGCCCTGCGTGCGAATGCGGTCGAGAATCGCGGCGACGGCCTCGGCCTTCGACGCGTCGGGATTGCGGATGAGAATGTTGAAGCGGTTGCCGCGAAGGTGGCCCGGTTTCAGCTTGTTCGTGTGCCGACCGCTCTTAAGGACGCGGATGCCATCGCCGTCGAGCCGGCCGACGTTCGCCTCGCATTCCTTGGGAACCGAGACCCATTGCCGCGTGATGGCATGGCGATCCTTGAGCCCCGCGGTGCCGACGGCTCCCGGCGAGATGTTGAGTTTGTTGGCAATTGTGCGGGAGAAGAACTCCGGGGCTAAGTCGCGCTTCTCGATCCACAAGTAGAGGTGATCGCCTTCGCCGCACGGCTCGTACGACGGCACTTCCTCGACTTCGAAATCTTCGTCGCGCATGCGAATGACTCCACCGCAACCGGGAAGGTCCGGAGTGAACAGCGGCGGGATTAGTGCGGGATGCGGCATGGTGGATTTCCAGGAGGGTCGAGAATAGTGTAGTGTTGAGGGAAGGCACTCGCATTCGCGCCGTTCGCCTCGACTTTCTGGAACGAGCATGATCCTCACGAAAAAAATGATCGGCCCACGGCATCACGGCCGCAAGATGTCCTTGAAGGCGTTCGAGTTCGCCAAGGTGGACGAGCGCTGTGTCGCGGAACTATCTCGGGGGTACCTCGTCGTGTCTGAAGTCGCGAACGTTGGGCACGCTCTGCAAATCGCCTGCATCCGCAATCACCTCGGTTATAACGACGTTGTGAACCCCGGCGTCGCTCATGCGATCCTGGGCTCACAAGAATGCAAGCTACTCATTCCGGAATGGGAGAGCGAACGCCACCCGGACATCGCCGTCTACCTCACGGCACCTCGAGGGAAAAAGGACCGCACCCTCTGGCGAACGTGGGTTCCCGAACTGGTGATCGAGGTGGTTTCGGAAAGCTCGCGAGATCGCGACTACAGCCAGAAGCGCGACGAATATTGGACGCTGGGAGTCAAGGAGTACTGGATCGTCGATTCGTACCTGAAGCAGGTTTTGCTCCTCAAGCGCGGCCGCACGCAGTGGACGGAGAAAACGCTCGAAGCCGCGGATGCCTGCGAGACGAAGTTACTGCCGGGATTCAAGTTGGCGTGTCGGGCCATTTTCGACGCGGCCGGCGAAGAAGGCGGGGAGTGACACCGAGTCGCCTTCCTCTTATGAAGGAGAAATTGCATGTCCACGGCAATGGCACCAGAAGCTGAACTTACTCCAGAACTCATCGAACGAGTCATGAGGCTCTCTCGCGAGAATCTCGGCCAACTCGTCGAGCTTGCGCTCGATCAACTCGATGGTACTCCAGCCAATCCAGAACAAGTCGAGATAGCCTGGCGACAGGAACTGACTCGGCGCTGGGATGAGATCCGCAATAGCGAGGTACTCACCTATTCGCCTGCGGAAGCAATTGCCTACTCACGCCAGCGGCTCCAAGCGGGGAAGTCGCGATGAGCTTCCGAGTCGGCCCGGCTGCCCGCGAGGATGTCGCCGAGATTGCGGAGTACATGGAGTTGAGGACGTACGGCCGCGGCGAGCAGTTCATCGATGCGGTCGAGCGCGGCTATACATTGATCGAGAGTAACGTCCACCAGAATCCCGATCGCTGGCGCAACCGACTTACTAGCGAGATTTGACTCGCGCGAGACCCCCCATGACTCCGAACCTCGTCGCTCGCCGGTGGTTCCTTCGCGATTGCAGCGTCGGCCTCGGCGCGATCGCACTCGACTCCTTGCTCCACGAAAGTGCCGTGGCGAAGCCCGCGCCGCACTTCGCGCCCAAGGCCAAGCGCGTCATTTACCTCTTCATGGGCGGAGCGCCGAGCCACCTCGAACTGTTCGACCACAAGCCGCAACTCGCGAAGTTCAACGGCACGCTGCCACCGCCCGAACTGCTCAAGAACTACCGCGCGGCGTTCATCAACCCCAACTCCAAGCTGCTCGGCCCGAAGTTCCCGTTCAAGAAGTTCGGCAAGAACGGCACCGAACTCGGCGAACTGCTGCCGCACCTCGGCGAAGTCGTGGACGACATCGCCATCGTGAAGTCGATGACGACCGACGCATTCAACCACGCCCCGGCTCAGATATTCGCACTCACCGGTAGCCAGCAATTCGGCCGGCCGAGTACCGGTGCCTGGGTCACATACGGCCTCGGTAGCGAATCCAAGGACCTGCCCGGCTTCGTCGTCTTCTCGTCCGGCAGCAAGGGCCCGAGCGGCGGCAACTCCTGCTGGGGCTCCGGCTTCCTTCCCACCTCGCACGCCGCCACCTACTTCCGCTCCGCCGGCGACCCCGTGCTCTTCCTCTCCAACCCGCCGGGCATCGACGGCGCGATGCAACAAGATTCCCTCGACGCCATCAAGGCGCTCAACGAGAAGCGACTCGGCATCGTCGGCGACCCGGACATCGCCGCACGCATCAACTCCTACGAGATGGCCGGCCGCATGCAGGCCAGCGCTCCCGAACTCATGGACCTGAGCAAGGAAAGCGCGAAGACGCTCGAGATGTACGGCGCAGAACCGGGTAAGCCGAGCTTCGCGAACAACTGCGTGCTCGCGCGCCGGCTCGTCGAGCGCGGGGTCCGCTTCGTTCAACTTTTCCACGAATCCTGGGACCACCACGGCGGCCTCACCGCTGGCCTGAAGGCCGAGTGCGGCAAGACCGACAAGGCCGCCGCGGCACTCGTGAAAGACCTGAAGCAGCGCGGAATGTTGAAGGACACGCTCGTGATTTGGGGCGGCGAGTTCGGCCGAACGCCCATGGTTCAAGGCGGCGACGACGGCCGCGATCACCATCCGAATTGCTACTCGATCTGGATGGCCGGCGGAGGCGTGAAGCCCGGCACCGTGCTCGGGTCTTCCGACGACCTCGGCTTCAACGCCGTCGAAGACAAGGTTCACGTTCACGATCTGAACGCGACGATCCTCCACCTACTCGGCCTCGACCACGAGAAACTCACCTACCGTTCGCAGGGCCGCGACTTCCGCCTCACCGACGTCCACGGCAAGATCGTCCAGAAACTGATCGCTTAAACCGCCTCCGCCTCGGCTTTCAAGGCACGGCAACGCTGCTCCAGCCGAGTAGGGTGGGCCGGACCGCGGCAAATCGCGAAGCGATTTGGCCGCGGGAGGCCCACGCGAGGAAGTCGCTGGTGATGCCGCGTGGGCCTCCCGCGATGGCCGCAGTCGCGGCCATCGCGGTCCGGCCCACCCTACGAGCCGCCGTGGCCGAACTGGCACCAAAGAACCGGGCGAAATCGCAAACTATTCCGTGCCCGTTCCTAGCTCGCCTCCGCCTCGGCTTTCAATGCTCGGCAACGCTGCTCCAGAAGTCGCCTCATGTAGCGAGTCATGAAGAAGCGGTCGACGAACCAGCCGAGCGGCCCGAGCGGCGAACGCAGCACGAGTTCATCGACCATGATCGTGCCGGCTTCGCAAGTCTCGAACCCGTGATCGTGTTTGAATGAGCGGAACGCCCCGCGCTGCATCTCGTCGCGAAAGTGCAAGGGCCGATCGAAGGCGGTGATCTTGGACGTGAAGCGTTGGAGGAAGCCCAGATGGCGGGCTTCCCAGGTGACGGTCTCGCCGAGTTCGATCAGCCCGGAGGTTCGCCCGTCCACGGCTCGCTCGCCGGTCTGAGCCATCGAACGGACGTGGAAGTCGATGTCGCGGGCCAGATCGAAGCAGCGTTCGATCGGTGCCGCAATGGTCGTGACGATTCGGATTCGAGCCATGCAGCAAACAGTAGCGGCTGCGAACTCCCCCAACCATCCCAGGCTCGATAATCGGTTATATCCGCAGGATCGGATCGCGGATTTCAACGGCTCGCGGCCTCTCCCGCTTCCCCAGATTCAGCAGATTCTCATTTTTAACCCCTAGAATCGGTTACTCTCCAGTATCCTCGCGTTCCGCCGCCCGAGCCAACTCCCATGCAGCTACTCAAGACGCTCGTCGATCGTGGGCTGCTTCCGGAAGCGGACCGCCAGCGTGCCTCGGACGCGATCTCGGCCGCTTCGGACGTGCCACCGCACCAGACGCTCATCGACAAAGGCTTCATCAAGGAACAGCAACTGCTCCCGGTTTTGGCCGAGGAATTCGGACTGGAACTGGTCGATCTCTCGCTGGTCACGATCACGCCGGACGTACTCGCGGCGATGCCGTTGAAGCTGGTTCACCGCAAGAACCTGATGCCGATCGCGCGGAACAACGGCACGCTGATCGTTGCCACCGGCGACCCATTCGACGCTTACGCCCTGGATGAACTGCACACGCTGACCGGCCTGCACGTCATGCCCGTGCTCGCCCCGCCCCGCGAAATCGCCCGGCTCATCAAAGCCCACTTCGGCGTCGGCGGCGACACCATCTCCGCACTCATGGCGGAAAAAGAAGACGACGAGCTCGAACTGCTCGAAGACATCGAGGCGGACGACAGCGAACTCGCGAAGCAGGCCTCGGAAGCGTCCGTCGTTCGGCTCGTGAATCAAATTCTCGTGGAAGCGGCGAACGAACGGGCCAGCGATATTCACGTGGAAGCCGAGGAAAAGAGCCTCCGCATCCGCTACCGCATCGACGGGTTGCTTCAGGAGCAGAACCTGCCGCCCGAGATCAACCGGTTCCAACTGGCGATCATCAGCCGTTTGAAGATCATGGCGCGGTTGAACATCGCCGAGAAGCGGCTACCTCAGGACGGCCGCATCAAGATGAAGGTGTCCGGCCGCGAGATCGACGTTCGCGTGTCGATCATCCCGATGGTTCACGGCGAAGGCGTCGTCATGCGGTTGCTCGACAAGGGCCGCATGACGTTCAACCTCAAAGCCGTCGGCATGCTCCCGGACGTGTACAACACCTTCAAGCAACTCATCGATCGGCCCCACGGCATCGTTCTCGTCACGGGACCCACCGGTTCGGGCAAGTCCACGACCCTCTACTCGGCCCTCAACGAGATCAAGGACGAGACCACCAAGATCATCACGGTGGAAGACCCGGTCGAGTATCAGCAGGACGGCATCAGCCAGATTCAGACTCATGCGAAGATCGGGCTCACGTTCGCGGCCGCGCTGCGGTCCATTTTGCGGCACGATCCGGATGTGATTCTCGTGGGTGAAATTCGCGACAAAGAAACGTCCGAGATGGCGATCCAGGCGTCGCTCACCGGGCACATGGTGTTCAGCACGCTGCACACGAACGACGCGCCGAGCGCCTTCACCCGCATGATCGATATGGGCGTGGAACCGTTCCTCGTGTCGAGTACCGTTGAAGGTGTGATGGCGCAGCGGCTCGTTCGCACGATCTGCCCCGAGTGCAAGACGACGTTCGTTCCCGACTTCGATCTCATGCCGCTGGACTTCCCACTGCGAAAGCACGGCGCGAAGCCGACGAAGGAAGTCGCGATGCAACAGAGCATGGTCGACATGATGGGCGCGGCGGAAGCGAACGACGGGTTGCTCTGGAAGGGAACGGGTTGCCGGGCGTGCCGGCAGGGCGGCTACCGCGGCCGGCAGGGCATCTTCGAACTGATGGTGAACAACGACGTGATCCGAGAACTGATCGTGCAGCGGGTGAACTCGAGTGTGATTCGCCACGAGGCGCTCAAGGGCGGTATGATCACGCTGCGGCAAGACGGCTGGCGCAAGGTGCTCAGCGGCATGACGACCATCGACGAAGTGGCCCGCGTGACAGCAGGCGACATCAGCTAACCGTTTAGCCGCGACGCGGAGTCCTCGGAGCGGAGCGCGACATTGCCCACACGCTCCACTCCGAAGATTCTGCGTTGCGACTAAACTTGGAACTCAGGCATGCCGGATTTCACTTACGAAGCGATG
Source organism: Gemmataceae bacterium (assembly GCA_043733485.1). Lineage (GTDB taxonomy): Bacteria > Planctomycetota > Planctomycetia > Gemmatales > Gemmataceae > Urbifossiella. Next base: position 19,530 of record JAYTGN010000012.1, read on the forward strand.
GCTCGAACCGGCACGAAGGCGACCGGGACC
>JAYTGN010000013.1:0-19547 GCA_043733485.1 Gemmataceae bacterium
CCTGCCTGTGTGGGCGATGCACAGGCAGGAATGCCTGTGCCACCAAAACTTAGCGCTCCGCCCGGCGGCACCGGCTTTTCGACGCCCGAGTAGGCAATCACTCCCTCAGCAGCGGCAGCCATCAGGCCGGCTTCATCGGCCGACGGCGCAGGTACAATCGCGAGTTGGATCGTCTTCCCTGGGTGCGCGGGCGTCCCGCCCGCCGCGCTCTCGAGCGGGCGGGATGCCCGCGCACCCAGGTTGAATTCCTGCAAGCCCGCCTCCAGCGAATAGACGCCGCCCCACACGAACGGATATTCCGGCTCCATGAACTTCGGATCGACATCGAGTGCCCGGTCGAGGCTAAACCCTCCGACGTTCAAAATCTTCTCCATCTCCACGACCGAATTCGAGGTGCGATGGAACTTCGCGGTCGGGTTCATCTGCCGAATGCGGCCCTCGAGTTCCTCCACGTCTTCGGTCGAAACCAAGTCGAGCTTGTTGAGCAAAATCACGTCCGCGAAGGCGATCTGCTCCTGCACTTCGTGGCTCGCCCAGTGTTGGCTCACGTGCTTCGCGTCCACGACCGTGACGATGCCGTCGAGCCGCGTGCTGCGTTGAATTTCGTCGTCCATAAAGAAGGTCTGGGCGACCGGGCCGGGGTCGGCCATGCCGGTGGTTTCGACGAGGATGTAGTCGAATTTATCCCGGCGCTTCATGAGGTTGCCGAGGATGCGGATGAGGTCGCCGCGCACGGTGCAGCAGATGCACCCGTTATTCATCTCGAAGATTTCTTCCTCGGATCGAATCACGAGTTCTTGATCGACCCCGACCTCGCCGAATTCGTTCTCGATGACGGCGATGCGCTTGCCGTGGTTGGCGGTGAGGATGTGGTTGAGCAGCGTGGTCTTCCCGGCACCGAGGAACCCGGTGAGCACGGTAACCGGCACGCGATCTCGATGAGCCATGAAGCACCCGCGGAAATTGTATTGGCCGTGATCTTAAACCGCATTCGCCTTGGTGCGGCAGTCGCCCTCGAGGCAGACGTCGTCGACGGCGTCGGGCGGCTCGTTGAACGGGAGCCACGTGTTCCAACCGAGCCGGAGGCCGAGCGATTCTCCCGGTGCTTCCTTCATGTAGCAGGGCGGGATCTCCGTGCCGAGTAGGCAGAGTTGCACGTCGAAATCGAACTCGGCCCCGACGTAAAGTCGCACGAGTTGCGAGAGCAGGAAGAAACCCTTGCGAGCCGGGACGGGAATTGCGTCCGGGAGGAACTCGACGAAGTCGTCGTAACTGAGCGGGCCGAGCACGATGCGGAAGCGGCTGGCCACGTCCCAGACGCGGTCGCCGGCGATGGTGTTGCGGCCGAGGCGGCCCTGACCATCCGGACCGAGGTGCGTCGGCGTGGTCGGGTTGAACGTGAGCCACTGGCCCGTGAGTTCTTCCACGATGGCACCGATGCCGAAGTAATCGCTGAGCAGAATTTGGAGCCCGATCGCGGTGGGCACGCGGCGCGCGAGCAGCCCCGAATAGTGGAGCAGCGCGAGGTCGTCGATACGGGCCAGCGGAATGGGCCGCCCCTCGGCCGGAGCGTTCGGCGGGTCGACGCGAATACGCTGCTGCAAGGCCGGAGTGCCCAGGCCGACCAGGCTGAGCAAGGACCAGGTGAAGGGATCGGGATGGGGTGCCGCCCGTCGCGGTGCGTCCGCGGGGAGTGCTTCGCGGAGTTGCTTCAGCCGGGCAAACTTCGCGAAGCGCACGGGGAAGCGGTACTTCTCCCAGGCCGCGTAAAGCAAGAGCGCGAGGCGGTGGTTGAAGATGTCGAGCCAGTCGCGGAGGGCGGTGCGTTCGAATGGGGCGATGCCGCCGGAGAAACAGAGTCGGCTCAGTAGGTCCGTGTATTCGATGGGGAGCACGCCGTTCGGGCCGGTGAGGCCGAAGAACGTGATGGTGACGGCGGGCACGTCGAGGTTGCCGGGATCGGTGCGGGTGTCGCCGTCCCAGGCACCGGGCTTGCCAATGCGGTAAATGGAACTGGCCGGGAAGGCGAGCGAAGGGTGGGCGCGAACCTGAATCGTGCGGGCGAGCCGATCGACCGCATCGAACGTGCCGGAGAGTCGATCCTCGTGGATGGCATCCAGCAGCTTCAACGCCTGGAAGAAATCGAACTCGTAGCCCTTCGCGAACAGTTCTTCGGTGAGTGTGGGAGTGCGCATGGCGGGCTCATCTTATCGCCGTTCCGCTCGTGTGGCGTATTTTGGAGTTCGAAAAGAAGGGCGAGCGCGGGAGGGTTCGCGGGCAATAGAGTAGGACGGACACGAGTTCGGCCCCGGAGCCCCTCTGATGCCGAAGATGCCGGCCAGCCCCACCCAACGCTTGCTTCCCGCTTTGCGGCGATTCGTACTCGTTCGCGATACGGCCGACCGCACCGATGGGCAGTTACTCACCGCGTTCCTTCGGGAGCGCGATGGGGATGCGTTCGCCGCTCTCGTTCGCCGCCACGGGCCGATGGTTCTCGGCGTCGCGCGGCGAGTGATCGGCGACTTCCACACGGCGGACGACGCCTTCCAGGCGGTGTTCCTCGTCCTGGCTCGACGCGCGAGTGCGGTGCGACCGCGCGAACGGGTTGGGAACTGGCTCTACGGCGTGGCGTACCGGACGGCGATGAAGGCTCGGGCCGTCCTGGCCCGCCGGCGGTCCCGCGAGAAACAGGTCGATGCCATGCCCGAAACGCCGGTGAAAAGCGCCGATTCTTGGTGCGATCTCCAACCGGTGATCGACGAAGAACTGGCGCGGCTCCCGGATAAGTTGCGGCTTCCAATCGTACTGTGCGACCTGGAAGGTCGGCCGCAACGATCCGTGGCGAAGCAACTCGGAGTCGCGCCGGCCACGTTGGCGGCGCGATTGGCCGAGGCCCGGCGACTTCTCGCCGGACGGTTGACTCGCCGAGGCATCGACCTCTCCGGTGGGGCGCTGGCAGTGGTGCTGGGCGAACGAGCCTCGGCCGCGATGGTCGCGCCGATGCTCGCCGAATCCGCGGTGCAAGCCGCGGAGGCCATCGCGGCCGGGATTGGAACTGCGGGGCTCGACGGGCTCGTGTCCGCTCACGCCATTCAACTATGCGAAGGAGTGATGCGGATGATGCTTCTCAACAAACTGAAGGCGGCGGCGATCGGAACGCTGGTGGCGTTCGCGCTCACCGGCGGCGTTGGGTTCGGGCTGCTGCCCGCCCACGCCGGCGACGAACCGAAAGCCACCCAGGCGAGCCCTCGGCCTCAGCCGGAGGTGACCAAGACAACTCAGCCGCTCGATGACGCGGCGTTTCTCCGGCGACCCCAACCGAATGGAGCTACGATGTCAGGTATTACCCGTCGAGACGCCGTCCGGATCATAACGGCCGGTGCCGCGGCCCTCGCGGTGGAGCCACAGACTGGGGAGGCGGCAGAGAAGCCGCAGCCGCTCACTCCCGAGACAATCGTGGCGAAGAAGTTCGAGGGCAAGGCGACCATCGAGTTCCATGTCGGGGACGAAGGGACCGGGGGGATCCAGGGCGGCGGCATCATGTACGGCGGGGTAGCCGGGATTCACCTCTGCCCGGCCAAGCAACCGAAAGGCGATGGTCGGGTGCTGGTGTGGATCTTGATGAAGCCCGCTCGCGACCTCTTCCGTCTCGGCATCGATCCCGGTGATCCGGGCGCGCACTTCCGCGGCAAGGTCATTCGCGTCACGGGGCAGGTCAAGCGGGTCGAGCATAACACCGGTGTGGTGTACGAGCTCCGGGTGGAGAACCTCGACCAGTTCGATGAAGTTCGCCAGGTGAAAAAGTAGCGAGCAAGACGCCGCCCAAGGAACTTCGAATTTTCCGGACGCGCCGAATGATGGTTAAGACTGTAACCTCCAATGACTTAGGAGTAACGTGCCGACGAGAAGAAGTCGACGCTCGCGGTACTTGGCACGCTGACCGACAAGAAGGCCGCGTGGGTGGCGATTGCGAAAGCGCTCGCTCCGGCGAAGTGATTTCCTCGAGCCCGACGCGCCAGCAAGGTTTGTACTCAACCCTTGCTGGCGCGTCGGGCTCGTACCGATGGGCCATCACGCCGCTCGCGCGTGAAACGCGAACGGCAGCACATCAGGTCCCGATTCCGGTTCCACTTCCTCCGCGGCCCAGGGCAACTCTTCCTCCGGCGCGCCCGCTTCCAACAGCACGTGAGCCATTCGCTCGAACTCCGCACGCAGCGCGTCGAGTTCGGTCGCAGATGCGTCCATGTTCAGCGGCTCCGCCGCGACTTCTGCCGCGAGTACGCCCGGTTCTCCCAGCAGCAGCAACTGCGTCCGCGCCGCTCGGTCGTTCAACTCGTTCTCGCGCTCGGCGATTTCCTTCAAGCTGCGATGCACCTCTCGGTAGCGCTCGTCGAGGCGGGCGAGTTCCAAGGCGGACGCGGTTCGCCGGGCGTCGATGTCAGCGAGTTTCTGGGTGAAGACTCGCTCCCAGCGCTTGCGAAGCACGGCAAACCGGCGGGTCGTGCCCTTGCCCGGAGCCGCCGTCTCGGCGAGCAAATCTTCCGAGGCGAGAGCCCGAGCCGCGTGGCCCGCGAGTTCACCCAATAACTCGCGATTACGGCGTTCGTAGTCCTCGGCGGCTTGCGTCATGCAGGCCCGGTCGTTCGCCCAAAGTTGCAGTTCCGCCTGAAGGCGCTCGCGATCCGATTCGCGGGAGTGTTCCCAGCGGTCGAACATCGTTTGCAGGGTGCCTTCGCGGTCGCCGATGGCCCGCGCGCGAATCGTGAGATCGTACTCGCGGCGTTTGCGCTCCGCGTGCCAAACTTGCGAAACGCCGATGAGCTTCGATTGCCACGCTTCCATCCGCAAGCGAAGCCGCCAGAGGTCTTGAGCCTCTTCGCGACGGCGTGCATCTGCCTTCAAAAGCCGTTCCTCGCGAGCCGCGTGTTCCTCTTCCCGCAGTCGCAGTGCGCGGGCCAGGTCTTCCATCTCGGCCACGGTGCGGCTCTCGACATCCTGCCAATCCGAACGGGCCGCACCGAGCATGGCGAACTGTTCCGCCAGCACCTTCCGCTGATCCGCGATGGCGATCGATTCGCGATCCAGGGACGCCTTCACGGCGGCGAGGCGAACTTTTTCCTGCGACTGCTGCCGATCCTGGGCATCGAGTTCGGCAACCCATTGCGTGAGGTCGCGGTCCGCGGCGCGGCTCAGCGGCACGCGGAATTCGCTCGCAGGAGCCTCTTCGGGAATCGGAGCCGCCGCCAGCAACTCGGCGTGAAGCTCGTCTCGCTTGCGTTCTAGTTCCTCGATGATGCCGCGGGCGTGATTGGCTCGAGCCTCCAGGCCAGCAGCTTCGAGCCGCAGGTTCGCGGTCTCGTTTTCGAGCTTCGCCTTCAGGCCGGCGAGGACCTGTTCTCGCTGCGAAAATTCGTCCGAGCGCGCGGTGAGGGCCGCCTCCTGCTTCGCAATGAACGCGTGGGATTCCGTCCACTCCGCGACCAATCGCTTGCGATGAGCTTCGAGCTCTGCCCACGTGATGCGATGGCGTTCCTGCTCCTCGATGGCCGAGGCGTGGATCTCGCTGCGAACGGCCGTGAACCGTACGACCTCGGCGGAGAATTGGCCTCGGGCCTCATCGAGTGCGTTCTGCTTGGCTTCGAGTTCCGTCCGGACGTCGGTCCACTGCTGCCGAACGCGGCGAGCATAACGCACGGCGAGCCGCTTGGTCCGGTCGCGATTTCGGGTCGCTTCACTGTGGAAGGTTTGAGCTTCGCGTTGAAGGCGGTCGACCTCGACGCGCTCGCTGGCCAACTTCGCGCGTTCGGCATCGCGCTCGGTCCGGAACGCGGCCCGCGCCGACGTGAGTTGTTCGTCGTGATCGTCGTGTGCCACAGCCTCGCCTCGCGCAATAAGCGGAACAACCCGCAATCTTTATCGGCGCGCGGCGCGGGAAACGTGAATCTTTCTGGGAATTGTTGAAGTCGAGAGGTGCGAATGAAAACCCGGTTTCTGCTTTGGAAACCGGGTTTCTCTCTGCCGCGCAGAAACCCAGTTTCCAAAGCAGAAACCGGGTTTCGCCTCAATTACGAGTGCTTGGCGATCAACTTGGCGATCTCGGACTCGGGAAGCACGCCGATCTCCTGATGCACGGGCGTGTCGCCGCCCTTGAAGAACAGGATGCGCGGAATCGTCATCACATCGTACTTCACGGCGATCTGGGGGTTCTCGTCCACGTTCAGTTTGCCCACCTTCACTTTGCCAGCGAACTGATCCGCGATCTTATCGATGATCGGCGTGAGTTGGCGGCACGGCCCGCACCACGGTGCCCAGAAATCGGCAACCACGAGTGTGCCGCTGGTCACGTGTTCGTTCCAGTTATCGGTGTTGAGTTCGATCACGTTCGGACTGGCCATGTGAAATCTCCCGGAGATGGTCGGCCGGTTTCCGCCGGCGATGCCTTCAAGTGGAATTGTAGGCACGGGAGGATACCGCACCTAGAGGGGAGGCTTACGGATGCCCATTCTTCGCGGTCGCATTGGGCTTGTGCCGCTCCCCAGGCTCGCCTATAGGCGCGGAGCCCGCCGAAATCCCCTGGAGCGCGACCGCCGATGGCCTCGCCTTCTCTCGATGCACACCCCGACCGCCTGACGCGATCCGTGACGGCCTTCGTGGGCTGGGTCGCTCGGCATCCCTGGCTCGTACTGGCCGGGTGCCTGCTGCTCGTCGCGGCTTCCATTCAAGTCGCCTACACGCGGCTCGAATACCACACGCAGCGCAACGACCTCCTCAGTGCCGAGAAGGAATGCCAGAAGCGCTGGCAGAAATACCTCGACGCTTTCGGCGACGACGACGACATGGTCGTGGTCGTCGAAGGGGCGGACCGCGAACGGATGAAGGCGGCGCTCGATGCCGTGGCCACCCGCGTGAAGCAGCGCCCAGACTTGTTCGACCGCACCTTCCACCGCGTCGACCTTCGCGGCATCCACGACCGCGCGATCCTGTTCCTACCGAAGGATCAACTCGAAGACGTTCGGGTTCGCGTGGAGCGGATGGATCCACTCTTCGGCTCGCTGGCGTCGGTATCTTGGTCGATGCTTTCACTCGAAACGCTGCTCGGTCAAGGGAGCCGGGCGCTGGATGCGAAGGCGGCGGGCCGCGAGACGCCGGCGGATCGCGACCTGCTCGCACAACTGCCTGCCGTGGTGCAATCGGCGGCGGCTACGCTCCGCGACCCCGCCGGTTATCGGAACCCCTGGGCCGTCGCCGGGCCGCGCACCGCCGACCGCGATGGCGAACGCCAACTCTCCGAGGCCCAATACTTCTTCACGGACGACGGCACGCTGGCGATGCTCGTTTGCCGGCCGAAGAAGGAAATGCAATCGTTCACGCCGGCGAAGGAAGCCAACGAATCTCTCCGCGCCATCCTCGTGGAGGCCGGCGCGGATTTCCCCGAACTGAAGCTCGGCCTCACCGGATTGCCCGTCCTCGAAACCGACGAAATGGTTCAATCGGATGTGGATACCGCGCGGGCTTCGTGGCTCGCGTTGCTCGGCGTCGCCGTGCTTTACTTCATCGTGTACCGCGGCTTCCGGTTCCCACTGCTCACGCTCGGTTCGCTCGTCGTCGGCACGTTTTGGGCGCTCGGTTGGGCCACGATCACCGTCGGGCATTTGAACATTCTCTCGGCCACCTTCGCGGTCATGCTCATCGGCATGGGCGATTACGGCGTGCTCTGGGTCGCGCGCTACGACGAGGCTCGCCGCGAAGGTCTCTCGATCGAAGAGGCGATGCGATTCACGGCGGAACGCGCCGGCCCGAGCATACTCACGGCCGCGATTTCGACCGCTCTCGCCTTCTTCGCGACCATGCTCGCAGACTTCAAAGCCGTGGCGGAATTGGGTTGGATCGCCGGCAGCGGCGTGATGTTCTGCGCGATCGCGTGCCTCACCATCATGCCCGCGGCCCTCACGATTGTGGAGCGAATCCGCGAACGTCGTGCGGGGGGCGTAAGCCTGCTGGTGACTGGAGCATCGGGGAATGTTCTCCCCGCGCTCGCGTTTCCGACAACTTGGTTCCCGGCTCTCGCTCATCGTCCGCGCGTCGTGCTCGCCGTCGGAGCCCTCTTGGTACTGGGTTGCGGGGCGTTCGCGACGCGGCTCACCTACGATCACAATTTGCTGCACTTGCAACCGCGCGACCTCGATTCCGTGGCCTGGGAACACAAACTCATCGACCGCGGCGCGGGCATGACGTGGGACGCCATGAGCGTGACGCATTCGCGCGAAGAAGCCTTGGCATTGAAGGCTCGCTTTGAAGCGGTGCCCGAAGTGGGGAAGGTGATCGAAGTGGCGTCGCTCGTTCCTCCCGATCAAGAGGTGAAACTGGCGGCGGTTCGTGCGATTCACGAGAAGCTGAAGAAGTTGCCGCCGGTCGATCGCGTGCCCGCGCCGCTGGGCTCGAACCCGGAACGCGTCCGGGAACGCACCGAACGCATCCGCACGCAGGGGGCGAGTGACACCGCACTGTCACTCGCCGCGGCGGACCTCCTCGCGGCCCTCACCAATTCGCAGGTTGCCGTCGAACGGCTGCACACGTTCGATCGCCGTTTGGTCGCGGATTTGGCCGGAGATTTGAACCGCCTGAAGGCCGTGTCGCAACCCACTCCAATCGCCGCGAACGATCTGCCGATCGAACTCCGCGAACGCTACATCGGTGCCCACGGCGAGTTTCTCGTCCGCGCCTTCGCCAAGGAAAGTTTGTGGGATTATCCTTCGCTCCAGCGCTTTACCGCAGCCGCGGCGAACGCCGACCCGGAAGCCACGGGCAAGGCCTTTCGCACGCGCGAGGGCTTGCTGCAAATGAAGATCGGCTTCGAATGGGCGGGAATCTACGCTCTGATCGCCATCGTGATCGTGCTCGCCCTCGACCTTCGTAGCGTGAAGGATTTGCTCCTCGGCCTCTTCCCGCTGGCCGTCGGAGTGGTACTCACGCTCGGCGTCATGGCCATCTTCGGCGTCGCGATGAACCCGGCCAACATGATCGCCCTGCCGCTCATCGTGGGCGTCGGCGTGGACAACGGCGTCCACGTGCTCCACGATTATCGCGGCCGGCGCAAGGGCCGCGCCTATCGCCTCGGCTCCTCGACGGGTCGCGGCGTACTCGTGGCCGCACTCACCACCGTACTCGGCTTCGGAACGCTCATGACCTCTCGGCATCAGGGCATGGCGAGCCTGGGCCTCGCACTGGCCTTGGGCGTCACGTTCTGCATGATCGCGGCCCTCGTCTGGCTCCCGGCGATCCTTCGGTTGCTCGACGAACGAACGCTGCGAGCGAAGCGCGACCCGGCACCTCTCGTGCTGCCGATGCAGCAAAGGCGAGCGGCGTGATGGGCCGAATTCTTCTCGAAGTCGCCGTGACGAGCGCGGACGAATCGAGAGTCGCGGAGGAAGCCGGGGCCGATCGCCTCGAACTCTGTTCCGCGCTCGAACTCAGTGGCGTCACGCCTTCACCCGGCACTTTCCTCGCGGTTCGCGAAGCCGTCGCCATTCCCGTTTACCTCTTGCTGCGGCCGCGTGCCGGCGGGTTCGTTTACTCCTCGCGCGATTGGGAATCCTTGAAGCGCGACGCCGAGTGGTTCGCGAGCCACGGTGCCGATGGCCTCGTCTTCGGCGCACTCACCGCGGATGGGTGCATCGACGATTCTCGCTGCGCGGAACTCCTGGCGTTGTCGAAGGGACGGGCGGTCTTTCATCGGGCATTCGACTTCGTGCCAGATCGACTTGCGGCGTTGGAAGTGCTGATCGGGCTGGGGTTCGAGCGCGTCCTCACGAGCGGGGGTGCCGCGACCGCGCTCGAAGGGAAAGCCGAGATTGCGAGCCTCGTTCGGGCCGCGCGCGGCCGCATTGAGATTCTTCCCGGCAGCGGCATTCGACCGCATAACGTTGAAGAGTTGCTCCGCGAAACGGGCTGCACCCAGGTGCATGCATCCTTGAGAAACGCGGTTGAAGGAGCGAGCGGTGCGCTCGCGCGACAGATGGGCCAGTGTTCCACGACCGATGCGTTGCTCGTCCGCGCGATGCGAGAAGCGTTGGATCGTTTCTCGAACGCGAAGCCTCGCGCCGTGTGAGTTCAATCCCGCTGCTTCGGTTCTCTCGGCTTCGGAGGTTGGTCGGGCCGCATGCCGGGACGGCCGAAGCGACCTTCGAATCCGGGTGGAAGTGCGGGCGGAACGGCCCCGGGCGGGAACGCCGGGAAGGGGAGCATCGGCGGCTCGAAGCCGGGCGGGAAGAACTGTTGCCGACCCGGAAACGCCTCGGGGAACGCATTCGGATCGGGGTCGTCGCGCGGCTTCTTCTTCGAACTCTCGGGCGGCGACATCGCGACCGGCCCGCTCGATTCCACGGACTTGATCGCATTCTGGACGAAGGCATGAACCGTCTCGGCGGGCACGGCGGAGACGGTTTCGGAGCCGGGAATGATGCCGGCCACACCGACGATTCGCCCCGTGGAATCCGCGACGGGGCCGCCCCACCCGCCGTTCGGAATCCAGCCGCTGAGCACGAACCAGGGCCGCGTGCCGGCCACCGTTCGCTGCCCGCCGATCGTGGCGTTCGTTGCCGTCACAGTCCTCGTCTCGCTGTCCGCTGGCACCGAGAACACGACGACGGGTAGCCCCTCTTTCAAGGCGAACGTGTCGGCCCCGAGCGCCAGCGGTTCCGGCAAATCGAGACCGGCCACTTGAAGCAGCGACAAATCGAGGTCGCCATCCGAACCCAGGATACGGGCCGCGAGCGAACGCGTTCCGATCACCACGTCGATCTTGGAGACCGCGATCGGCTTCTTGCCCTGACCCACCGAACGCGCGTTGGTGAGGACGAGCCCCGGCCCCGGCACGAAGAACCCGCTCGAAGTGGTGGTCTGCCCATCGGGATACTTGGTTCGCACCAGAATCGTCGCGGCCTTCACCTTGGCCAGCGAGGCTTCGGGAACGCGGACATCCCCGCTCGCTTTCTCACCGGCTTTCCCAGAAGCTCCTTGGGGAACCTCGTCGTGCGTCGGATTCCAAATGATGGCGTAGGCGATGTAGCTCGCGCCGGCGAACGCGCAGAGAGAGACGAGCGCGAGTGCCGACACGAACGCAATGGCGACGCCGTTGCCGGTGCGGATGGGTTCGGGTTCTCGCTTCGGCTTTCGAGGTTCGGCTTTCGGTGCAGCGGGCACGGCCACGTCCGGCTTCGATTCCGCGACCTCGTCGAAGAACGAATCATCTGCATCGCGAGGTGGTGCCGGCGCGTCCAACACCACGGCCACCGATTCCGAGAGTTCCTCGGCATCGACCAGGGGCGAGAAAATCTCCTTGCAGCGCGGGCAGCGCACGCGACCGGCCGGCGTCGCGGCCGGGAGGCGGAGTGCGGTCTGGCACGCCGGGCAAACGAGCATTGCGGCAGACATCGCGGAACCCTCGGGAGCAGCATCACTTCTTGGGAATCAGATCGCCGGCGCTGTGGAAGAACGCGTGTACGATGTCGCCGGGGATGGCCATGTTGATTTGGGTGCCGCGAATGCCGGCGCGAGCGACTCCGATCACGCGGCCTTGCGCATCGGTGACCGGCCCGCCCGAGTTGCCCGGATGCATCCCGCCCGCCACCTGAATCCAGGGTACCTTCTCGACGCGTCGCAAGCTCGAAATCGTCGAGATATTCACGGAGATATTCGTGCCGATGCTCTCGCCGCCGGGGAAGCCGAAGATGTAAATCTCTTGCGTCTCCTTCAGCTTGAACGAGTCGATCACTTCCAGGGGAGGCGGGACGAGGTTGGGAATGTCGACCTTCAAGAGGGCGAGATCGAGGCCGCGATCCGCCTTGAGCAACTTCGCCGGGAAGGCGCGCGAATCCGGCATCCCGCTGTTCACGATTACTTGCAGTTCCTTGAAGGGAACGATCTTCTCGGCCGTCTGCCCGATGACGTGCGAGTTGGTGACGACGATTCCCGGCCCGGCGGCGAAGAATCCGGTGCCGGTCGCGGCCTTGCCGTCTTCGAAGAGCGTGCGAATGTAGACCGTCGAGCCCTTCACGTTTTCCCGAACTCCGTCGAGCATCTTTCCGTCCGGCCCCACGGCTGGCTCCGTCGCTTTGCCTTTGTCTTTCTCCTTGGGCTTCTGCACCTCCTTGGGCTTCGTGGCTTCGACCGTCTTGGCGGGCTCCTTCATGGCGTAGACGAGACCGGCGATGGCACCGCCGACGAGGAGGAGGCCGAGCGCGATGCTGCCGGCGATGAGCGGAAGGCCGAGCCCTTTCTTGCCTTCGACCTTGCGCGATTTACCGCGCGGTCGTGGGGCCGGTTCCTCGCCTTCATCCGGAATGGTGTGCGAAGACGGGATCGCGAAGGGATTGTCGTCTTCCGGTTCGGCCACCGCCGCCAGGAAGACTTCGTTGCACTTTCCGCAGCGGACCTTCTGGCCGAGTTGCTGTGCGGGAATGGGAAGAACGGCCCGACAGGCTGGGCAGGGAACGAGCGCGGGTTCGGGTGGGGGCATATCAGAGGCTCGGGCGGGAAGTTCAGCTACCCGCGATTTTAGACTCGCCGAGGCCAGACCGCAAGCGCGGCGTTCGGCGATACAATTGCCGCATGTCGCTCCTCAGCCGTTGCCGCATCGTTCTGGTTCGCACGCACTTCCCCGGGAACCTGGGTTCGGCAGCCCGCGCGATGCACAACTTCGGATTCGCCGATCTCGTACTCGTCGATCCGCTCCGGTTCCCAGACGATCTGGAAGCGCGACGCCTCGCTGCTCACGGGGTCGGCATTTTGGACGCGGCCCGAATCGTTCCCGATCTGGGAGAAGCCGTTGGCGATTGCGTCTTCACGTTGGCCACGTCCGGTTTGGCCGATGGCGTGGTGAGACAAACGTTTGCCGGCTCGCCGCGGGAGAAGTTCCCGCACCTGTTGCGGGCCGCGGCAACGGGCCCGGTCGCGCTCGTGTTCGGGCCCGAACCGCACGGGCTCTCAAACGCCGAGGTCACGCGCTGTCACGGACTCGTTCGCATTCCCGTGAACCCCGAGGCTCCGTCGTTGAACCTGGCGCAGTCGGTGGCGGTGTGCTGCTACGAACTCTTTCAAGAGGTTGCCGCGAGTGAACCCGCGATGCCCGAGCAGAGCATCGCGACTTTCGCGGACCAGGAGCGAATGTTCGCCCATCTCGCGGAGGCGTTTGAATCCATCGGCTACCTCTACGGCACGAAAGCCGGCCCGCTCTTGCACGCGATCCGGCACCTGATCGGCCGCTCGATGCCCACCCCGCAGGAAGTGCGAATGCTGCACGGCCTCGCTCGGCAAATTCTCTGGGCGAGCAACCAGGTGCCGCCCCGCGGCGAGCTTTGATTCGGTTCCCCTCCCGTTCCATAAAACAGTCCGTTACCGTTCGCCGCATTTTCGCAGGAGTGATTCGATGGCTGAGATTCGCGGGTTTCGAGGGTTCCGTTACGACTTGGGCCGCGTGGGGGAACTCTCTCACGTGGTTGCGCCGCCCTACGACGTGATCGACGCCGAACTGCAACAGAAGCTCTACGACCTCAGCCCGCACAATGCGATCCGCCTCGAATTCACGAAGGAAGAGCCCGGCGACACGGCGACCGAGAACAAGTACGCCCGCGCCGCCCGCACGCTCAAGGCCTGGATCGGCGAAGATGCCGTGCGGCAAGACACGGCCCGCGCCCTCTACATTTACGAGCAAGAATTCGAATCCGAAGGGAAGACGATCACGCGGCGCGGCTTCTTCGCCCGCGTGAAACTGGAGCCGCTCGAAACCGGCCAGATCTTCGCGCACGAACAGACCATGTCCGGCCCGAAGGCCGACCGCTTGAAGCTCTATCAGGCCACCGGCTTCAACCTCTCGCCCGTCTTCTCGCTCTACCCCGATCCGGAAGGTGAGGTCTTCAAGGTACTCGAACCGTTCACTCGGAAGGGCTCGCCGCTCGTTGCCAAGGATCACCTCGGCGTTACCAATCGACTGTGGATCGTGACCGACACGCACACGATCAGCACGATTACGGGGCTCATGGGGCCGAAGCCGATCTTCATCGCGGACGGCCACCACCGCTACGAGACGGCGTTGAAATACCGCGACGAACAACCCGGCCTCGATCAGGATGCACCTGCGAACTTCGTGCTCATGATGCTCGTCGGGATGAACGACCCCGGCCTCATCATCATGCCGACGCACCGGCTCGTGAGCGGCCTTTCCGAGGTCTTTTCGAGCCAACTCGAAGACGTGGTGAAGGGGCACTTCGAGATCGTCGAACGATTTCGCAGCGATGCCCAGGCTTGCTGGGAACACATCGAGATGGACGGTGCGCAATCGATCTTCGGGTTCGGCACCGCGGTGGACGGCCACTGGTTCGCGGCCCGGCTCCGCAACCCGGCCGTGATGGCAACCCTCGCGCCCGAGCACAGTTTGGAGTGGCGCGGCCTCGGCGTCAGCATCTTGCACAAGCTCGTACTCGAGCGGCTGATACCGGACAAACTCGGCGGCAACTCCTCGCTCAAGTTCGTGCATCGGGTAGAGGAAGCGACCGAGGCGATGGGTAAGGGCGAGTGCCAACTCGCGGTGTTGGTGCCGCCGACCGTGATGGGCCACGTGGAAGTGATCGCGGGCAAGCGCGAGAAGATGCCGCAGAAGTCGACTTACTTCTATCCGAAGATTCTGACCGGGATGGTCTTCAACTCGTTGAAGAAAGACTGACGACTAGCCGCGGCTCACCCGGTTTGCGAACTGCATCGGCAGATCGCAAACCTTGCTCACGCCGGCGGGGAGAGGGTGACAATTGCCACCATTCGGTAGCCTCAGCCGGAGCGATTTCAGTCCTGACGGTCCTTAAGTAGTAGTCGCGACGCGGAGTCCTCGGAGCGGAGCGCGACATCGCCGTCGATTTTGCGGCGGAATTCGGTTTTTTTTCGAGGGAACCCCATGCGCCTGATCGATCTTTCTCAGCCGATCTTCCACGACAGCCCGAACTGCCCGGCGCACCCGCCGGTGAAGTCCGAGATCATGAAGGACCATCCGGAGTGCGGCTGGCGCGTGGAACTACTCGCGCTCTCCAATCACACCGGTTCGCATGTCGATGCGCCGTTGCACAAGATTGCCGGCGGCAAAAGCCTCGACGACATCCCGCTCGAACGCTGGTGCGGGCCGGCCTTCATCGCCGACCTCCGCGGCATCGCCCCCGACACACGCATCACTGCGGACATGTTGAAAAGCAAACTGCCCGCCGATCTGAACGATGCCATCGTGCTGCTCGCCACCGGCTGGGGCGATAAGCGCGCGAAGACCGACGAGTGGCTGTACCACTCGCCGTGCCCGTCCGAAGACGGCGCGCAGTGGCTGGTGGACAAGAAGATTCGCGGCGTCGGCATCGACCACTTCTCGATCGGCGGCGGCACCGAGCCGATCAACGAACGCGTTCACACGATCCTGCTCGGCGCCGAGGTGTGGGTGGTGGAGGAGCTGCGTTTCCCACCGGAGGTGTTCTCGTTACCGCAACCGGTGCGCTACATGGGCCTACCGGTGAACCTGAAGGGCCACACGGGCGCGTTCTGCCGACCCGTGCTTGTGATGGATTGATGGGATCGGTAGCATGATTGAAGTTTGGAGGACGAGAACATGGCCGTCACGCTCGAACAATTCGGCATCGACCGTCTCGATGCGACCGAGAGGCTTGAACTCATCGATTTACTCTGGAATAGCCTTCCGGAAGATGGATCGTTCACGCCGCCGGAGTGGCACCTTCGCGAACTCGAACACCGTATCAGTGCAGCGGATGCCGACCCAACTGGCGGCAAGCCGTGGGAAGAAGTCCTGGCTCGGCTCTCGATGCCGCGATGAACCTACCCCTCATACTCCGCGACGAAGCCGAGTACGATGCGGAGGACACGCGGAACTACTACGACCGGCAGCAGGCGGGGTTGGGCGGTCGATTTTTAGTTCGCTTGAACGAAGCTCTCGCTCGCATTCAAGCAATGCCGAAGGCGTATGGCATTATCGGGAAGAACGTTCGCATCAAGAAGCTCAGCAAGTTTCCCTACGTCGTGTATTACCGTCTGCATTCCGACCGCATCGAAGTCATGGCGATCCTACACGGCAGCCGGGACTCATCTATTTGGAGGGATCGAGCCTGAGCTCTTTCCCTCACTTCTTCAATCCCCGGCACCACTCGCGCATCAATTCCAGGCCCGCTTCATCCACGCGGTTCGTCGAGATCGGCGGCATCTGGCCGCTGCCCCGCATCCCGAGGCGATGCAGCATCACGCTGCGCTCCGGTGCGCCCGGCGCGATCAGCTTCGCATCCGGTAAGTCAAACGCCGAATGGACCGGCTTCGTGTCCAAGATGCGCATCTTGTCCAACGCCGTGGCGAAGCCGAGCTCCATGGCCGCGTTGCCGCCGCCGGCCTCGACGTGGCACGTCGAACAATTCACGTGAAGCCACGACTTCGCCCGGAGCGTCAGGTCTTGCTTGTTGTCGTAAGGGTCCACGAGCTTCGTCAGGTTCGCGGGGAAGGTGGTGAACAGCGTCGAGGGCTTCACTTCGCGCTGGCCCGGTTCGGGCTTGTTCACGGGATCGCTCACGCGGCCCTTCACTTCGCCGTACCAGTCGGTCTTGAAAAGGCCGAGCCGTTCAAATGCGTGAATCTGATTCTCGACGCGACCGTTGCCGTAGTCGTGGTCCTTGTTCATTTGCAGTTCGCAGAGCCCGAGCACGTAGTTCGCGGCCCGGCTATGGCACGCCATGCACTCGGACCGGCTCGGGTAGTGCCACACCTGCTTGCGCTCGCCCTTCGCCGTCTTCACCGCGAACTCCTTGTCGAGGCCGTTCGCTTCGACGAGCGTGGCGTCGGTGCCAGCGTCGTTCCAAAGGTAGGAGTAGCCGTACCACTCGCCGCCTTGTTTCGTCATGAATCGCGTCTCGATCCATTTTCGCGTCGAGGCGTCGCCTTCGGTGGTTTCGAGGGCAAAGCTTTTGATCAGCACGGCCTTGTCCGGGAAGCCCCAGGTGCCGCGCGTGAACGTGATCCCCTCGCCGGGTGGCACCGCCACGAAACGTTCCTTGTACAGGCCATCCGACCAGAACGGCGCGTTCACCGAATACGGGACCACGCCCGGCTTCATTTTGTGGTCCTTCACGGAGTCGAAGAGCCCGCTGGCGGAAATCGTACGAGGGAAGTTGCTCTCCTTCGGCGCGGGGTTCGGTTCAAAGGTGTAGAAGCCGCCCTCGCCAGCTTTGTTGTGATCGCAGATGAGCAGTTCGCCCTTGGAATCCGTGGAGAACGCGGTGATCTTGAGCGGCGTGATGGCGATCTTCTTGTGCCAGAGCACCTTCTCGCCGTCGTGCTTGACGGCCCAGATGTGGCCGGTGCTGTAGTCGCCGTAGAGGTAGGCACCCTTCAGTTCCGGATGGCGTTCGCCGTAGTAGACGATGCCACCGGTGAGCGAGCGGGCTTCGGAGTGATGGTGCTCGACGGTGGGCTTCACGATCGGCGTTGGCCCGGTCTTGCGTTCCAAATAGAACGGATGGCCACCTTCCATCACGCTCCAGCCGTAGTTGTCGCCCTTGCGGACGAGCATGGCGGATTCCCACAGATCCTGGCCGTTCTGCCCGACCCAGATGTGACCGGTCTTCGCGTCCGTACACATGCGCCACGGGTTGCGGAGCCCGTACGCCCACGTCTCCGGAACGAAGCGCTTGTCGTTCACAAAAGGGTTGTCCTTCGGAACGGAGTACATCACCCGAGGGCTCACGCCCTTCGGCTCGCCGGGATGATCGACATCAATTCGCAGCACCTTCGCCAGTATCAAGTCGGTGCGTTGCCCGGTAAGGTTGGTGTCCGAATCCGAGGTGCCGTCGCCGCTGGTGATGAAGAGCATGCCATCCAGTCCGAAGGTCACGGCGCAGCCGTTGTGCCCGTTCGATTCCCAGGCCAGAATCGTGGTCGCACTCTGTGGATCGAGTGCGAAGGGCGGCTTCGTCTGCATCG
Organism: Gemmataceae bacterium; assembly: GCA_043733485.1. Taxonomy (GTDB): domain Bacteria; phylum Planctomycetota; class Planctomycetia; order Gemmatales; family Gemmataceae; genus Urbifossiella. The sequence goes on from JAYTGN010000013.1 coordinate 18,007, forward strand.
TGTAGCGGGTGATGAAGCACATCTTTCGCGGGTCCCACCAGCCGCGACGGCCGCTCCAACCAACGTACACGAAGCCGTTCTCGGCGAACTTCGGATGGAAGGTGAAGTCCGTGGCCGTGCCGCCGGTCGGAGTCGTGAGCATGGGCACGGCCTCGGTCGGCTTCGCCTCCGAGATCATTTCGAGCTTCGTTCCGCCATAGGCTTGCGGCTGCGTGATGACCAGCAATCGGTCGCTGCCGGGAACGTTCTTCACCTGAATGGGGAAGTCGGGTCGATACGCGGCGATCGCTCGCACCACCTTGTACGGCGGCGGCGGATCGGGGAAGCCGACGACCGTTGAACTCGCGACTCGTTCGCGCTTCTCGCCGCTCTTCACGCCCGGCCCCACGAACGTGAGCGTCGTATAGTCCTCGGTTTGATGGAAGAACGAACCCTTCGGCTTCGCGATCGGCGCGATGCAGGAGAGTTCCGGTTCCTTCCAGTCCTTGTGGTAGTCGTAGCGGCAGAGGTTGAGGCCCCACTGTTCGCCGGGCTCGGGCCGACCGCCGGTGCGGAGGAAATCGGTCCACGGGATGCGGCCCTCCACCGACCAACCTTGGTCTACGTCGTCGCGCTTGTTCAGGGTGCCGCGGAGTTTCACCTTCGCGTCGATGTGGAAGTCGCCGAGCTTCTTTTGCTTTTCGAAGTCCCCGACCTCGCGCTTGGGCATGAAGCAATCGAACTTCGTGCCGGCGGCGTTCACCTGAAATTCGAAGTACCCCGGCTTCGTGCGATCCGGATGAAAGAAGAGTTCGAAGACGTCGTTGTTCCAGGTGTTCCCGTCGTGTTCCTTCACGTCCGCGAAGAGGTCCGAGTCTTGCATTTCGGCAAAGAAGTAGAGGTACTCGCGATCCCAGAGCAACTTGGCCTTCGTGCCGGTGCGGGCCATGCGCGCTTTCTCGCCCAGCCAAGCGAGGTGGAACGACTCGATGACCTCGGCCTGCTTCCATGCAGGTTCGTCGGCCGTGCCATCGAGCGAAATGGGCAGTTCGGTGAATCGGCACTCGAAGGCAGTCGGAGGAGCCTTCTTCAGAGGCGGCGGAATCGGATGATCCACGGCAAGGCCCATCCGCAGTGCGAATGCGGTGAGTGTCGTCAATCCGAGTGCGCAAATCAGGGAACGAGGTGTCATGGATGGCTCGCATGCTTGAGGCGGCAGGAAGATATGATACCGCGAGAGGACCGATCCCACGTAGCGTTCGAACGAAAAAAGCTCGGGGGATTCACCCCGAGCTCGGTTTCGTTCAGTGCTGGAGACAGGACTTGAACCTGCACTCCCTTGACGGGAACCAGGCCCTCAACCTGGCGCGTCTGCCGTTTAATGACAGGGCTGTGATGTTGGAAATACGTTGCAATGTCTTTAACTTCAGTCGGTTATGACACGACGCCCTTTCGGGCGCGTTGCAGTGACATGGCCCTCGTAGGGCCAGCATTGTTACCAAAATGTTACCAACCGGCGGGGGCACTTGCAACCTCAGTCGCCTCGCACAGCGTGACCGGGA
>JAYTGN010000014.1:0-7945 GCA_043733485.1 Gemmataceae bacterium
CTCCGGCCCGCCAACCAACGGATCGACGCTGATCTCGGTCGGCACTGAGAACGTGAACGTTGTCGCGGGCTTGGTCGTCGCGGGATCTCCGCCCGTCTCGCCTCCCCCGCCGAGCCCGCCTCCGCCGCCGGGCCCGCCTCCGCCGATGAATCAGTCACCGGCCCTGAACGACATCTCCGAACAACAGATCACGCCGGCGCAATTCTTCTCGATGCAGCTTGTTGCGACCGATCCGGACGGCGATCTCGTGACCTACTCGGCGAGCACTCTACCCACAGGCCTCACGCTCGACGCTGACACTGGCGTCGTGAGTGGGACAGTTCCTTCAGGTGCGTACTCAGAAGGTACGCTCCTCACAACATCGTTCAGTGTAAGTGACGGCAGGGGCGGCGTCGGAATGAAGCCTGGCGCATTCCGGATCGCTCCCGCAGCGAATCCCTGGCTCGTCAATACGTTCGCCGACACAAACGATCTGGTCCTCAACGATAATGTTCCGCTGGACGCCAACGGGAAGATCTCCCTTCGAGCCGCGATCCAGCAGGCAAACTTCAACGGCCTCGTTGCCGGGGGAGTGACGTTTCACATCGCATTCGATCCAGTGGTCTTCGCCAACGTCTCAACAATCACACTGACCAGGGCCATGGACCCGCTCACGAAGAACATTTCCATCCAAGGCACTGGAAAGGACATGCTGTTCATCAACGGCGGAGGACTCAACGGAATGTTCCAAGTGGCGGCGTCTTCGAGCTCAAGAATCGCTTCACTCACCCTCAACGGCGGCCAGTACATCGATCCAGCCGCTGCCGGCAACGGGGGTGCCATCAGCAACCTGGGCACCCTGACGCTCGATTCCATCCGAATCAAGAACTGCACTGCGAACAACGGCGGTGCGATTTCCAACAACAACGTGCTTACTATTCTCTCGAGTTCGATCGTCACCAACAACGCCGTTAATTCCGCTGCGCAATCCGGCCACGGCGGCGGGATCGACGTCACCGGTGGCTTTGTGACTATCGTAGATTCAATCATTGGTAACAACTCGTCTCAGTCGCGTGGCGGTGCAATCTCGATTCGACTCACAGGCACGGTCACGCTCAGGGACACGATCGTGGCGGACAACATCGCCGCCGACCGGGGGGGCGGCTTTTACAACTCCGGGGGCAACCTGATGATGACCGGCGGCAGGCTTTCCGACAATCGCGGCAACGTCACCGAAGGCGGCGGTATGTACCACTCCGGAGGCAACTCCACCTTCCAGGCAGTGGCCATCGTCGGCAACTCGACGGCAGGGCGCGGAGGCGGCATGGACGCCAGAAACGGCAACCTGACACTCACGTCGTGTACCTTCCAGAACAACACTGCGGCGCCTGGTCGCGGGCCGAAAGTCTCTGCCGGAGCGCAATTGGTCCCCACCGTCACCAATTGCATCGGCTTCGATGTGACGGAGATCTACTATGGGAACTAGGCCGCATTCCATGCGCCGGGTTCTGGTGTTCGTGATCCTCGCGATGACGAGCGGATACGCGCCAGCTCAGCAACCGCGGATATACGATGACCGGCTTCCACCGAGTCTGGTCAAACTGTTGGAGCAATTGAAGTCCACAACCAATGTCTCGCCCGTGCTGGATGCTCTCTCCCGCGACGGACACCACCTTCCCTATCTGCGCATGGAACACGCAGTGACGTTGGATGCGAGGTATCGAAGATACCTCGCCGAAGTCATGACCGCGCTCGACGAGAACATCGCAGCACGCAACCAATCCCGCTGCCGCTCTTGGATTTCCGATAATCGCCTCGATCTTTTCAACGAGTTCATGGGCTCGTGCGGCAATCGTGAGGCGATCGAGATGGCCGATCTGACCATGCCGATGCGCAAGAGGGCTCGGCGAGAATTGACAATGCTGAGCAACCCGAAAAATGCCTATGCGGAGGCGCAATGGGGGCCTCTGTTCGGGAAGATTGCCGACTTTCCACACCTGACGGATGAGTCGCTCGTGGTGCCTGTGACTGTCCGGGAGTTTGCGCTCGTTCGGGCACCGAAGTGCCGGATCGACACCTTCGGAAAGTTCTCATGGCTGGTTTGCGCCGGCACCCTCGACGATCCACTGAAGCCGGCTGGGGGGCTCGGAGAGTGGCTCGATTCCATCGTGTTCGTCAACTCGTCCGCAACGATCGAAAGCACCGACCGCACTCTCTACATCTGCAGTGACGACATCCGAGTTGTTCAGCCGAACATTACGACATCCATGCTCGTCGCCGGGGGTGACATTCTGATCGAATCTGATCCACGATCCGTCGGCAAGATCGCTCATTCCTATCTCGCGGCATCCGGTGATATTCGATTCAAAGGTCCAGCCGGTGGGCCGGAACAATCGCTCCTTCATGCCTGTGGACGCGTCAGTAGCACAGACAAACTCCCCTCGGAATTCGCTGTCAAAGAGAAGCGGTCAAGCCTGCCATTCGGTATCAAGTTCGTCGACCCGAAGGAATTCGGCCTCGACCTCGCCCATCAGAACGGCGGCGTGCAAGTGATGGGGATCACGAAGGAATCGCCGTTCGCGAAGTTCGGCGTCGAGGATGCGGACGTGATCACCAGGATCGACGACGTGGTGCCGAAGTCGCTGGCAGATTTCCGTCGAGCTTTGCGACGCGGCGTCATCCGCGAGTCCGTCATCCTTCACATCAAGCGGTCCGGGAAGGACCTGACGCGGATCGTGTTTCTCGATGGCATCCCCGTTCCGCTCGCCCCTCCGCCCCGTCCCAAATGACGCAGCGCCGGGCTGGCGTTGATCGCCACCGTTCTCGCACTGACTCCCGAGATGGCTCGGAAGGCGGTCGACTACGCCCAGAAGCGAAGCCGTGCCCAGGCATCAGATGCTCGCATTCAACGCGGGTTCCAAGCACTCATCGAGGACATCGTGAATCGGTTCCCCGAAGCGGACCGTGCCGAACTCTTCCCACGTCTGGAGCGATAAGTCGCCATTCCGCCAAGCGAATGATCGAGTCGCGGAACACGTCTCAGATTTCTTCCAAAACGCCACGAATTCCAGGCTAAAACGAGTCAGGCTGCCAAAGTCGGTGTGACGAGAAGTGGCAATGTGGCAGCCTGACTCAATTCCATCGTTCACTTCTTCGCCGCGATGGCTTTCTGAACTGCGGTTCCCAGGTCGGCGGGGGTGGGGGCCACTTCGATGCCGGCCTTCTGCAAGGCCGCGATCTTGTCGCTGGCGCTGCCGCTGCCACCGCTGATGATCGCACCCGCGTGGCCCATTCGACGACCCGGAGGCGCCGTCTGGCCCGCGATGAACGCGGCCACGGGCTTGGTCACGTGCCTCTTCACGTACTCCGCGGCTTGTTCCTCCGCCACGCCGCCGATCTCGCCGATCATCAGAATCGCGCTGGTGCCGGGGTCTTCTTCGAACATTTCGAGGAGGTCGATCTGGTTGGTGCCGATGACGGGGTCGCCGCCGATGCCGACGCAGGTGGATTGCGGGTAGCCGAGTTGCGTGAGTTGGAAGACGGCTTCGTAGGTGAGCGTGCCGGAACGGCTGATCACGCCGACGCCCTTCTCGCCGGGCTGGCAGGGCTTGTGAATGTAGCCGGGCATGATGCCGATCTTGCACTGGCCGGGCGTGATGATGCCGGGGCAGTTCGGCCCGATGAGCCGCGAGCCGGGCTTGGTTTTGAGGAAGCGCATGGCGCGGGCCATGTCCAGAACGGGGATGCCTTCGGTGATGGCGACGATGAGTCGGATGCCGGCGTCGGCGGCTTCCATGATGGCGTCGGCCGCGCCACCGGGCGGCACGAAGATCATGCTGGCGTCGGCCCCGGTCTGCTTCACGGCCTCGGCGACCGTGTTGAAGACGGGAAGCTGTTTCTTGGACTGGTCGCCGGTCCACGTCTGGCCGCCGCGGCCGGGCGTGACGCCGCCGACGAACTGCGAGCCGTACAGTAGGCATTGATCGGTATGAAAGGCTCCGGACTTTCCGGTGATGCCCTGGCAGAGAACGCGAGTGGCGGAGTCGACGAGAATGCTCATGAGTTACTCGTGGGGCTGTTAGCGTTCAAGATTCGTTTGTCGGGGAGTGAATTCCATTCATCCCCGTCTTCGCGGGCGGGCTCGGAAGGAACTCAATGTGATGGAGGTGGTAGAGTGAAAGAATTCGTACCCATCCATCTTCGTCGGACGGCTTTTGAGGGTGCGGAGTTATCACATGCACCGTACCTGGAGTCGCCAAGATCATATCCGGATGCTTGATATCGAATGATTCACCGAGTGTCGTAAAGATCCGAAACGGAACGAACGGCTGAGTTCGGGTCAGTTGCAAAATGTCTTCACGACGCATGGCTGGCTCCCATTGTGTTGGACTTCATCACATTACTGCTTCGTGAACTCGTCCACCATCCACTCGCCGGGGGTCGCGCCCTTCACCAGTTTCAGTGTGTAGGCCGTTTTCGCTTCGCCCTTCATCAGTTCGACCCGGAACGAATCGACGCCGTCCGAGGTTCGTGAGAAGCCGGTGACGCCCATGCCGAGTTCGTCGAGTTTCAAGCCGAGCTTCGTAGCGTTGAAGTCGTAACCGCGCGCCTTGTCGCCTTCGAACGGTTCGGCCCAGGCGTTCTTGAGCTTGGGGGAAGTCACGCCGCCGAGCAGGGCGACGCGATCGTCGCGCGAGGTCGCGTTGCCGGTGAGTGCGTCGAGGAACGCGAGTACGGCGAAGTCTTGATACGAGCCCTCGGTGGAAGTCGGCTTCTGGGCGGGTGCCTTGATCGTGCCCAGCGAAACCCAGTCGATCTTCCAGCCTTCGGCGAAGACCATACGAATGAGGAAGCGACCGGCACCGTTGCCCCACGAACCGACGAACACGGCGGCGTTCGGCGAGCCGTAACCGGTGGGTAGGCCGATGCCGACGAGTTGCGTGCCGACGTGCCGCAGCCAGTTCGAAGCGGCACCGTCGCTGTAGCCGTGCTTCTTGTCGGCATCGCTGAGCAAGGGCTTGCCGATGATCTTGAGGAAGGCAGGCGAGACGCGATTCAACAACTCCGCGGGCAGCGGTTCGGCCTTGTCCGACGCGATTCGCAGGTCGGCGATGAATCGCTCGGCGAGTTGTTGAGTCGGATCGGTCGGTTCGAGAAACGCGGGGGCGGGCGGGGTCGGCGCGAGCGGCGCGATACCGGTCGTCGAAGCCCCGATTGTCGGCCCCGCTATGGGCGGCGTCTCGGTCTTCCCAGAACCGGAGACTTCGGGCTTGGTTGGCTCGGCCTTACCGCAACCGACCAATGCGACGGCGAGGAGGAGAACGGCAGATTTGAACGCATTCATTCGCGGGTTCCTTTCCGAGGGCGACGAGCGGGTGGTCATGGGGCCTCCATTTGGTGTCGAGATGAGCCGCGACGGCTCCGGCGATGTCGCGCTCCGCTCCGAAGACTGCGCGTCGCGGCTAAACGAGAGTGCTTTTGGCGAACCGGCGACGTGAGTCGCCGGGTCGCGGTTGTCATCGTGTGACTCACTTCGCCAGTTCGACCACCATCTTCGCTCCTTCGGTGAGCCCGGTGGCCACGCGAATTGCGGGCAGTTCCGCCTTCACACTGTTCAGAATCTCGCGGGCCTTCTCGACTTCGTTGCCTTCGAGCCGCACGACCACGGGCACCTTGAAGCCGACCTCGCGGCCCGCTTTCACGAGCGCCTCGGCGATGCGGGCACAGCTTGCGATGCCGCCGAACACGTTCACGAAAATTGCCTTCACCTTCGGGTCCGAAAGAATGATGCGGAAGGCTTCGACCGCGTTTTCGGCCGTGACGCCGCCACCGACATCGAGGAAGTTCGCGGGCCCGATGCCGAACTGCTTGCCGTGATAGTTCACGATGTCCATCGTCGCCATCGCGAGTCCGGCCCCGTTCACCAGGCAGCCGATGGTGCCGTCGAGTTGAATGAAGTTGAGGCTCGCCTTCCCGGCCCGCACCTCCGTCGGGTTCTCCTCGTTCAGATCGCGAAGTGCCTCGATGTCCTTGTGGCGGAACAGCGCGTTGTCGTCGAAATCCATCTTGGCATCGAGCACCACCACGTCGCCCTTCTTGGTGATGGCGAGCGGGTTCACTTCCGCAATGGTCGCGTCCTTTTCGAGGAACACCTTGGCGAGCGCGAGCATGATCTTCTCGGCCTTTGTTGCCTGTTCGCCCGTGAGGCCGAGTTCGTACGCCACGCGGCGAGCCTGAAACGGTTGCAAGCCGCTCTCGGGAGCGAACGGCACCTTGAGAATGAGTTCGGGCGTGTCGTGGGCCACCTTCTCGATGTCCATGCCGCCCGCGGCCGAGGCCATGAGTACCGGCAAGCCGAACCCGCGATCGAACACGATGGCGACGTAATACTCCTTGTCCGGCTCCGCGTCTGCCTGAACGATCAACGTCTTGATCGGCTGTCCTTCCGGTCCCGTTTGCAGTGTCTTGAGCGGGAACTTGAGCATGGTCTCGGCGATGGCCTTGGCCTTGTCGCGGCTGGAAGCGAACTTGACCCCGCCGAACTTCTCGGGATAGCCGATTAACTGACCGGCCCCGCGGCCGCCGGCATGAATCTGCGCCTTCACCATGACCCCGCCACCGTTCGCGAGTTGGTCGAATGCAACTGCAGCCTCCTCGGGCGTCTTCACGACGATGTGTTTGGGCGTGTTCGCGCCCGCGGCAGCGAGCAGTTCCTTGGCCTGATACTCGTGAATCTTCATCGCGTGCGGCTCCGGGGAATCGGTTCGGGCTTGTTATAGCAAGGCAGTTGACGGCGACAAAGCGTTCGGTCACACTAGAAGACCCGACCCGACCACCGTTGTACTTCTGAAGCCGCCCCATGCCCGAGCCCTACACGCCCGTCGCCGACCCGAGTGCCCCGCCCGCGACCCCGACTCTGTCGGGCGAAACGATCGCGCAAACCGGCGATCCTGCGAGCCGGGAAGCAGTGCCGTATCCCTTCCTGTCGCCGCCCAGCGTGCCCGGGGACCTCGGTCGCCTCGGCGGCTACCGCGTCGTCAAACTCCTCGGCGAAGGCGGCATGGGCTTCGTCTTCCGCGGCGAAGATGAAACCCTACTGCGACCCGTCGCGCTCAAAGTGATGCGGCCGGAAGTGGCGGCTGGGGGGAACGCCCACGATCGCTTCCTGCGCGAAGGTCGCGCCGCCGCGGCCATCAAGTCCGATCACGTCGCCATCATTCACCAAGTCGGCGAGGCCAACGGCGTCCCCTTCCTGGCCATGGAGTTCCTCGAAGGCTCGACCCTCGAAGACTGGCTCAAATCGCGCAAAGGTCCGGTTTCGCCGGCTTCCATTGCCAAGGTCGCGCGCGACGTCCTGCGCGGACTCGCCGCGGCCCACGAACGCGGCCTCGTTCACCGCGACATCAAGCCCGCCAACCTGTGGCTGGAAGCTGGCACAAGCCGCATCAAGGTTCTCGACTTCGGCCTGACCCGCCCGCAAGACGGCAACGAAAACCTGACCGCCGAGGGCACCGTGCTCGGCACCCCGAGCTACATGGCCCCGGAGCAGGCCGCAGGCAAACCCGTGGACGCCCGCGCCGATTTGTTCAGCCTCGGCGTCGTGCTCTATCGCATGTTGCTGGGAAAGTCGCCGTTCCAGCGGAACGGCATGCTGCCGACGCTCGGCGCAGTGATGTACGACCATCCGCCTTCGTCCGCGACGCTGTCCGGCGAACTGCCAGCTGGGCTCAGCGGGCTCATCGACCGCTTGCTGATGAAGAACCCGGACGAACGTCCGGTGAGCGCGAAGGCGATCCTGGCGGAACTGGCCCAACTCACGGCCCACGTGCCCACTGTCTCCGAACCGGTCCCTGTCGTGTACGCTCCGCCGGCCGCCGCCGATCCGTGGTCCGATCTTGGTGCCGATTTTTCGCCTGCCGAACCAACCGAACAGCTGGCGAGCCGGGAGCGTGAGCGACCGGAGCCC
>JAYTGN010000015.1:0-7940 GCA_043733485.1 Gemmataceae bacterium
ACTCACCGGCGATGGTGCGGCCGGGACGGCCGCGCTCCCAGGGCCAGAGCCGCGAACTCTGCGGATCTCGAACGAATGCCTACTTCGAGAGGCACACCCGGTCCGGTCCACCGGGTTGCGTGAGTCCAAAAAGGAACGTACAGTCTTCCCGGTCACTTCTCGGCCAGAACTTCTCATTCGTTCCCGTTGGAACTCACCACGAGGCGGTGTCGCCATGAATCCCGTCGTTTCCCGTCTTTCGATCTGTGTCGTCGGGATCGCTTTCACCGTAAACGCAAGTGACTCATTGGCTTCGGCGAACGCTACCGGTATTGGTGGAGTTCGCGCTTCGGTCCAAGCCGAAGCTCGCGATGAGCTTGCGACGAAATCCGGAGGCGAACGCTCCCGCCTCCGCCGCTCCAAAACGCAGCAAACGCTGGAAATGACGGCGAATTCGCGAGGGGCAGAAAAAAGAGAAGAGCTCGATTCGCGAAACTCCACGATCGCCAAGAGTCCGTGTGCTGCAGCGCGGTCCGGGCGGCGTGGTGAGCCCCGCTGGATCGGCTGTGAGATGGCCGTGCGTTTCGCGCTCCCCTCCGCGGACTCCGGGTCGCGGCTAATCGGTCGGCTGATTGCACGGTTTCCGGAGCAATTGGATTGGCGACGCATGAGCGCGACCCGCGAGAAAAATCAAACGCGATGTGGCCACGCTGACCCAGGTGATAAGATTGAGGAAGAGATGCACGCCGAGCAAAGGACTGCCAACCGCATGAGTACGCCTCCCACCGCACGGTATCGCACCGAAGACATTCAGGTTCTCGAAGGCCTGGAGCCGGTTCGCAAGCGGCCCGCCATGTACATCGGTGGCGTCGATGCCAAGGGGCTCCACCACCTCGCCTGGGAAATTCTCGACAACGCCGTCGACGAATACATCAACGGCTTCGCCGATTACATCACCGTCGTGCTGCACAAGGCCGGCGATGCGATCACCATCGGCGACAACGGTCGCGGCATCCCCATCGAGGTGCACCCGAAGCACAAGAAGACCGGCCTCGAACTCGTGCTGACCGTGTTGCACGCCGGCGGTAAGTTCGGCGAAACCGACAGCGGCTACCTCCACTCCGGCGGCCTCCACGGCGTCGGGGCTTCCGTCGTCAACGCACTTTCGAAAAAGCTCGTGGCCACGGTCAAGCGCGATGGCTTCGAGTATCGCCAGGAGTACTCGAAGGGCGTGCCGCTCGCGAAAATTCAGAAGGTCGGCCCGTTCCGCGGTCACGGCACCAGCATCGAGTTCCAGCCCGACGATTCCATCTTCAAGACCACCCGCTTCGATGGCGACACCATCAAGGCCCGGCTCGAAGACATGTCGTACATCCACAGCGGGCTGTCGATCTCGTTCAAGGACGAACACGGCGGGCACAGCTATGAATTCGCCAACCCCGGCGGTCTGCCTGCATTCCTCCAAAAGCTCGTCGTCGATGGTCAGAAGCCGGCCGTGACCGAGGTCGCGTTCTCGGCCATTCGCGATGGCGGGAGCAAACTCGAGGTCGCGCTGCAGTGGTCTGAATCGACGGAGGAAACCTACCGCTCGTACGTGAACGGCATCCGCACCCCTAACGGCGGCACCCACGAGAACGGCTTGAAAAGTGCCTTGCGCAAGGCCGTCAGCAACTATATCGAAACTCACGACATCAAGATCAAGGGGCTCAAGATCACGTCGGACGACATCCGCGAGGGCGTGGTCTGCGTGCTCTCGGTGTTCGTGCGCGAGCCGCAGTTTGAAGGGCAGACCAAGCAGAAGCTGAACAACCCCGAGATGGATGCCGTGGTCGATGGCTTCGTGCGTCCGGCCCTCGAAACCTGGCTCAACAATAACAAGACGGCAGCGGACGCGATTATCGGCCGCATTCAACTGGCAGCGAAAGCGCGGGAAGCATCGCGGGCCGCGGTGAACGAAGTGAAGCGGAGTTCGCCCGGCAGCCGCCGCACGAGCCTTCCCGGTAAACTTGCCGACTGCAAGTCCACCAATCGCGACAACACGGAACTGTTCATCGTCGAGGGCGATTCCGCTGGCGGCTCCGCGAAGCAAGGCCGCAACAATCACACGCAGGCCGTGCTCCCGCTTCGCGGCAAGATTCTCAATGGCGAAGATCTACCCACGGCAAAGGTCGTGGCGAACCAAGAGATCGGCGACCTCGTGAAGGCCATCGGCACCGGCGCCGGCGACAAGTTCTACTACGAAGGCCTCCGCTACGGCAAAATCATCCTGCTCATGGACGCCGACGCCGACGGCCACCACATCACCACGCTCATGTTGGATTTCTTCCTGCGGCACGCACCGGAACTGATCCGGAAGGGGCACCTTTACATCGCCCAACCGCCGCTCTATCGCATCGACGTGGGCAAGGAAACGCACTGGGTCCGCGACGACGAGCACAAGGAAGAAATCCTCGCCGGATTGCGAGCGAACGCGAAGGTGGAAATCACGCGGTTCAAGGGTCTCGGCGAAATGGATTTCAAGGTACTCGCGCAAACGACGCTCGACCCGAAGACGCGCACGCTGTTAAAAGTGGAGATCGACAACAACTTGGAAGCGCACACGGCGTTCCAGGAACTGCTCGGCAAGGACGCGGAGCCCCGCTACCGGTTCATCATGGAGAAAGCCGATCAAGCGATTGTCGAAGAACTCGATGTGTAATGCGATGATGTTGTCGAATGTGACAAAAGAAAGCTAAAGCACAAAATGGCGTCTGGGCCTTGTCATCGTGGGCCGAGCGTCTTATTTTGCCTTCGCCCTTCGCCCTTCGCCCTTCGCAATTCGCCCGAGGGTATCCAGCATGATTGTCAAATCGTGGGCGGCGGCCGTCATCGTCTTGGCCCTCTGCTCCGGCGGCAGGGCGTCCGGACAGACGATCAGTTTCTTAGACGGCTTTCCAAAGGCGACCAACCCGCAGGGCCGGCAGGACGGCAAAATCTCCTTCGCCGGCACGACCCAGTTCGCGATCGGGCTCTCGCCGACCGTGACGGTATCTGTGATGCCGAAGACCGGAGGGCTCATCCAGCAGTACACCCTCCAGCTCACACCCGTCATGCCGTCGCCGCCGGGCACGATGACCTTCAACTTCGGCACGGCGGCCGCCCCGCTCTCGACCGACCAACTCCCGAACAACACGTACTCCGTCTGGGCCGTTTTGGGCCTTCGTAACGGGACAGCCGACTTCTCTGTCTCGGCGGGCTGGGCCTCGGTGGCCATTACCCAGGGTGCAGGGCAGACGGGCGAGGCCGGGAGCTTAACGGCCACCGGAGGGCAGAACGTGGCCAACCAGATCGTCGGCACCTCAGCAACGGGACGACCAAGGTATACGTCTCGACGGGCTGGGTCTCGGTGTTCATTACCCAAGGTGCAGGGCAGGCGGGCGAGGGCGGGAGTGTAACGGCCCTCCCGTGTTCAAGGATTCGAGACGGTGTAGTCCGCGGACAAACGCGGTGGCCTCATCTACCGAATGCAGGAGGGGCTGTCGAATCCGTCAACCAAGGAGTGGTAACCATGAGCCCCGTTCAGAATCGGACCGCCCGCCCCGCCGTCTCGCTGCTCGAACTGCTGGTCGTGATCGCCATCCTTGCAGTGATGCTCGGGCTGTTGCTTTCCGCGATCCAGAACACCCGCCGGGCGGCCCAGCGGGTCAAGAGCCTGAACAACCTCCGCCAGATCATCCTGGCCAGCCACAACTTCGCAGACACCAATGACGGCCGACTCCCGGCCATCATCCAGCCGGCCGGGAGCGGCTACACCAGCCTGTTCTACCTCATCCTGCCGCACGTCGAGCAGGAAAATCTCTACCGGGATGCCCTCCGGGGGGGGCAGTTGCACCGGATCCACCTGTTCGTGAACCCCGAGGATCCAACCATTTCACTGGAGAACATCTCAATTTCGGCGTGCAGCTACGCGGCCAACGCCCAGCTATTCTTCGACGGGCCCAGGTTCACCTCGATCACCGACGGCACCTCCAACACCATCGCGTTCGCCGAGCACTACGCCCAGTGCCAAGGGGAGAACTTTAGCTGGACGATTGCCCACGATTTTATATCGGGCCATCGGGCGACCTTCGCGGAGACGGACAAAATGGGGTTCCCGGTGGCCCCGGACGTGTACCCGGTGACGAAGGGGAATCCGCCGGTCTCTTACGCCAGCGTGGGCGGATGGACATTCCAGGCTGGGCCGCCGGTTGACAAGTGCGCGGCGTGGGTCGCCCAGTCGTCGAACCCGGCCGGGATGGAGATCGCCCTGGCCGACGGAAGCGTCCGGCTGATCAACCCGGCCATCGCCGAGACGGTGTACTGGGCATTGGTCACCCCGCGGGGCGGGGAGGTGATTCCGGACTACTGACCCCCCGAATGGCCATGCAGAGGAAGTCCATTCGCCACTTCCCCGCGAGGCGAATTCCTTTTTCGCTTTGGCTTCGTGGCCGTATCATCATCCTCGCCCACCCATCACGTTTCCTTTCCCCGCGGAGCGACTTCATGACTCTCCCACGCACCTGCGCCGCGCTCGTGGCGGCCGCCCTCGCTGTGACGGCCGCCGCCAACCCCACGCCGGTTGTCGCCGAACGATCCGGACCCGACTCGTACTGGGTCTACTACGGCTGCTACACCGGCGACAAGGGCGGCAGCAAAGGCATCACCCGCTCGAAGTTCGACGTGAATACCGGCAAGCTGAGCGAGCCGGAACTCGCGGCGGACATGAAGAGCCCCTCGTTCGTCGCGATCCATCCGAACGGCAAGTTCCTCTACGCCGTGGGCGAAGGCGGCGGCAAGGACGGCGGACCGGTCGTCGCCTTCGCCCTCGACGCGAAGACCGGCGAACTCAAGAAGTTGAACGAAGGTTTGTCGGGCGGCAGCGGCCCGTGCCACGTTTCCGTCCATCCGAAGGGCACGCACGCCATCGTCGCCAACTACGGTGGCGGGAGCTGCGCGATCTTCAAGCTCGGCGACGACGGCAAAATCGGCGACCGCACCAGCTTCGTCCAGCACGCCGGAAGCAGCGCGAACCCCGGTCGTCAGAAGGAACCGCACGCGCACTGCGGGTTCTTCACCCCGAGCGGCGACCACGCCGTCGTCGTCGATCTCGGCCTCGACCGCGTGAAGATCTTCAAGTTCGACTCGGCCACCGGCAAAGTGGACGACGAAGCGGCCACCGACGTGGCCACGCCGCTCGGAGCCGGCCCGCGGCACATCGCCATCGCACCCGCCGGCGACTACGCCTACGTTTGCGGCGAACTCGATTCCACCGTCAACGTCGTGCTCTTCGACTGGAAGGCCGGCAAGCCCGGCGTCATTCAATCGCTCTCCACGCTGCCCAAGCCGACGCCCGGCAACTCCACCGCCGAGTGCATCCTCTCGCCGGACGGCCACTTCGTTTACGTCTCGAACCGTGGGCACAACAGCGTCGCCGTCTTCAAAGTGGGGGCGGACCACAAGCTCACCGCCGCCGGGCACATCACGGGGGACATCAAGATTCCCCGCAACTTCAACATCGACCCGAGCGGCAAGTGGATGCTCATTGCCAGCCAGGACGGCCACAAGATCGGCGTGTTCGAACGTGATATGAAGTCGGGCGGCGCGAAGGAAACGGACGTGTCGGTGAAGGTGGGTTCGCCGGTGTGCATTAAGTTCGTGGCGGTCGCGAAGTGATCTCATACAAACACAAGGACAGTTGTTATTCTGTCCTTGTGTTTTCGAGACCTTCCAACGGCCTCTCATGACCGCTACAGCCATCGTTCTCCTCCTTGCGGTTCTGATTCTCGCTTACGCGAACGGCGCCAACGACAACTACAAGGGCGTCGCCACGCTGTTCGGTAGTGGAACGACGGGCTATCGCACCGCGCTGATCTGGGCCACGATCACCACGATGGCCGGCTCGTTGCTCGCACTGATCCTTGCCGGAGAACTCGTCAAGACGTTCTCCGGGAAGGGTCTCGTTCCGAACGAACTCATCGGCCAGCCTCGATTCCTGCTCGCGGTGAGCCTCGGCGGCGCGATCACCGTGCTGATCGCGACCTGCGTCGGCATGCCGGTCTCGACAACCCATGCTCTCACAGGCGGCCTCGTCGGCGCGGGACTCGTCGCGTCGAACGGCAATATCCGCCTCGCCGGACTCGGCGAACAGTTCCTCCTGCCGTTGATCGCGGCCCCGGCGATCGCGATCCTCCTCACGATGCTGCTTTACCCCTTCGCGCATGCAATCCGGAAGCGGACCAGCCTTACCGAGGAAACGTGCATTTGCGTCGGCGGTGTCTCCGAATCCGCCAGTTTGAATCCGGATGGCTCCCTGACTCTGATCCGCACGGGAGCCCTCATTCAGATCGCAACGGCGTCGCATTGCCGCACGGCCTACGCGGGCCGCGTTTTTGGGATCGAAGCCGGACGGATTCTGGACGCGTTGCACTTCCTGAGTGCCGGGGCCGTCGGCTTCGCGCGCGGACTGAACGATGCGCCGAAGATGGTGGCCCTGCTCATCGCGGCCGAGGCATTGGAACCCTCGTTGGGACTGGCTTTGATTGCGATCGCCATGGCTGCGGGCGGGTGGCTGAGTGCCCGCCGCGTCGCCGAAACCATGAGCCGGAAGATCGCCCGCCTGAACCCCGGCCAGGGCCTCATCGCGAATCTCATCACTGCGACGATGGTGATACTGGCGAGTTGGCTCGGCCGCCCCGTATCCACAACCCACGTCTCGGTCGGGTCGCTCTTCGGAATCGGAATTGTGAACGGGACGGCGAGACGAAAAATGATCCTCTCGATTCTGCTCGCGTGGGTCACGACGCTGCCGACCGGTGCCGCCGTCGCCGCACTGTGCTATCTGGTGCTGTCGGTCGTGATTTGATTCACTTCCCCAAGCGCTTCTGCAAATAGGCCGCGAGGTCGTGGCCCAAATCCGCATCGGTTCGCAACCGCACGTAGTCGATCTCCATCCCACGGCATCCTTCCTGGATTGCCGCAGAATGGTCTTCGAGCGCCTTTAAATAACTCTCGCGGACGCCGATCGGATCGGTGAGCATCTCGGGCAGTTCCTCCAGACCGCGGAAGAGCGTCATGTGGCGAAACGGGAAGTCGAGTTCGGCGGCGTCCAGAGTGTGGAACAGAACGACTTCGTGTTTCTGGAAGCGGAGGTGCTGGAGGCCGGTGAGGATGTCCGGCACGTCGTCGAGGAAGTCGGAGAAGACGAACGCGATCCCCCGGCGGCCGGTTCGGCCCGCGAGTTCGTGGAGGTTTTTGCCGAGGTTCGCGGTGCCGGTATAAGGCCCATCGGAAAGGGCGCGACACGCTTCGCGCAGTTGGTTCAAGCCACCCGCGCCGCGGAGGAACGAGCGAACGCCGCCAGCCAGGGTCGCGAGTCCGAGGCTGTCCGACTGCTTCAAAACGAGGAAGCCCAGTGCAGCGGCGGCGCTGCACGCGAGGTCGTACTTGGAGCGCGTGGCCGAGGCGTACTTCATCGAGTCGCTGGCGTCCACGAGTAGCCAGGCCACGAGATTCGTTTCCTGTTCGTACTGCTTCAAGTGGAAGCGTTCGGTGCGACCGTAGACCTTCCAATCGATGTGCTTGATGTCGTCGCCGGGGGCGTACTCGCGGTGCTGGGCGAACTCGACGGCGAACCCGGTCCGCGGCGACCGGTGTCGGCCGGCCAGATACCCCTCGACGACCTGCTTGGCGTCGAGTTCGAGCCGGTCGATGCGGGCCAACACGTCGGGGGCGAGTCTGGGCATGGGGTGGTTCCGCCGCAGGCGAATGTTAGCCCGACGGGCTAGCGAGGGTCGAGCGGTCGTGGGCTAAGTTCGCGGTCGTCGTCTGTCCGGTCAACGTCTACCAACCTGCTCATCGACCGCTCGACCCTCGCTAGCGCGTCGGGCTAACGCGCCTGCGGGGGAGCCATCGGTTACTGCTCGCGCGGCACCAGCGGCAGCAAC
>JAYTGN010000016.1:0-7939 GCA_043733485.1 Gemmataceae bacterium
GCGACGTGAGTCGCCGGGTTGCGATCGCACCCGGCGACTCACGTCGCCGGTTCGCCAAACTCTACCTGTCACCCAGGGAAATGGGTGGGCACAACTCACGGCATCGGCTTGTCGTCGTCTTCTTCCAGAATCGCGAACCAAAGTTCGATGGCGTCGAAGCCCTTCACCGGTTCGCCGAGCAGCGACTTCCAGACTTCGCGTTGGTCCATCGCCAGCCCCGCGACGAGCGACTTCAACGACTCCTCGCGGAACTTGAGGAGCTCTTCCTTGCGGTTGTCCGAGTCGTCGTTGCCGAGCAGGCTGAGATACGAGGTGATCTTCTCTTCGAGTTGCTTTTCGAATGTTGCGACGGCCTTCTTCTGGGCATCGGTGAACGCGAGCAACTTCTGAAGTGCGGGATCGTTGAAGCTTTCGGGCCCGTGAATTTGCCGGGTGATTTGCTTCAACCGTGAGCGCTGCGCCGGCGTGAGGCCTTTGGTCGCGGTCGTCCTCAACATCTTCACTTTGGCGTCCTGAGATTCTTTTTCGAGCTTCTCGAACTTATCCGGCGTCGGGTTGGGCACTTTGAGTAACGCCGTCCGCATCTTATCGATGGATTCGTCGATGTCCGCGAGCCCGTCCACGATGGCGATGCGCTGCTCGGCGTTGAGCTTCAGTTCCTTCTGGATCTTGCGATTCTTGAGCAACTTCACGGCAGTGAGCGAAGCGTCGTCGTCCGCGTTTTTGGGCAGCGCCGGCACCGGAGCAGCGCAAGCCGCCCCCGCGACCATCAGAATGCACGCCAGCGCGCGGACACTGCCCATTGCCGTGGTCCTCGGTAAAACTCTTGGAAAGGGACGCCCGCGCTCCCCGGTCGGTTCATCCTATTCCGAAACGATCCTTCCCGAAAGCCGCTTCTCATGTCGATTCACGCGAGGCACTACGGAACCGGGCAGCCGATCGCGGTGACCATTGAGAACGGTCGCATCGCGTCGATCGCGCCTTCGAGTCAGTCGCCGAGCCAGTGGATCGCGCCGGCCTTCTTCGACCCGCAGATCAACGGCTGCCTCGGCATCGCGTTCAACTCGCCGGAACTGCGCCCCGAGCAAGTGCGCACCGTGGCCGAGGAGTGCCGTAAACACGGCATCGGCGGCTTCTGCCCGACGCTGATCACTGGCTCGTTCGAGGCCTTGAAACACGGCTTCGCCACGCTCACGCAGGCCGTCGAAGCAGACGCGGAGTTGAAGCGTTGGATGCCAGGGTATCACCTCGAAGGGCCGTACTTCTCGTCGGAAGACGGCCCGCGTGGTGCCCACCCGAAGGAACACATTCGCGATCCGGATTGGGACGAATTCCAACGATGGCAGGAGGCGGCGGGCGGGAAGATTCTCATGGTCACGATCGCGCCGGAGCGGGCGGGGGCGATCCCATTCATCTCAAAGTTGGCGGCCGCGGGCGTCGTGGTCGCGCTGGGGCACACGGCCGCGACGGCCGACCAGATTCGCGCCGCCGTCGAGGCCGGTGCTCGCACCAGCACGCATCTGGGAAACGGAGCCCATGCCGTGCTTCCGCGGCATCCCAACTACATCTGGGAACAACTTGCCGAGGATCGGCTCTGGGCGAGCGTCATCTCCGATGGGCACCACCTTCCCGCTTCCGTGGTGAAGTGCATCGTGCGGGCGAAGGGGATCGAGCGCACGCTGATCACGTGCGATGCGAGCAGCATGGCGGGTTCGCCGCCGGGGAAGTACCGCGAGTGGGGCACCGATCTCGAGGTGTTGCCGAACGGCAAGGTGGTGCTGGCGGGCACGCCGTTCCTCGCCGGCAGCGGGCACTTCACGGACCGTTGCGTGGGAACCATGATCCGCGTCGCGGGGGTGAGCCTGAAGGACGCCGTGGACATGGCTTCGGCCCGGCCTCGTGAGTTACTCGGCTTGCCGATCACGACATTGGATGTGGGCCAACCCGCCGATGTGATGACGTTCGATTGGGAACCCGGTGGCGAGGTCCAAATGAGGGAGATATTGAATTCGCGATGAGGCGATAGTCTGACGTAAAGAGAAGCTGCGGAAGGTCCACGGGCTGTGAATCGTGTATCATTCTCGCGGAGTGCAAAGCTTTCGACCAGTTTGATTGAGCCAGTCCTCAACTTTGCCGAGGAAGGCGGAGACGCCCTGCCCCGTCGAGTCAGAGAGCATCGGCGATTTCGGGTTCGCTTTGATCATTCGATACCAGTGGCTCAGAAATTCTTCGGCCGCTCGAGCCAGCTCAGTGCCATGCCTACTTCCCCTAACGTCAGCCAAACATTCGAACGCTTCGACAAAGACCGAAGGCACTCGGCAGGAGAAGGTTTTTGTGGGGATGCCCGTCGGAGGGCGACCTGGGCCAGATCGTTTTTTGAGGGGCATGGTACCGTCTGGTAAGTGGCAGGAATGAAGACGTAAACAGAAGAGTAATCTAATCAAGAGTGCAACCCAAGTCAACTTTGTGGACAAATAATTGCCATCAATTGAAAATGTAAACAAGAATAATCAGTTGATAACTCGTTGGATCGACCTGTCTTGGGGAGTACTGACCTCTATTCTTCTTCTCAGGCACAGCCAGACCTACAACCCTACTTCCGCTTCGCCATCACCACGCGATGCAGGCCGGCAGCGTCCTTCAGCGTCTTGCCCACTTCGAGGCCAGACTGCTCGCCGAGGATCGCCCGCACCGCTTCGTCCTGCGTCGAGCCGATTTCCAATAGCAGCACGCCGCCGGGCTTGAGGAACTTCTCCACGTCCGCCGCGATCCGCCGGTAGAAGGCCAGGCCGTCCGGGCCGCCATCGAGCGCGAGACGCGGCTCGTGTTCGCGTACGTCCGGTGCGAGCGTCGCCAGTTCCCCCGGCGGGATGTACGGCGGGTTGCTCACGATCGCATCGAAGAGTGCGCCCGTTGGAACGGCCGCGAAGAGGTCGCCCTGCGAACAGGACACGCGGGCCATGACGCCGTGCTTCTGAGCGTTCCGCTTCGCCACGTCCAACGCGTCCGGCGAAATGTCCGTCGCCTTCACGTTCGCGTCGGTCTTCTGATGCGCGATGCTGATGGCGATGCAGCCGGAGCCAGTGCAGAGGTCGAGCACGTGCGGGCTCGTCAGCGGTTTGAGCAACCTCAGCACCTCGGCCACGAGCGTCTCGGTCTCGGGCCGCGGTACGAGTACGGCCGGGGTCACCTCGAAGTTCAGGAGGTAGAACTCGCGCGAACCGACGAGGTAGGCGACGGGGAAGCCGTCCATGCGGCGTTTGATCAAGCCGCGGAATTCGGTTCGCTGCTCCTCGGTGGGCAGTTCCTCGAACCGAACGAGAAGGTCGACGCGCTTGCAGTGCAGGACGTGGGCGAGCAGGAGGTGCGATTCGAGCCGGGCGGTCGCGGGTGCCGTGCCTTTCTTGACCAGGAAGTCCGTCGTCCAGGCGAGCAGGGCGCGGATCGTCCAGACAGTCGGCGGCGCGGCAGATTCCGACATGAAGACATCCGTGTTGAGAAATTTCCAGGCGAGCCGAGTCGCGTGAGCGACCGGTTTCGTGCGACACCAACAACCCGGCCGCTCACGCGGCTCGGCTCGCCCTCAGACCGGCTTGCCCTCCACGCCGGCCAGACTTTTCACCGGTCCGAACGCGATCACTGTGCTGCTGTCGAGCGGGTACCGATCGAGGTACTCGCGGACATTCTCGAGCGAGACCGCGTCGAAGTTCTTGAGTTCGGTGTCCACGTCGCGGTATTCGCCGGTGTAGCTCCACGCGGAGGCGATGGCCTGCATCCGGCCCATCGGCCGCTCGCTGCCTCGCACCACGCGGCTCGCAATCTTGCTCTTCGCCTGCATCAATTCTTCGGCCGTGATGCTGTTCTTCTGCACCTCGGCGAGCACGGTTCGCATGATCGCGAGGTTGCCTTCCGTCTCCTCGGGTTCGCAGCTGTACGAAGCGTAGGCGCAACCGCTGCCGTCGTTCTCGTAGTAAGTGCAGTCGGCGGAATCCGCGAGTCCGGGGTCCACGAGTGCCCAATAGATCCGGCTGCCGGAATCGTCGCCGACGGCGAGGGCGAGCGTGTCGGCGGCATAGCGAAGGGGCGAATCGGCGGGCGGGCCGCCGGACATGAACATCACGTGTTCTTGTTGCACGGTTTCGCGGGTGAGAACGTGGAGGCCACCGGTGCCGGTCCATTCGGTGCGGTTGCCTCGGCCCGATTCACCCGGCTCCCACTTCGCGCAAGCCTCGGTGGCCAGGCGAACCAACTCGTTCCAGTCGAAGTTGCCGGCGGCGGACACGATGATGTTCGTGGGCGAATAGCGGCGCGAGAAGTAGCCGTGCATCTGGTCGCGAGTCAGATCCGCGACGCTGGCGGAGGTGCCGAGCACGCTGTTGCCGAGCGGGTGCTTTTCGTAGTAAATGCGGCGCGCGTTCTCGCTGGCCACCGACCCCGGCTGGTCCTCGTACATCTTGATCTCTTCGAGAATCACCTTCTTCTCGGTGTCGAAGTCTTCTTGCCGCAAGCTCGGGCGCAAGATGTCCGCGAGCACGTCCATCGCCTTCGGCAAGTACTCGGGCAACACGGCCGCGTAGTAGACGGTGTTCTCTTCGCTGGTGTAGGCGTTGTAGCTGGCCCCGATGCGGTCGAAGTCCAGGTTCACCTCCAGCGCGGTGCGGCGCGGCGTGCCCTTGAACATCATGTGTTCGAGGAAGTGCGACACGCCTGCGACCTCGGGCGTTTCGTCCCGGCTGCCAGTGCGAACGAAGAACCCGAGTGCGACCGACCGCGACGACGGGCTCGTCTCGCCGATGAGTTGCAGCCCGTTGGGAAGCTTGTGCGAATGGAACGGCATGAAGGAACCTTGTCGAGGATTGGGTGGCACAGGCATTCCTGCCTGTGCTTCTCTCTACACAGGCAGGAATGCCTGTGCCACCAGAATCAATTCATTCACCTAATCCACGTACGGATCGGCACCGATGTCCTGGAGCATTTCCTGCCGGTGCTTGTCGTAGTTCATCAAATCGAGGCGCTGCTTGTAGTGCTTCTTCTCAATGCGGACCTGAGCCTGGCGGAAGAGGATGGCGTACTGGTCCCAGTTGCGGTTGCCGCCGGCGCGGCCGAGGGCCTGGAGTTCGTCCTGCTTGGCGGTGCCGAGCCCTTCCAGCAATTGGTCTTCGAGCGACAGCACGAACTGGGCGCTGCCGGGGTCGCCCTGGCGACCGGCACGACCCTGAAGCTGCCGATCGATGCGCTCCGCCTCATGGCGTTCGGTACCGATCACGTGCAGGCCGCCGGCCTCGATTACGCCTGGCCCGAGCTTGATGTCCGTGCCGCGACCCGCCATGTTCGTCGCCACCGTCACGGTGTCCGGTTGGCCCGCCTCGGCCACGATCTCGGCTTCGCCCTCGTTCTGTTCCGCGTTCAGCACCCGGTGCTTCACACCCGCGATGGTCAGCTTCGCACTGAGTTTCTTGGAAGCATCGACGGTTCGTGTGCCGATCAGCACGGGCCGATGCGTGCGAAGCATCTCCTGCGTCGTCTTCACCACGAATTCGAACTTCGTTTCTTCCGTGGGAAAGACCTTGTCCGGCAGCACTTCGCGCTTGGTCGGCTTGTTCGTCGGCACCTTGCTCGTCCAGCGGCGATAGACTTTGCGAAGCTCCCAGAAGTTGGGCAACAGCGTGCCGCTCATCCCCGCGAGCTTCGTGTAGAGCCGGTAGAAATTCTGGAACGTAATCTGCGCCGCGTGGTCGCTGGGCATGTTGATCTGGACGTGCTCCTTGGCCTCGACGGCCTGGTGCAGACCATCGCGCCAATGGCGATCCGGCATCGGCCGGCCCGTGCCTTCATCGATGATGACGATCTTGTTTTCCTTGTTCACCATGTAGTGCTGATCGCGCATGAAGCGGTAGTAGGCGTGGAGTGCTTTCTCGACCGATTCGAGGAGTTTATCCATGGCCTTCGCGTACTTGCCGGAGGGCGGGTTCGAGTAGCGGACGAGGTGCCGGCCGTCGTCGGTGATCTCGATCTTGTCCTTCTTCAAGTTCATGGCGAAGTGGGTGTCGCGCTTCATTTCGCGGGCGATTTGATCGGCCCAAGTGAAGACGACCTGCTCGTCGGGTTCGGCGGCGCGCGTGGGGTTGGCGATGATCAGCGGCGTCTTCGCTTCATCGATGAAGATGCTGTCGGCTTCATCCACGATGGCGTAGTGAAGGACGCGCTGCACGCGGGGGTCCATGCTGGCGGCCGGGGCCCCGGCGATGAACGGTGCCCAGAACGGGGCGGCATTCGCCTGCCCGCCGCGGAGCTTCAACCGATCGCGCAGAAAGTCGAACCCGAACTCGGCAGCCGTGCCGTAGGTCACGTCCGCCTTATACGCCACGGAACGCGGTCCTTCTTCCATCTTCTGTTGGAGTACGCCGACGGAGAGCCCGAGCTTCTCGTACACGGGCCCGATCCACTCGGCGTCGCGCTTGGCCAGGTAATCGTTCACCGTCGTGACGTGGACGCCCTTGCCGACTAAGGCATTGAGAAATGTTGGGCAAGAAGCTGTGACGGTCTTGCCTTCGCCGGTGGCGAGTTCGACGAGCCCGCCGGAGTGCATGACCGCGCCGGCCGCGAGTTGCACGTCGAACGGGCGGATGTTCAGCGTGCGCTGAATGGCGACGGAACAGAGTCCGTACGCCTCGGGAAGCAGTTTTTCGAGGCTGAACTTGCCGCGGGCTTTGCCCCGCAGCCGATGGCTCACTTCGAGCATCTCGGCGTCGTTCAGCTTGAGGTACTGATTCTCCCAGTGCCGGATGCGGGGAATGAGCAGGGCGGCTTTGGAGAGCCGGCTCTGCCAGGGCAAGCCGGCTTGGGCCACGACCACGTTCGACGGCCACGCGCCCAATCGCCCGGCGACGTTCTCGATGGGACGATGCACGTGCTCGACGCGCTCGGACGGCGGTTCCACGACCAGGGCACTCATCGCTTCGGCTCCTCCAGGGGCTCCCAATCAGAATAAGAGATGCGGCTCGAAGGATGAATGGCAAACTGGAAGGACTGCTGCAAAAGTTATGGTCCTCCTAGAATCGAAGCCATGGTAAGTGACTCGCCCGCTCCCGATGTGGAGCGGATCACCCGACCCGCCTCTACTCTTGCGAGGCTCCACGCTTTTCGAGGGCGAAGCACTTACCGTCTTGCGACGGTTGCCTTCCGAGTGCGTGCGTTGCGTCGTGACTTCTCCGCCTTATTGGGGAATGCGGGATTACGGTATCGAAGAGCAAATTGGTTTGGAAGCCGCGTTGCCTCAATTCTTGCACCGACTCGTTGCCATCTTCGCGGAAGTGAAACGCATTCTGACGAGCGAGGGGACACTGTGGTTGAACATCGGCGATGGCGATACGAGCGGAAATCGGGGACGGCGCGCTCCCGACAAAAAAACCCGGCGCGAGCGATGGAGGTTCGCCCGGATACACCCGAGGGCTTGAAACCCAAGGATCTGATTGGCATGCCTTGGCGGCTGGCATTTGCTCTCCAGGCAGATGGCTGGTATTTGCGCAGCGATGTGGTCTGGAACGAGCCGAACGCAATGCCCGAGAGTGTTATGGATCGTCCGTCGAGGTCGCACGAATACTGATTCATGCTCTCAAAGTCGGAACGTTATTTTTACAATTGGAAGGCTGCGCAGGAACCTACCGATGCCGGTGGCCTTCGAAATCGACGTTCCGTTTGGAATGTGAATAGTAGGCTCTGTTTTAGAACTCAAGAATAGCCGATAAAAGGTGTACGGACAAGGAGGTCTGTACATGAAGCGTCATGAAGTCAGCGAGGAAGAATGGGCAATCCTCGACCCACTGCTTCCTCAGTCGGTGGCCAAGACGGGTCGTCCGCCTCGTGATCGTCGCCAGATGCTCAATGGCATTCTGTTGATTCTCTCGACGGGCTCGCAGTGGCGGGATCTGGCCGAGCG
>JAYTGN010000017.1:0-19353 GCA_043733485.1 Gemmataceae bacterium
TTCGGCGGACTCGATTCGTCGAGCCACCGCATCTTCCAGAATCCGCTTGTTGAGGTCGCGTCCCTTATGGACGACGGCGGATTCGCAGGCCTCGAGTACTGTGCCGTCGGGGGCGGAGAGGGCGAGGGCTTCGAGTTCCTCGTGCAGGGCGACGAGGTGCCGGACGAGCCCTTCGCTGGCGGCCGGGATTTCAATCGTGATGGTGGGCTTCATGGAACGTCCTGTTTGGGTCGAGGAGTCGCCCCCTCTTACCTAAACCCCGCCATCAACACCAGAGAGATTGGTTACACCCTCGGGTGTGACTCTCCTTCACTTGCATCTTGCGGATCTGAATCGCGCCGAACTCCGCGCGAATCTCAAAGGTGCTCTTCTCCACCTTCGTCGTCGCCGAACGCACCGACTCGCCGTTCACCTTGAACTCGATCTTCCCGTCCTTCAGCGAGATCTCGATCGGGTTCCATTCGCCGTCCTTCATGTTCTTCACGTTGGCCTTGGACAGGTCGAACTTCTGGCCGCGAATGAACAGGTCGTTGTTGCACTTCGCGTCCGGCTTGAACTCGAACTGGATCGTGAAGTCCTTGGCGAACTCCTTCTCGGTTTCGATCCGCACGTCGCCCTTCACGGAGGGGTCGATGACGAGTTCGCCGTCCTTCACCTTGAAGCGGCCGTTGTGGGCCTCGGTCTTACCGGCGAGCGAATCCTTGCCTCCCTTCTGCTTCCAGCCGGTAAGGTCCTTGCCGTTGAAGAGCAGTTCGAACCCGGCGTCGGGCTTGGCCTCGTCCGCAAGAGAGAGAGTGGCCGCCGCGAAAAGGATCGCGCAGGAGAGCAGTCGCATGGGGGAATCCTCGAAATGGGTAGAGAGAAAGCAGCGTACCGCGCCGCGAGTGGCGTTGCCAGCACCGAACGCAACCGGCGAAACTCTGGTACAATTTCCGAACCGACCGCGCGGTCGCACCCTTCCTCGACAACGGATTAGACTTGACCCAGCTTTCCGCGAATCCGGTTGTTCGGCGACGGGACATCCTGCGGGCCGGCGCACTGAGTTTGTTCGGCCTCGGATTGCCCGAGCTGATCGCGGGCCGAGAGCGTTCGTCGCCGCGCGGCCGTGCCAAGTCGTGCATCGTTCTATTCATGTGGGGTGGACCCGCCCAGCAAGATACCTGGGATATGAAGCCCAACGCGCCGGAGGTGTATCGCGGGGAGTTCAAGCCGATTCCGACGACCGTTCCCGGTCTGCAAATCTCCGAACACTTGCCCCGCCTCGCGGCTCGGGCCAAGGATCTTTGCCTGATTCGCTCGATGACGCATTCGGACGTCAACCATCTGACGGCGACGCATCACTTGCTCACGGGGAAGCCCGCGCCGGCCGGGCCGATTGCGGACGATTGGCCGAACTACGGAGCCGTTCTCTCGAAGCTCGGCCGGGGGAAAGGTCCGCTGCCGCCGTACGTCTCGATGATGCCGATCATTCCGAATGCGGCCCCGCGCTTCGTGGAGGAAAGTCACGGCCAGGGTGCGGGCCTGCTCGGGCCGGTTTACAACCCGATGAGGATTGACGCGGATGGGTCTTTGCCAGGGTACTCGGTGGGCGAACTCGCGCTTCGCACGGACATCGACGCGGCTCGCCTCCGCGACCGACAGGGGCTCTTGAAGTCCCTGGATAATCAGGTGCGGGGCTTCGAATCGCAGGCCGATGCCGCAGCCGTTGGCGTTCACTTTGAGCGAGCCTTCGCGCTGCTCGCGAACCCGGCCGTGACCGCGGCCTTCGACCTCGCTAAGGAATCGAAGGAGACGCGCGAACGCTACGGCATGAACGCCCACGGGCAATCCGTGCTCCAGGCCCGGCGCCTCGTCGAAGCGGGCGTGCCGCTCGTCACGGTCTTCTGGCCCAACGACGGCATCGCGAACGTGAGCGTCTACTGGGACACCCACAGCCGCAACTTCATCGACCTGAAGACCCACTTGTGTCCGGTCACCGATCGGGCCTTCGCCGCGCTTCTCGACGACTTGAAGAGTCGCGGGATGTTGGACGACACACTGGTGGTCTGGACGGGTGAGATGGGTCGAACGCCGAAGGTGGGGCAAGCCGTGGAGGGCGGCGCAGGCGCGACCAAGGACGGCCGCGATCACTGGGGCAAGTTGTTCACCAGCGTGCTGGCTGGGGGCGGGGTGCAGGGCGGCGCGGTGTACGGGTCGAGCGACAAGTTCGCCGCGGAGCCCGCGTCGAATCCGACTCCGCCCGCCGATCTCGCGGCCACCATCTACCACTGCCTCGGCGTCGATCCGCGAACCGAGATTCACGATCGACTCGGCCGCCCGCTCACGCTTTGCGATGGCCGCGTCATCGAGGCAATTCTCAAGTAAAAAGCCCACCCGATTCTCGGGTGGGCTTCTCGTCGGTTCTACTTCAGAGGCCGAGGAATCTCGGGTGGCAGGAGGATGGGCGGCGGGCGGTCCGGCAAGCTCGGCCGCACGGTGGGTCGCGGCTGCGCCGGCTCGAATTCGGGGGCCGCACCGCGAGCGGATTTCAAAGGCGGTTCCAAGATGGGAAGCGACGGTGCCGCCGAACTGCGGATGTCGGTGCGGCCAGCCGAGGTGAAGTCCGCACCCTTACCGCTGGTGGGCATCGCCAGCGTGGTGGGACCGTTCCCGTTGCTTCGGGCCGCCACGCGGGCACCGGGGTTCTTCATGTTCTCGATCCACTGCGCTTCCAGCGCGTCGGTCGAGTCGACATCGAAGACGCGTTGGGCCGCTGCGTTCCAGCTTTCGACCGAGCCGTGCGATTGCTGGTTGCTGCCCTGCATGCCGAGCGCGAGGTACTGGAGCAACTTTCGGCGACCTTCGCGGCCGCCGCCGCCGCGCTCCACCAGATACGCGCTCACCGAGTAGCCCTCGGCATACAGCACGATCATGTCGCGCGGATAATCGACCATGCGAAAGAGTACGTTGAGCCGGAAGGCTTTGCCCTGGTTCAGGATTTCGCGGCAGCGGATGTCGTGGCTGTTGCGTTCTTCATCGTTCTCGCTCAGCACGCTACCGCCTTCATCGGCCCAGCGCGGGACGGGCCGACCGAAGTGGAAGGCGAACACGGTGTGGGTGATTTCGTGGGGCAGCACGCTGTTGAGGAGTTGCCGCACCGGCCCGTGAATTTCCATTTCCTGCGAGGCGACGCCGCCGCGACCGCCCTCGCCACTGAAGGTGAAGCTCGTGGCACCGCCGGCACCGGCCTCGGTGATGCGGACGCTGAGCGGGCAGCGGCGCGGCCACGCGGGCATCTCCTGCCCGAGCCACTCCAGAGCCTTCTCTTTGCGGAAGTACTCGGCCTGATCGCCGAAGCGCTTGGCGAGCGCTTCGTCCGGTGCCGTGACGGTGAAGTTCGGCGTGCTATACGTGGCGGCGAACGCCGAGCCGGGCGCTGCGAACAGCGCGAGCACGAGTGCCGCTAATAACCGACGAAGCGTCATTCCCTTGACCTCCGTAGAAGCAAAAAACAAGTTGAACGCCATGTTGGGTCAGGGCGTCTGAAGTCTAGATGGCAAGCGGTGTGCCGGGAATCGAAACGGGCGGAACGTGAGGAGAAAGTGTCGGCTTAAGGTGCGATGAGCATGATGCTTCGGGATCGTGTGAGCGGTGACGGTTTTCGCGGCAGGCGGAACGCGCGGTGTAACTTCTACAGATGGATCGGGAGAACTCACCGAAGTGTAAGAGTTACAAGAGCCGTCTCGATCCGGCTGAGGGCGACCCGATTCCGCCGAGGCGTTCTATAATGGCCTCATGTCTGCAACGCTGCCACTGCCGGAACTCACGCTCGCCGCTCCGACCAAGCCCCTTCCCGGCATCCTGGATGTACCGGTGGAGGAGCTTCGCGCCTGGCTCGCGGAGCACGGCCAGCCGCCGATGCGCGCGAACCAGATTCGCCGGCAGATTCTCGCCGCCCGGGCCGAAAGCTTCGAGCAGATGACCGACTTGCCAAAGGAACTGCGGACCGAGTTGGCCCGCTCGTTCAAACCGTTCGGCACCCGCGTCGAACGGCATCTCATCGCTGCGGACGACACGCACAAGTTGGTGCTTCGCCTGGACGACGACCGCATGATCGAGTGCGTGCTGATCCAAGATGATGGCCGGGCGACGGCGTGCATCAGCACCCAAGTGGGCTGCGGCATGGGCTGCGTCTTCTGCGCGAGCGGGCTCAACGGCGTCGAGCGAAATCTGACCGTCGGCGAAATGCTCGAACAACTCGTGCGGCTGCGCAACCTCACCAACGCGGCGACCAAGCGCCTCGATCGCGCCCCGCGGCTCACGAACGTCGTGGTTATGGGAATGGGCGAGCCGCTCGCGAACCTGGACAGCCTACTCACCACTCTCGCGATTGCTGGCGAGAAGAACGGCCTCGGCATCGGAGCCCGGCACATCACGATCTCGACCGTGGGCCTACCCGCGAAGATTCGCCAACTCGCCGAGAGCGGCAAGCAGTACCACCTCGCCGTGTCGCTTCACGCTCCGAACGACAACCTCCGCACCCGCATCGTGCCGACCAACGACAAGACCGGCATCCCCGCGATTCTGGAAGCGGCCGACGAGTTCTTCGCGAAGACTCGCCGCCAGGTGACCTACGAATACGTGGTGCTCGGCGGGTTGAACGACAAGCTCGAACACGCGAGGCAACTTGCGGGGCTCCTCGCCGGCCGCAAGGCTCACGTCAACCTCATCCCCTGGAACGACGTCGAAGGCTTGCCTTACAACCGCCCGCACGAAGACGACCTGAGGCAGTTCATCGAGACGGTCAAGCGCGCGGGCGTGAGCGTGAAGGTCCGCAAGCGCAAGGGCTCGGAAATCGACGCCGCCTGCGGCCAACTTCGACGAACGGTGGAAGCAGAAACCGCCCCAATGACGCAACGAGCCGGAAGCGTAAGCGACGGATAGAGTCCGTCGCTTACGCTTCCGGCTCCTTGAATTGCCTCTGTGGTTAGTTCCCCGCATGCCGATCGGCCAAACCAGTTCGCTGATGGCTCTTCGCGATCCGGACATCCGCCTCATGCTGCGGGTCCGGGACGACGACGATGCTGCGTTCGCGGAACTGGTCGAGCGGTTCCAACACCGCCTCGTGGCCGTCATGCACCACCTCGTCGGCAGCATGCACGAAGCCGAGGACCTAGCTCAGGAAGTGTTCCTTCGCGTCTACCGCATTCGCAAGAAGTACCGGCCCAAGGCGAAGTTCTCCACCTGGCTCTTCACCATCGCGAACAACCTGGCGCTGAACGCGCTGCGAGACCGCAAGCGGCGGCCGGTGTTACCACTGGAGGTGCGCGAGAGCGGGCCGATGCCTGCGAACTCGCCGCAAGACCTCAGCGAGACCCCTTCTGCCGGACTGCGGCACAAGGAACTCGCCGAGGTGATCCGCCTCGCACTCGACGGCCTGAACGAACGGCAGCGCGTGGCCATCGTGCTCAACAAGTTCGAGGACATGAACTACAACGAGATCGCGGACGTGATGGGGCTGTCGACTAAAGCCATTAAGTCGCTGTTGAGCCGGGCGCGTTCCAAACTGCGCGAGGCGCTGCAAGGTTACATTTACATGGAAGGCGAACCGCCGCCCGAGGACGCGGAGGACGAATCATGATCGAGGCCCAGCCGCCGGACGATTCGACCGAACCCGATCCGGTCGATGCCGAGTTGATCGCGTACCTCGATGGCGAACTCGAGGCGACCGACGCGCGCCGGATCGAGGACCAACTCGATGGCGATCCGAAGCTGCGGGCGCGGGCCGAAGGCTTGAAGCGGTCGTTCGATCTGCTCGATTTTCTGCCGAAGCCGGAGCCGTCGTCGAACTTCGCGACGCGGACGATGGACAAGTTGCCGGTGAGCGCGAAGCCGGCCGGGATCGCGACGACCCTCGCTCCGCTCGCGATCCCATCGAGCATGAGTTCGCTGGCGTTGCCGGGGTTCGCGGCTCGACGGCCGGCCCCGAGTTGGGTCTGGGCGATGGGGCTGTTTCTCGCGTTGGGGGTCGCGCTCGGGACGGGGTATCTCGGTACCGCCGCGGCCCGCAAGTACCTCGCGACCGGTTCGACCAAGGATGCCGGTGCCGATGCGCTCACCATTGCCGACATTCGTATCGTGGAGAATCTGCCGCTGTACGCCGCAGTGGACGATCTCGACTTCTTGAACGTGTTGGCGGCTCCCGAGTTCTTCGGCGACGAACTCACGACGCCGGAAGGATTGGTTCCCGCCCAGCCCGTCGAGACCGACAAGCTTTCGGAAAAGCAGGTGAAGGAACTCGCCCAGGTGTTCCGCGAACTGACCCCGGAGCGGCAGGAAAAGATTCGCACCTTCGACCAGCAGGTGATCGCGCAAGAGCCGGCACGCCGGGATCGTTCGTACCGATTGCTCGAAATCTACTCCGCCTGGTTGCAGAGGCTTCCGGACGCGGATCGCAAGGAGGTGCTCGCGGCTCCGACTTCCGCTAAGCGGATCGACGCGATTCGCGAGGTACACCGCAAGCAGTGGATCGCGGCCCTTCCCGCGGCGCAGCGGCAAAAGCTGAGCAATCTCGCGCCAGCCGAGAAAGCGGACCTCATCGCCAAGTGGCGCACGGAAGACGAGAAGAACCGCGCCGAGTGGTCGCTCGTTCGCGTGCAAGGCGAATCGATTCGCACCGGACGCCAGCCCTGGCCCTTCACGGACGAACGCATGAAGAAAGACGTCGTCGCGTTCCTGGACGCGGCCTATCGGCCGGACGACCCCAAACGCAACCGCCTCTCGCAGAGCCCCGATGGCGGCGACCTCGCCCGCTACCGCGAAGCACTGGACCGCGCCGGCAAAGGCGAGTGGGCCTTTCTCGGCAAGGTCGTCCTCGACTTCAACAAGAAGTACGAGACGCTCCCGGAGCCGGCCAAGGGCAACCCGGTGATCGACTTCGCGGACCTCTCCTCGTGGCCCGCGGCGCTCAAACACTTCGAGAATCGTCCGAAGTTGAAGCCGAAATTCGAGCCGTCGCTGGGGAAGTGGCCGGAGTTCGCCCTGACCGTTCATACGGAGATGAGTGGGAGCAAGCTGCCGGTAAATCTGCCGACGTACCACCTCGGCCCGTGCCGGCCCGACGAGTTCAAGGACGACGTGAAGCGGTTCATTCCCGAACTGCGTAAGAAGCTGAACGAGGCCGAGTCGAACGGCTTGAAGTCGATAGAAGGTCAGTGGCCGGCGTATCCGCGCGAGTTGATCCGACTAGCGAAAGGTCACGATCTTGCGGTGCCGGGCGCGATGCCGCCGGGCTTGCCGAGCCTTTGGGAACGCACCTACGGCCGGCCGATGCGGTCCGGCGGCTGAAGCGAGAGGAACCCATGAACCCCGAAAACATCTACCCGTACCTCGTTCCCGGCCTCGGCGACTCCGTCGGCACTCCCGTGGGCCACGGCCTCTTCGTGCAACTGTTCGAGGACGCGGAATCGTCGGTGGGAATCGTTCACGTCCCGATCGGAGCCGATCGGTTGGCCAAGGAAAAACTCGCAATCGAGGATGCTCATCGGATCGCGCTCGCGAATTTGAGCCGCTTCGCGGACGAGTCGCCTGCGCTTTCGATTCAGGTGCTGGGCCAACCCGGAGACGCCGTCCACTTCCTGCTCTATTCGGATCATCCGCGGGCTTCGTCGTGCTTGCTGCTGCCCGATCTGTTCGAACATGCGTGCGAGGTGCTTCAGGCTAAGGAATTGTTGGCGTGCGTGCCGCAGCGCGAATCGCTGGTGGTCTTTCCAAAGCGCGAGCGGCCCGATCGCGAGCGCCTCGTGAACAAGTTGCGCGAGATCGAAGCCGACACCCAACGACTGCTGACCTTCGAGCTATTCGAACTCGCGGCGGGGAGTTTGAAGCCGTTCCACGAATCCATTTGAGGCCCCGGCGTAGTTCGAGGCTCGCCGCGAGCCAGCACTCCGGGAAAAGTGCGAATTAGATGAAGAGCCCGCCTTGCGGGGCGACGCCTTGCGCGACATAATCCCTTCAACTCGATGAACACCGCCCTCCCCTCGCTCGGCGTGAAACGTGGATGACATTTTCCTGCCTAGCGGGCGTCTGAGCCCGGACATCCTGGACGAGGCAACGGTCCGGGTACTCCGGGAAGCGCTGACCCATTCTCGTTCGACGAACTGGGACAGCGTTCGCACGCCGCACTTGTTCATGGGTCTGTTGTCCGCTCCGGATACGGGCGTCTTCAAGTGGGCCTCGCGGCTCGGAGCCGACTTGCCCGGCCTGCTCGATCAATTCCGCGATCTCTTCAATCAGGAAAACGCCGAGCCGGTGCCGCCCCTGCTGCTCAACCGCGAGTTCCTCTCGGACAACGTGATCCGCCTGCTGCGGGATGCGAACGACCGTTCGCGCGATTGCGGCCGCGATCAGGTGAGCCCGATGGATTTGCTCATCACGCTGTTCACGACGCCGAACAGCATCGTGGCGGAGTGCTTCGAGCGGATCGGCGTGACGGCGGCCAAGCTCACCGAACTCGCCGTTCTCGCCGAACGCGAATGACGCAGCCGGAACCACCCAGCCACTCAGAACCAGTTCCCGACTTCGAGAAGCACACCCGTCGTGGGAAGTGGCGCAGACAAGGCGAACTCCCCTCGCTATTTCCTCCTCGCTTCCGTTGAGAGGGCCTCAGCCCCCGCGGCGTCGGAACGCCCACGGGTTCCCCGGCCGGCCCTCCAACGCGGATCCCGAGGAGACCTTCATGCTATTTTCGCGCTGGAAAGTGATGACTGGAGTGATCGGAATCTCGGTTGGCGGCCTCGCCGCCCTCGCGAGCCAGAACCCGAAGCCCGATGTGGTGGCGAGCGCACCGATGATCCCCGCCGCGAAGCCGACCTCGGCACCCGTGGAACTTCCTCCGCCAGCCCTTCCCGTCGATCTTCTGCCGGCACTGCCCATTGTTCCGACTATCGCGCCCTCCACGGTCAAGTTGGCGAGTAGGCCCGCGATCGAACTGCCGACGCTGCCGGTGCCGGAATCGAATCCGCAGGAAGCGAAGCTTCCTCCCACGAAGCCGATGGACCTGTTCGTGCTGCCCGTAGACGGAACGTCGAGCGGTTTCGATCACCCCCTCAACGCTCCAGTCACGCCGCCGAGCGGTTTCGATCGCCCCCTCAACGCGGCTCCTGTCACGCCGCCGCAAGCTTCTCCGGTGCCCGCCAGTTCACTGAGTAACTTTACCCCGCCGGCGTTTAAGGCGAGCCCCACCGTCCCTTCGGTGCCGCCGATCACCTTCACGCCTCCGGCGGTTCCTCCGACTGTGCTGACTCTCACCGAGCCTTCCGTTCCCGCGGTCGCGGTGGTTCCCTCGAAGTTCCGCATCGTGCTTCGCGTCGGCGAGGGCGAGCCGACCTTCGAAGTGCGCCACAACGACGACCTCGTCATGAAGGTGGCCTGCGAAAAGGTGGACATCAAGTCGCCGGAAAAGGGCACCGGGCCGTCGAACGTGATCGCGACCGGCAAGGTGCGGTTCGTCGGGTTCGGAGCCGAGGGCACCTGCGATTCGCTCTCGTTCCTGTCCGGCACGGGCGAAGTGTCGCTGGCCGGCAACGTGAACGTGAAGGTCCGCGACAAGATCGGCCGCGTCGAATCGGAACTCAACGCCGACAAGATGCAGTACAAGCTGGACAGCACCGCGCTCACGGGCGTGCTGAAGCCTTGATCATTTAGCCGCCGGTCTGAAATCCACTCGCAGACCGCCGGCAAGCCGGCGGCGAAATATGAATACAATGGTCGCATGAAAAGCGACCTCTCCGGCCAAGTGAGCCTCGTCACCGGTTCGGCCCGCGGCATCGGGCAAGCCATTGCCGACCGCCTCGCCGCCAACGGCAGCATCGTCTACTACTCCGATTTGAAACTCGAAGACGCCCAGGCCGCGGCCGCTGCCTCGCCCAACGGTCGCGCCGTGAAACTGGACGTGACCAAGCGCGTCGACATCGATTCGGTTCTCGAACGAATTCTGGGCGAGAGTGGCCGGCTCGATTTGCTCGTGAACAACGCCGGCGTCAATACGCTCATCCACCGCGTCACCATCGATCAGTTCCCGCGCGACGAATGGGACCGTATTCTCGCGGTCGATTTGACGGGCCTCTACGAGATGAGCCAGGCCGCCGCGGTTGTGATGCGAAATCAGAAGCGCGGGCGGATCGTGAACATCGCTTCGATTGCCGGGTTGGTGCCGCTTCGCTTGCAGTGCGCGTTCGTGGCCGCGAAGGCCGGCGTCGTGAACCTCACGAAAGCGATGGCCCTGGAACTCGCCCCGGACGGCATCCTCGTGAACGGCATCGCCCCCGGGTCCACACTCACCGAAGGCACCCGCCAGCTGTTCTACGGCAGCGATGGCTTGTTCAAGGATTCGGTGAAGCGGATGCTCGACCACATCCCGCTCGGCCGGCCCGGCACGGTGGACGAGATCGCGGTTGCGGCACTTTTCCTGGCCGACCCCGAGAACAGTTACATGAACGGGCACATCCTCACAGTGGACGGCGGCTGGACCGCCGGCTACTCGCGCGACTTCTGATTCACTTCGCGGTGAACGTTCGTTCGATGCGGGTCGCGTTTCCTTGCTTGTCCTTCACGCTGACCAGCAACTTGCCGCGCGGCACCGTCAGCGCCGGGGAAACTGGCAACTCCCAGACGCCGGATGCTGTGCTCTTGAACTGCGAAGCCAGGTTCGTGCCGGCGGGCACGCCATTCACGGCGAAGTCCGCGTGTACCTCGAAGCTCTTTTCGTCGAGGCCTGCGTAGTCGTGCATGCCAAGTACGATGCGTTCGAGCGGCGGGTTCGATCCAATCTTCGGAGTCGCCACCGTGAGGGTCGGTCGCTGATCGTCGAGCATCCAGCCGTGGGCCTGATCGAGATCGATGGGGCAGCCGAGATCGATCCAGCGCACGATCGTGAGGCGATCCTCGTCCGTCAGCGGCTTCACCGATCCGTCCTTCACGGCCTCCGGCGGCGGCATGATGCC
Organism: Gemmataceae bacterium; assembly: GCA_043733485.1. GTDB lineage: Bacteria > Planctomycetota > Planctomycetia > Gemmatales > Gemmataceae > Urbifossiella. Next base: position 10,983 of record JAYTGN010000017.1, read on the forward strand.
GCCCGTGTAGTCGAGGTCGGCGCGATTGCGATTCGCCGGTGTGTTCGCGATCGGTTCGCCCTTGAGAGCCAGCGTGCGGGCGTCGCCCGGCTTCGTTTCCGTGGGGAAGTCGTCGTTGCTCCACCCGTCCATCCGCTTCCCGTAGATCTTCCAGACGAGCAGGCTGCGGCGACTCTGGAACATGCGAATGTACCGCGACGCGTTCTGATTGCGCCACGAGCCGACGATCGGTTTGGTGCCGAAGCGGGCGGCGTAGTCCATTGCGAGGCGATAGTAGGTGCCGGGCACGTCGTCGCAGTCGGGCAGATTCACCATTTTGTCGTCGTTCAGAATCGGTTCGCCCGCTGCCGTGCTCGAGGCAAAGTTGGTCGTGTGGCAGCGAGCACAACTGCGGTCGAAGATCGGTTTGATGTCGCGAATGTACTCGACGCTCTTCACGCTCGGCGAGAAGCGGAGGCCGGTCTCGTCCTTCGCGTCCCACTTCTTCTTCGATTCGTCGCTCGTCTTGGCCGCAAGTAGCGGTGTGCTTTTGGTCAGGTCGAAGACGGCGTAGTCGGCCTTGGCGGCTGCGGTTTGTTCGAACAGCGTCGGCTTCTGGCTGTGCGCGTGGCAGCCGCCGCAGTCGTTGCGAATTTCGCCGGGGCGAACCTGATGCCACGTCTGGGCCATGTTCAACACCATGCCGTGCTTGTCGAGCGTTTGGAACGTGAAGCCGACGTCGGCGGGAATCTTGGCGAGGAAGCTGGTGTCCGGATTGCCGTCGGGATCGAGGGGTTGCCCGTCTCGGACCCCGGGCAAGCCCGGGGCTATATGAGGGAACTTCCGCACCGGAATCTCGCCGAGGATGCGGAGGCGTTCACTCGCGTGGCTGCGGAAGCTGCGGCCCGCGTTCGGCCCCTTGTTGCGGTCCGTCGTCGGTTCCATCGCGAGGATGCGGATAGCATGGATGTCGTCGTTCGAATAGCGCCCGGCGTCGGCCCCTTGGTTGAACCAGTTGCCGAAGCCGGAGTCTTTCGCAGCGGTGTTGAACGGGTCGAGGTTCTGATAGCCGCTGGGGTCGTTGCCGGGGTCGGTCGCGGTGACGCTACCGGACTTCACGACGCCGTTCGGGTAGCTCTCGCGCTTGTACAGGCTCGAGGTGCCGACGAGTCCGAAGGGCGTGCCGGCGGGCAGGTGCGGCGAGAGCTTGCCGTCGTTCGCGAGGGCGGCCAGTTTCTTCGGTTCGTCGATGCCATAGATGCGATTGTACGGCACGAGTGCCCGCGGCCACTGCTCGTTGAACTTCGGGTCGTTCTTGATGAGCAGCATCTGGCCGGGCTCGTCGATGGGTTGGCCGTTCTTGATGAGGTAGAGGCCGCCATCAACGGCGGGTTGGTGGACGGTGTAGCCACCGTTCACGGGGCCGGGCGACCAGACCGCGAGCAAGTGATTGTCAGGGGCTCCCGAGGGATGGGTCACCTTGCCGACGCGGTCCGAGCTTCGGCGGCCTGGAATGGAGTAGTCGGCGGGGCCTTCATCCGAACGGGCGAATCGCGTGATCGACTCCATGCCGAAGGTGCTGAACGGGAGGCGGCGTTCGCGAGGCGAACCGCTATCGAGGCGGCCACCGCGAAGCGGTGGGTTGCGGGGATCGCCAGCGTAACCGGGGCCGAAGGAAGCTTCGCCGACGGGTGCCGAAGGCGGGAACTTGACGAAGCTGCCGAAGCCGTTTGAAGTCTGGTTGTAGTATTCCTCGGCGACGATGTTGCCGTCCGAGAGTTGCGTCTGAAAGTGATACGCCGTGGGGTTCGGGCCGGGGAAGAAGGCGCTCGCGATCGGGCCCCAGTTCGTGCCGTCCGGATGGATGCTCCACAGGCCCCAAAGGATGCTCGCCCGTAAGCCCTGCGATTCGAGCGAGCTGAACATCACGCGGCCATCCTTGAGCATCGTCGGATGCAGGGCCATGCCGAGGTTCAGGTGGCCGATGCACTCGACGTTACTGCCGTCGTCGTCCATGGTGAAGAGTTGCAGCATGTGCGGGAGTCGCTTCGGCGGCTTGAACCCGTTGCGGTTGCTGGTGAACATGACGCGGCCGCCGGGTAGCGGGCACGGACCCATGTTGAACACGCCGTACTCGAAGTAGTTCTTCCCCGCTTCCGGAATGCGGTAGTCCTTCGACCAATTCGCGGCTCCGGTGTTCGGCGTGAACTGCTGCGTCGTGAGTTGCACGATCTTGCGGCTCTTCACGTGAATCTTGTACACGTCCGCCCCGCCCACGGAGCCTTGATAAATCGAGCCGCCTTTCAGGTCGTGGAACTGCGAATAGTACACCCACTCGCCATCGAACGAGACCATCGGGTCGGTGATGGAACCGAGCCCACCCTTGACAAGGACTTCTTCGCTGCCGTCCGGGTGGAGGAGTATGAGGTCCGCGCCGGGGTCCATGAACACGGGGTTCGAGATTTCGGTCCAGTTCGTACCGACGGCATCGCCTCGGCGCGGCATCCGCACATAAACGATGTCGTAGTCGAGCTTGACGGATTTGTCGGAGGAGAAGTGTTTGGGTTCGACGTTGATGGCGTCCGGCTGCGCGAGGGCCGTCGAAAACATGACGAACGCGGCAACGAGATACAGTTTAGCCGCGACGCGAATTGTGGTACTGCTGCGGATCACAGTTCGTCCTCAACTAACGAAATAGGCCGGCTCCAGTGGAACCGGCCCGTCGCGGAACACAGGCAAGAATGCCTGTGCCACCATTCAACTACTTGAGCACGTCCTTGGCGGCGGCGGCGATGTCGGCGGCCTTCGCGGCGGCGGCCTTCGTGTCCTTGAACGCGAAGCTCTTCGAGATCTCGCCGCTGGCCTTGTACACGAGCACGGTCATCACGGCGTCCTTGTTCAGCTTGTACGCCTTGGGCCCGTCCTTGTCTTCGGCCACGGTCAGCGGGGTGGTCAGCTTGTGGGTGGTCTGGAGCTTCTCGAGGTCGGCACCTTCGACGCCGCCAACGCCCACGACCACGGTCCCGAGCTTGTCGTTGCCCTTCTGCACTTCATCGATTGCCTTGACGACCTTGACGAGGTTCTCGTCGGCCTTCTGGGTGAAGATGAGGACGACGGCGGGGCGGGCTTCGCCGTTGAACTTGCAGACGTAGCAGAGCGAGGTGCCGGCCTTTTCGCCGGTGAACGCCTTGACCTGGAACGGGCCGGCGATCTTCTTGTCTGGGCCGGACTTCAGGTCGTCCGCGTTGATGCCCGAGAACGAGAGGCCGAGGGTGACGGCGAGAGCCGCGACGATCATCGAACGCATTGCCAATCCTCCAGTGTGGGTCGATCGAAAGTGAATGGGAGAGAGGAAGCACCTCCCGACCCCATTGGGCTCGGGCGACTCTGTGGCCGCACCGCTCCCGACAGCACCTTTTGGTGTACTGCCTCCGGGTGAGGAGTGCAATCCCCCGCCCGGAACCTTCCGTTAGACGAAGATCGAGCCCGCGCCATTCAAAGTAATTGGAAATTGTTCCCGCGAGCGATGCGTACAAAGAATCGGTTGCCACGTAACTCCCGAGCCTCGCGAGTCATGGCCCGAATTCTCATCGCGACCGAAGCCTGGCACCCGCAGGTGAACGGCGTCGTTCGCACGCTGGACACGACCGCCAGCAAATTGCGCGAACGCGGCCACATCGTCGAGGTGATCGAACCGAGCGCGTACGCCTCGTTCGCGGTGCCGTTCTATCCGGAGATTCCGTTCTGCTTCCCGAGGCCGGGCCGCGTCTACGACCTCATTCACAAGTTCCGCCCGGACCACGTTCACATCTCCACCGAAGGACCGCTCGGCGTGTTGGTCCGCCGCTATTGCCGGCTCCGCGGCTGGCGGTTCAGCACGTCGTACCACACGCGATTCCCCGAATACTTGAAGCGGTTGGCCCGCGTGCCCGAGAGCTGGAGCTACCGCTACTTGAAGTGGTTTCACGGGCGGTCGTCGTCGCTGATGGTGGCGACGCCGAGCCTCGAACGGGAGTTGAAGGAACGTGGGTTCGCGGCACCGATTTGCCGCTGGTCGCGCGGCGTCGATCTCGCGATCTTCTTCCCACGCTCGAAGCCACCGGTGGATTACGTCCGACCCGTGATGCTCTATGTGGGCCGCGTCTCGCACGAGAAGAACATCGAAGACTTCCTGCGGTTGAAGGTGCCCGGCACGAAGCTCGTCGTCGGCGACGGCCCCGCCCGCGCGGAACTGGAACGCAAGTATCCGGACGCTCGATTCCTCGGCTACCGCAAGGGCCAGGAACTCGGCGCGGTCTACGCTTCCGCCGATCTCTTCGTCTTCCCCAGCAAGACGGATACGTTCGGAATCGTGGTTATCGAAGCGCTGGCGAGCGGGCTTCCCGTTGCAGCCTATCCCGCGACCGGGCCCATCGACACCATCGTGAACGAGAAGCTCGGGGCGCTCGACGACGATCTCGGGAAGGCCGTTGAACGTGCGTTGAACTCGGGCGATCCGGCGGCGTGCGCGGAGGAAGGCCGAAGCTACACCTGGGACCACTGCACGAGCCAGTTCGAGTCGAACCTCGTGCCCAAGGTGCCCTCGACCGCCGATCGAAACCTGTGGTAGCCTGCCGCATCCCAGGAGGCTCCCGCGTTGCCGGCTGCTCGCACCCATCGCTCGCTCGTACTCGGTGCCGCCACGAACTGGGCCGCGTTCGCGGTCGGGCTCGCCATTTCGTTCTTCCTCGCCCCGTACCTCATCCGCGGCCTCGGCGACGCTCGCTACGGCGTCTGGTGCGTCGTCGAGAGCATCCTCGCCTACTTCACGCTCTTCGACCTCGGCATCGCCTCGTGCCTCGTCCGGTTCGTCGCCAAGTACCACGCCACGGACGAACGCACCGAACTGAACAAAGTCGTCTCGGCCTGTCTGGCCATCTTCTCGGCCGCGGCCGTCGGCGCGTTGATCCTCGGGTCGATCGTGGTGCCGTTCATCGGCCCCGGACTCGAACGCAATCTCGGCGAACCCGGCGACGTGCCCGCGTTCATGCTCCTCATGCTCGCCAACCTCGCGCTCTCGCTGCCGCTCTCCGTCTTCCCCACGATCCTGGACGGGCTGCAACGATTCGGTTCGAAGAGCCTCGTGCGGCTTGCGTTTCTCGCACTCCGCGTGAGTGGCATCGTCTACGTCATGGAAACCCGGCCGGGCTTGTTGCCGCTCGCGGTTGTGTACACGGTGGTGAATCTGCTCGAACAGGCCGCGATGGCCGGGCTCGCATTTCGCTTCCTTCCCGGCTTGCGTGTCTCCAAGAAGCTGATCGACCGCGAGACGCTGCATCGCGTGAAGGGCTACAGTATCGACGCATTTCTCGCGATGCTCGCGGGTCGAATCACGGTGCAAACGGGTGCCATTGTGGTGGGTGGATTCCTGGGAGTTGCGGCGGCGGCTCACTATGCGCTCGCATCCCGGCTCGTGGAACTTGCGAAGAATCTGCTTCGTTCCGCGACCACGACACTCACGCCGGCCGTGAGCGAACGCGAAGCGAAGGGCGATCTCGAAGGCGTTCGCCGCGTGCTGCTCGACGGCACACGCTGGGTGCTCTACCTCGTGTTGCCCATTCATCTGGGATTGCTCTTCTTCGGTGGGCCGTTCCTCGCGCGCTGGGTGGGTGGGCCGCAGTATGCCGAGTGGTGCTACCCGACGATGGCGATCCTTTCCGCCACGCTCACGATCGGCGTGGCGCAATCCGTGGCCGCGCGAATCCTCTACGGCCTCGGGATGCTCCGGCTCTTCGCGCGGCTCGCACTGGTCGAGGCCGCGTTAAATCTGGCCATGAGCCTGGCGCTGGTCGGGCCGATGGGATTGGAAGGCGTGGCGATTGCCGTGGCGGTGCCGAACGTGCTCTTCTGTCTGTTCGCGATCGGCTATGCGTGCTCGGTGCTCGAGGTGCCGATTCGCCACTATCTGCTCGGTGCGTGGCTGAAGCCGCTGCTCGTGGCCGTCGTGCCCGCGTGCATCTGGTGGTTCGTGAGTCCCGCGGAGGCGACGTGGTTGGGAATCGGAAGCGGAATTGCGTGGGGGCTTCTGCCGTACGCGATTGCGGTGGGATTGAGCGAATGGTTGCGAACCATTCACGCCGCTTCACTGCGCGGCGTCTGGACCGGCGGCATGAACAACCAACCGCTCGGCCAAGGGCAATTGTCCGGCCCAACCGGGCCATCCGCCGAACCTTCCCACTGATGCTGGCGCATCGATTCCAGCACGCGTTCGGCCAGTTCCAGGGCGTCGCGGCCGTCTTCACCCGTCACCCGCGGTCGGCGACCGAAACGCACGCAGTCCACGAAGTGCCGTAGTTCGGACGTGAGCTGATCGTTCTTGCGGTCGCCGTCGAGATGGAGCACGTGCATGTAGCGGCCGAAGAGTTCATCTTTGAGGCGAGCGCGGGCCGCGGCGTCCATGCGATCGACGCGGATGCCGTGCCGCCGCACTTCTTCACCGGGTTGAACCAGCGTGAGCTTGCGGCTGACGAAGTCGATGCCCGCATAGCCTTCCGGTGCCCAGATGCGGAGCCGCCGCTTGGGCCGTTGGCTGATGCGGCTCGTAGTCACGTGCGCGATGCAGCCGTTCTCGAATTCGAGCCGGGCGTTCACCATGTCTTCGTGGCCGCCGAACACCGCGACGCCGACCGCCGAGACGTTCCGCACCGGGCCACCGATCAGGGCCAGGAGCAGATCGAGATCGTGAATCATGAGGTCGAGTACGGCACCGATGTCCGTGCTGCGACCGGTGAACGGGCCGTGGCGTTCGGCTTCGACGAACTTGGGTCGGATCGGCCGCCGAGAGAGTTCTTCGAACGCGGGATTGAACCGCTCGATGTGCCCGACTTGCAGCGCGACGCCAGCTTTGTCCGCGAGTTCGATGAGGTCGTTCGCTTCGGCCAGGGTACGGCAGACGGGCTTCTCCACGAGTACGGGAACGCCGTGAGTGAGGAACGCCGCCGCGACGCGGTGGTGGTGAACGGTGGGCGTGACGATGGTGACGGCATCGACGCGATCGAGGAGCGGTTCGAAGCGATCGAAGGCGGTGGTGCCGAGCCGGGCGGCGACTTCCCGCGCCTGGGTCGGGTTGGAATCGACGACGCCGACCAGTTCCACGTCGGGCAATCCGGAGAGGATGCGCGCGTGGTGCTGGCCCAAGTGCCCGACTCCGATCACCGCCATTCGCATTCGCGTCATTCCATTAAGCCGCCGGCTTGCCGGCGGCCCTCACTCTCGAGATCGACCGTTCCGCCGGCAAGCCGGCGGCTAAATGTTGCTCACGCTGCCTCGGCCATGTTCGATTCGGATTCCGCGACGAGCCGGCGGGCCAACTGAGCATTGAGCGTGTGGCCCGAACGGTACGCAACCACGTGGCCCGCCAGGTCGAAGCCGCACAAGGCGAGGTCGCCGAGTACGTCCAGCACCTTGTGGCGAGCCGGTTCGTCCGCAAAGCGAAGCTTGTTTTCAATCGGGCCGCGCGGGCCGAACACGAGCGTATCGGCGTAGCTCAAGTGCGGCACGAGGCCGATGGCCCGGATGGCCTTCGCTTCGCTCTCGGTGCAGAAGGTTCGGCATCGGGCGACTTCGCGCGCGAAGTTTTCCGGCGTCGCTTCCAGCGTGAACGTCTGGCGTGGAACTGTGGCTCCGTGGCCGTAATCGAGGATGTACGTGGCGCGAAGCTGAGGACCCTCGGCCGGGTGGAGTGCAATCGTGCTGTCGCCCGAAGCGACCACGATGGACTTCTCCACGGCTCGGATCGGCCGGCGTGCCGGTTGCACGACCACGCCTGCGTTCAGCAGAACATCGCAGAAGTGGCCCGCGGAACCGTCTAAGCCGGGCGGTTCGAGGCCATCGAGTTCGAGAATGCAGTTGTCGATTCGCAGGCCCGAAAGGGCGGCGAGAACGTGTTCGGAGAGCGTGATGCCGGTGGTCGCGGGGCCGAGCGTGGTGCGGCGATTCGTGTTCGTTACTTCGGAAACGCGGGCGACGACGGCGGGTGAGCGGGGCAGGTCGACGCGGCGGAACACGATCCCGGTATTTGCGGGGGCCGGTAAAAACCGAACCCGCACCCGAGCGCCCGTGATGAACCCGACGCCCGACAATTCTGCCGGGGCGGCGAGCGTCCGCTGAGACCTGTACCCGATCACCCGCACGGTTCCCACCTTCCGGGCATCGGCCCGGGGAGTAGATTTCAAAACCCGGTTTCTGCTTTGGATACCGGGTTTTTCTCTGGCTCAAAGAAACCCGGTTTCCAAAGCAGAAACCGGGTTTCAAATCACTAGATCACCCTGGCTGAAACCCGATGCCACGAGGGTAGTGAAACTGCCCAGATTACCGTTTATCGCCCAGATTCCGCCTCAACTTCCGTTCTCTA
>JAYTGN010000018.1:0-7895 GCA_043733485.1 Gemmataceae bacterium
CCGCGAATACGGTCATGGCTCGTATTCGATGGATCCCGTTGATCCCGGCGAGGAGAAGTGATGACGATTCCCGACTTCCCTGCCGACGACCCGGCTGGAATTGCCGCGATCGCTGCCGCCAAGTCCATCGAGGCCGCCATCCCGATCCTGGCCGCGCAGTACCGACTCCTGCTCGCACCCGATCAGGTCGTCGAGCTTCGGGCGATCAAGGTGAAGCGCGGCTCCGGCAAACCGCATACGGAAGCGGGCTTCTTCGGCCCCGACAGCCGGCTCGAGATGGCCAAGGTCGCGTTGGAGGTGAGCCGCTGCGCCCGCGGGGTCTATTACACGCTGAACCCGATCCGTCCCGACCTGCAGGCGCGGCGTTCCAACCGATTGGATTGGGCCGAGGAAGGCGAACTGACGAAGGACACGGACGTCGCAATGCGTCGCTGGCTGCTGGTCGACGTGGATCCGGTGCGCGATCCTCACATCAGCGCCTCCGACGCGGAGAAAGAACACGCACGCGACACGGTTCTCGCCGTCCGGGAGCATCTGAGGGCGACGCATTGGCCGGAGCCGATCCTCGTCGATTCGGGGAACGGTTTTCACCTGCTCTACCGGGTCGATCTGCCCGCCGCGGACGGCGGTCGCGTCGAACGCATCCTGAAGTCGTTGGCGGCCAAGTTCGACACGCCCCAGGTTCACATCGACACGACCGTCTACAACCCCGGTCGGATCTGCAAGCTGCCCGGCACGCTCGCCCGCAAGGGTGACAACCTACCGCCGCGCGCCCATCGTCGAGCCAAGTTGATGGAGGTTCCGAATCATGGATGACCCGACCGACCGATGGATCGTGCCGCGACACTTGCTCGACGAACTCGCCGAAACGACACCTGCGGATCGCTCTCCGCCCGCCAAGTCGCCAACACCTCTCAGCCCAGGGACGTCGTCGGGTACCCAGCCGATGCCGCGCCTCCGGGTGGACCGGTGGCTCGACGCCCGCGGAATGAGCTACCGCGTGAAGTCCGAGCCCGATGCCTCCGGGCGACGGATCTACGTCCTCAAATTCTGCCCCTTCGATGCGTCGCACGCCGATCCCGATGCCTGTGTGATGCAGGCGCTCAGCGGACAGCTTTCGGCGAAGTGCTTTCATAACAGTTGCCAAGGTCATGGCTGGCAGGACTTCAAGGAGAAGATCGGGCCGCCGTCCTCGGACCACTACGAACCACCGCGGAAATCCGCTCGGGCTTACATCTCGGGAAAGCCCCAAAGCGACTCAGCGCCTCCAGCGACAGCTATCGGAACTCCGAAGCACCCGACTATCGTGATCGATCCTTCCGTGCCGGTGAGCGAGACGATGCGCCAGATCACGGACGTGTTCATCGCGGCGAAGAATTGCTTCCGCCGGGCCGGCGACTTCGTACGCGTCGTCGACGACGCCTGCATCGCCGTGAGTTCGACGGCCGAACTGGCCGGAATCCTCAACGCACATGCCGAAGTGCAGATCAATCACGCGAAAGGCACGGAGTTCAAGCCGCTCCCGGTTTCGTACGGAAATACCTGGCTCCATCATCCAAGTGAACTGCCCCGGCTGCCGGCGATCTCGCTCTTCACGCTCAACCCGGTGTTCACGGGCGACTGGCGGCTCACCGCTAGCGGCTACGATCCCGCGACCGGCATCTACTACGCAGGCCCGCCCGTCACAAGCCGGCCCGCTACGAGGCATTTGGATCGACTCCTGAGCGAGTTCTGTTTCAAGACACCCAGCGACCGGACCAACTTCGTCGCCATCCTGCTGACCGCGGTCCTCATCGCGCGCTTCATCGGTTCCAAGCCGGCGCTCTTGCTCAATGGTAATCAGCCGGGGTTGGGCAAATCGATCCTCGCCCAGATCGTCGCCATCATCCGGGACGGGCGGGCCTCGGAGACCGCCTCGTACAACCCGAACGACGAGGAGTTCGAGAAGCGGATCGGGGCGATCGTGAAGCGCGGAGCCACCACGATCATTATCGACAATGCGAAGGGACGCGGTTCCCGCAATCCGCGAATCGACTCCGCCTGTCTCGAGCGGTCCATCACGGATCCGATCCTGTCGTACCGGTTGCTGGGTGCGTCGAAGGAAATCCGCGCCGAGAACTCTCACCTCTTCTGCATCACGGCCAACAGTCCGGAGGTCAGTCCCGACCTCGTGAGCCGCTCCGTGATCGTCAACCTGTACCACGAAGGTAGTCCGAAGCGTCGTCGGTTTCAAATGGCCGATCCGGAAGGCTACGCTCTGCAGCACCGCACGGAACTCCTCGGCGAGTTGATCGGGATGGTCGAACGCTGGCGGGCCGCCGACAGCCCCGAGGCATCCGTCGAATCGCGGTTCAACAAGAAGGGATGGGGCGGAATCGTGGGCGGCATCCTGCAGGTCGCCGGGTTGCCCGACTTCCTCGCCAACGCGGGCGACGCCGCCCAGGACTTGGACGAGACGTGCCGGGACTTCGCCGTCTTGGTAGCAGCACTCGCCTTAGACAAGAAACTCGACTGGACTGGCACGGAACTGGCAAATCTCGCATCGACTCAGCGACTTTTTGCAACTGTACTCGAGGGCGCTTCGGAACGGGGGGCGGCGACTCGGATGGGACTGGTCGCCGGATGCTACCTCGACGAACCCTTCACCTTGCCGGACGCGCGAGTCGCGATTCTGCGCCGCTCAGGCGACCGGAACGGCAATCGCTACCACGTCGAACTCCAGTTCCCGAGCTGAAGACCGTTTGGTGGCACTGGACTCACACCACCTCGAACATCGTGTTGCTACTGACATCAACGTTCCAGCCGTCCTGGCGCAGGGCTACTCTTGCGTTCGCGACCTTGCCCCTTCCCAATGCTGGTCGACCTCGATGAGGCTGCATCCCAGGTGCTTCGCAACCTCTCGGCAGCCTTCGATAATCGTCAGGTAGTGCTCGTCATAGTGCTCGATGGATTTGATTCGCCGAACCCAATGAGTTCTCTGCTGCAGTGCCCGGAGTTCAATTTGAAGTCCGGGTTCGGCTTGCTGAGCGGCTTTGAACCAGGTCTCGAGCCCGTCCCAGAGGCCGCCATCGATTGGAGGGTGCAGGACGTCGCGAAGGCAGGGCCGACCCAGGTCGCCCACGTACGCTGCGGTCTTGAGGTACACGTTGATCAGCTTGGTGGCCCAGCCCACACCCAACTCGAGACAATGTCCGCAGATCGTTTCTGTCGCGCGGCGATGCCACCCGTCGAACTCCACAATCGTCACCGCGTCCTTCGTGCGCCCGAACAGAACATCGAAGTTGATCGCGGCCAAGATCGGGTAGATCTCGTCTCTCGACTTGACCGGCGACCCGGACCGCAGTGCCGAGAGCGCCGTCCATCCGGCGTACGTCCTAATGATCCCATCGCGAAGTTCGTCTTGCCTTGCCATTGCGGGCACCTCATTGCGGGTTGAGAAATAAGAATCTCTGAGTTCTGCGGAACGTTGCGCCACGATTGCGGTACGTTTGCGGTACGTTGAAACACTAACGTTCCGCACCTTTAAGTCTCGCTTCTGAAATGCATTACGCGGCGGGTGCGGTACGTGCGGTACGTTTGCAGGTAACCCCGTATATGCGGGCGCGCCCTCGGGCGGGCGGGCGAGAACATCATCGTTATACCGTTCAACGTACCGCACGTTCCGCAGTCGCGACGGAAGCCTCGGCCTTCATTTCTGTTAAGTGTGCGGAACGTTGAAGTCCCAACGTTCCGCAACGTCCCGCAACGTTCCGCAACGCCAACACAGGTTTCAATCCTCTTGCTGCTCAGCGTGCGGAGCCCTGGAATCACCGTGCTCTCGACGACCTCCGAAAATATCTCAACTATATTTTGCGTCGTTGCGTCATTTCACCCGCCGCCGGCAAAGATAGTAGGTAGAAGTCGCGAGCCGCATCATGTCGAGGGCCAACGACCCCCCCCGGTCGATGGTTCCTCCGGGCGACTCATGTACAAAAGTATACCTACGGGAACTGCCGCACTACACGGCAGACTTTCTTTGTCTGTCCGGATCGGACGTAAGGACATGACCGCCATGAAGATCGAGATGCGAAACATCGGCGATCTCCAGCCCTACCCCGGCAACCCGCGGATCAACGATTCAGCGGTCGAGGCGGTTGCCAATTCGATCCAGCAGTTCGGCTGGCGCGCCCCTATCGTCGTCGACGCTGACATGGTCATCGTCTGCGGCCACACCCGCTTCAAGGCCGCGAAGAAGTTGGGCCTCACGAAAGTGCCGGTCCACGTCGCCCTCGACCTCACGCCCGAGCAGGTCCGCGCCTACCGCATCGCCGACAACAAGACCGCGGAACTCGCCGAGTGGGATTACGACCTGCTGCCGATCGAACTGGCCGGGCTCCAGGCGAGCGGCTTCGACGTGGGCTCGCTCGGCTTCGACGCCGACGAACTCACCGACCTGCTCGACCCCGGCGTCCAGGACGGCCTGACCGATCCCGATGATGTTCCCGAGGAACCGGCCGAGACGATCACGCAACCCGGCGACCTCTGGCTCCTGGGCCACCACCGCTTACTTTGTGGCGACGCCACCAAGCCCGAGGATCTCGACCGGCTGATGGACGGCACGCCCGCCGACTTGCTCCTGACCGATCCGCCCTACGGCGTTGACTACAAGGGCAAAACCGCCAAGGCACTGACGATCGTCAACGACGCGATGGTCCCCGACGCGTACCGCCAGTTCCTCTCCGCCGCGATGAAGGCCGCGGCCGGGCATCTTCGTCCCGGCGCGTCGTTCTACCTCTGGCATGCCGATACCGCGGGATTGCCCACCCGCTGGGCCTGCGCCGACGCCGGCCTCACCGTTCGGCAATGCCTCGTCTGGGTGAAGTCTTCGATGGTCCTTGGCCGGCAGGATTATCAATGGCGACATGAACCGTGCCTCCACGGCTGGGCCGACGGCGCGACCCACACCTGGCTTTCCGACCGCACCCAGACCACCGTGCTGCAGTTCGACAAGCCTTCCCGCAGTGCCGACCACCCGACCATGAAGCCGGTCGCCCTCTTCGCCTATTTGATCGGGAACTCGTGCCGGGTGAACCGGGTGGTCCTCGACCCCTTCGCCGGTAGTGGTACCACGCTGATCGCCGCCGAGCAGACGGGCCGGAAGGCCCGCCTGCTGGAACTCGACCCGGTCTATTGCGACGTCGTGGTCCAACGCTGGGAGCGGTTCACGGGGCGCTCGGCCGAGCGGTTGCCCGCCGAGGGCCACGGTTCGCCCACGTTGGCCCACCTCGGGGTCGGGGCGGACGGTTGAAGGACAAGGGCCAACGAGAAGAGGCCCCCGCCTGGAGGCCTCGTGGGCGAAGAGTCGGTCGGTCAGACGGCGGCAAACTTGCCGGGCTGAGTCTTCTTGAAGCGGGACTCCTTGCCCTTGGTGGTGACCTCACGGAGGATCGCGGCGTACAGCGTGGCGTGCGGGGTCCGGCCCGCCGGGCTCGACCAGTACTGCTTCGCCGCCATCGCCTCGATCATCTCCTTCGCCGTCATCGCCGTGCCCGCTTCGGCCAGCACCTTTGCCGCCGCGCCCAGGGCACTCAGCTTCTTCGGCGAGGTCGCGGCCTCCGCCGCCCGAGCCTTCGAGGTCGCCTCGGTCGCTGGCGGCTTCGCCTTGGTCTTGGTCACCTTCACCTGGGCCGTCTTGGCCTTCGCGGCCTTTTGGGTCGCGGGGAACTTCAAGGTCGCGGGGGTCTTCTTCGCGTTCTTGGTCTTCGTCGCAGTGGCCATGTTCGTTCTCCGTATCGGTGGTTTCCGGTTCCGGCTTCGCGGACGTCGCTCGCCGGACAGCACCATTAGTTACCGCGTGTCCGCGCGGTCATCCAGCGCAGTTCGATCGGATTCTTCGAACTTCTTCCCGAGCAGAAAAATGCCTTCCGAAACGGACTTGCAATCGCCGGCGACACTCAATCCGAATGCTCTCGCGATCCCGGACGCGGCCCGGCTCCTGACCAAGTCCGGTGGCTGGCCCGTGACCGACGCGATGCTCCGCAACGACCTCGCCGCCGGCGCGCCCGAGAACGCCGACGGCACGATCAATCTCGTCCACTATGCGGCCTGGCTGGTGAAGGGAATGGGAAGTGGCGACTGACCCGCGAAGGCTGAAGCCGAGCGAACTTTGCCGGCTGCTCAACTCGACGCCGCTCGGCGAGGTGATCTCCGAGCGACAGTTGCATCGCCATCGCACCCGCGCAGGCCTGCGGATCGGCGACGCCCGCCACATCGATCTCGTCCGCTACGTCGCCTGGCTGGTCAAGGTCCGACACACGCCCAGGGCTTCGCCCCTCGGAGATCCCTACGAGGCGCTCAAGGATCGTGCCCGAGCCCGCAGTGCCGCGCTCTCCCTGGCCGGTCGCGACATCGGCGAACTTCCCCTAGTCGCCCACCCGGAGCGAAAAGCGCGGGCGGCCTCCGACTTCCGCTTCTTCTGCGAATGCTACTTCCCGCTCACCTTCAACCTGCCGTGGTCGCCGGACCACCTGCGAGTGATCTCGAAGATCGAGCAGGCCGTCATCCGCGGCGGCCTCTTCGCCGTGGCCACGCCGCGTGGCTTTGGAAAGAGCAGCCTCTGCGAATGTGCCTGCGTCTGGGCCGTCCTTTACGGTCACCGCGAGTTCATTTGCTTGATCGGTTTCGACGAAGGCCATGCGGCCGACATGCTCGATGCCATCAAGATGGAACTCGAATCCAACGATCGGCTCGCCGAGGACTTCCCCGAGGTCGCGCATCCCATTCGTTCGCTGGCCGGGATC
Organism: Gemmataceae bacterium; assembly: GCA_043733485.1. Taxonomy (GTDB): domain Bacteria; phylum Planctomycetota; class Planctomycetia; order Gemmatales; family Gemmataceae; genus Urbifossiella. Next base: position 6,780 of record JAYTGN010000018.1, read on the forward strand.
GCCAACCGCTGTAGCGGACAACTCTACAACGGCGAGCGAACCCACATTGGCTGGACCGCCCGCGAGGTCATCCTCCCGACGATCGCCGGAAGCAAGGCGAGCGGGGCCATCATCAAGGTCGCCGGGATCACAGGTCGCATCCGCGGTATGAAGTACAAGCGTGCCGACGGCCGCTCGGTCCGGCCTTCGCTGGTCGTGCTCGACGATCCGCAAACCGATGAAAGTGCCCGGTCGCTGTCGCAGTGCGCCACCCGCGAGGGTATCCTCGCCGGCGCGGTTCTCGGCTTGGCCGGTCCCGGCACCAAGATCTCCGGGATCCTGCCCTGCACCGTGATTCGGCCCGGCGATGTCGCCGACACCATCCTCGACCGCGACAAGCATCCGGAGTGGAACGGCGAGCGGACCAAGATGGTCTACTCGTTCCCAACGGACGACAAACTCTGGCACCGCTACGCCGAGCTTCGCGCCGAGAGCCTGCGCCACGGACTCGAAGGGGCGGAGGCGACCGAGTTCTATCGCGACCACCGCGCGGCGATGGACGCCGGCGCGATCATCGCCTGGCCGGAGCGGTTCAACCCGGACGAGTTGTCGGCGATCCAACACGCCATGAATCTGCGGCTCCGCGACGAGGCCGCGTTCTTCGCCGAGTACCAGAACGAACCCCTGCCGGCGATCGTCGCGGCCGAGGGCGAGCTATCGGCCGACCAGGTAGCCGGGAAGTTGAACCGCCTTCCGCGCGGCGTGGTTCCGCTCGCCGCTCAGCACATCACCCTGTTCATCGATGTCCAGGGCACGCTGCTTTACTGGGTCGCGGCGGCGTGGGGCGAAGACTTCACCGGCGCGGTTCTCGACTACGGCACCTATCCCGACCAGCAGCGGACCTACTTCACGCTCCGCGATGCCCGGCACACGTTGAACTCCGCGACCGGCGTGGCCGGGCTCGAGGGATCGATTTCCGCGGGACTCGATTCGCTGACCCGCGCCCAGTTGAACCGCGTTTGGCGTCGCGAGGACGGCACCGAGTTGCGGGTGGGTCGCTGTTTGATCGACGCGAACTGGGGAGCCTCCACCGAGGTCGTGTACCAGTTCTGCCGGCAGTCGCCTTCCGCCGCGGTC
>JAYTGN010000019.1:0-7894 GCA_043733485.1 Gemmataceae bacterium
CTTGCCGGGTTACTCGGTGGAGTGAGTCGGCAGACCGTCGCCGCCCTCATCCGCCGGAATCGGCTATCCGGAACAGGACGCGGCAAGAGCCGGCTATTCCCCCGCGCGACGGTCGAAGCGCTCCGGGGACTCAAGGATCACGGCCGTTGTTCGCAAACCTCCAACCACTACCTTCAAGCCGTCCGTCAGTTCGGCCGCTGGTTGGCAGACAACGGCCGGATCGACCGCACACCGTTCGCCCGATTGAAGCCGATGAACGTTCGCCTCGACCAGCGCCGGCGGCGTGGCGAGTTGAGTCCGACAGAGTTGGGGGCGCTATTCACCGCAGCCGCGACGAGCGGAATCAGCGTTAGGGGGTTGGCTGGACAGGATCGCGTGATGCTCTACCGCGTCGCCATGGGAACCGGGTTCCGCGCCGCGGAGCTTGCCGCCCTCGTCCCCGATTTCTTCGACCTGGGCGCGACTCCGCCCGCCGTGGTTCTGCCCGCGGAGTTCACGAAGAACCGCAAGGGCGTGGTGCAACCGCTCGCCGCCTCTCTCGCCTCCGACCTGCGGACCTACCTCACGGGCCGGCCGGGTAAGGAACCTGTCTGGCCCGGGGCATGGGTCGGTAAGGCCGCGGACATGTTGCGGGCGGACCTCGACGCGGCCGGAGTGCCGGTCGAAGTGGACAGCCCCGAAGGTGTCGAGACTCGCGATTTTCACGCTCTGCGGGCCGTGTTCATTTCCGACGTGATCCGGGCCGGTGCAGATCTGAAACAGGCCATGACGCTTGCCCGACACACTGACCCACGGTTGACGGCCGGACGATATGCCCGAACCCGACTGCATGACCTCGGGGGAGTGGTGGACAGGCTGCCGAACGCGTCCGGCCCGACGACCGAGCGAGCCGCCCTGCGGATGACCGGCACCGATTCCGGCGGGCCGATTCGGGAGCAGCAGGGAGCAGCACCGGGAGCAGCAGCGAGCGGAGTTGGACGATTACGCCTGAGGACTTGTGAGGATGTCAGTTCATCAGAGGGTGGGGAGAAGACCCCCTCCGAAGCCCATGAATTGCAGGCAAACGGAGAGGATCGAGGAGACCTGAGCGAAGAAGAGGAAAGAGGCCTCGCCCGGATTCGAACCGGGGGTGACGGTTTTGCAAACCGTTGCCTTACCACTTGGCGACGAGGCCGAACTAACGGTGCCAACTGAGAGAATCGTATCGGTGGTCCCGATTCCGGTCAACCGCCGAGCCGCCCGTCCCATTCTATCGGCTTACTTCACCAGAGACTTCAACCGCTTCGCGAGTTCGCTAATTCGGCGCTGACACTCACTTCTTGCCGCCGCATAACCCGCCGGCGTCACGTTCCCCGCCTTCAAATAATCGAGTACGACGGTTTCCGCAGCCATGAACTCGGGGCCCGCCTCGGCCACCGCCGCCGCCAGGGCGATCGGGATCGCGGTCACGCCGTTGCGGTCGCCGTGGAGCAGGTCGCCGGGATTGATCCAGAGTCCACCAACGCGGACCGGCGAACCGAGTTCCACGATCTGCGTGTAGCCGTGCGAACAAATCGTGCCGCTCGTGAAGCACGGGAACCCGATGGCTTCGACCTGATCGAGATCGCGGCCCGCGCCGCTCGTGATGAGCCCCACGCAGCCGAAGGCTCGGTATGTGGTACACATGATCTCGCCGAACGTGGCCGCGACCGGTGGATCGTCCAGATCCTGGAACACCACGACCTTCGGACCGGCGATCGCGCCGAGGTGTTCGACCTGCTTCGCGAGCCCGGCGTAGATGTCCCCGGATCGCGGTGGTGCCGCAGCGCGAAAGGTGGCCGTAGTCGCGAAGCCGACCATGGGGGGAAGCTTGGGATAGCACGCCTGGATGCGGGCGTCCATGTAGCCCGCCGTTCGCGGCATCGCGTCGAAGAGTTCGAGGATGTTGCAAATGGTGGGCGTGTCGAACTTGCGGAGTTCGTCGAGAATGGAGAGGGGAATCATGGGAGTGCGAAGCCCACCCGCAAGTACTTGAAACCCGGTTTCTGCTTGGGAAACCGGGTTTCTTGCCGTTGAGAAACCCGGTTTCCAAAGCAGAAACCGGGTTTCAAGTTGTTCAAGCGCTTGGGGTTTCCGGTGCGACGGGTGCCGGTGCCGCAGGCGCGGACTTGCGTTCCTTCAAACGCACTTTCACTTCGCCTTCCTTGAGCAGTTCGATGATGGCGGTGTGGCCGCCGTCGCCGAGCCGGCGATAGTGCTGCTTGATGATGCGCGTGTAACCACCCGGCCGATCCTTGTACCGTGGCCCGATCTCGGCGAAGAGCTTCTCGAGAACCGACACCGCAATCGGGTTCTTCTTACCGGGGCGTGTCACCGGCTCGTCCTGCTTGTCGTAGGTTCCGGTGCCGTGCATCGGCCCCAGGTCGGCCATCGCCTGACGGCGATAGTGCAGGGCCTTCACCCGGGCCTGTTTATCGTCGGGCGATGCCGCAGCCATGATCACGGCGGCTTTCTTGGCCAGCGTGATGAGCTTCTCGATGAACGGCCGCAAGGCCTTGGCCTTGGGAAGCGTCGTCGTGATCCGCTCGTGCGTGATGAGTGCGCGCGAGAGATTTCGGAAGAGGGCGAGACGGTGAGCCGGGGTACGGCTGAAATGCTTTCCGGCCTGACGATGGCGCATGGGAACACCTGTGGCGTGTGAAGTAATCCGCCCCGTGCCAAGGAAGGCGGAAACGCTTGAAACCCGGTTTCTGCTTGGGAAACCGGGTTTCTTGCCGATAAGAAACCCGGTTTCCAAAGCAGAAACCGGGTTTCAAAGTCATTAGCGGCGTGCCGGCGGCATCCGCATTCCGAGGCTGAGGCCGCGCTCCTGGAGCTTGGCCTTCACTTCTCGGAGGGTCGTTTCGCCGAAGTTGCGGACCTCGAGGAGTTCGTCCTCGCCGCGCGACACCAGGTCGCGAACGGTCGCGATGCCTTCGGTTTCCAAACAGTTCGTGGCCCGCACCGAAAGCTCGAGTTCGGCGAGGCTCAGGTTCAACTTGTGTTCGAGCGCGCTGTCCACCGTATCCTTCGGAGCCGCGTTGCCCATCTCGAACGATTCTTCCATCGGAACTTCCGGCCCCGGCTCCGTGTACTGCACGAACGGGTTGAGGTGCTTCCGCAGAATCTTGGCCGCTTCCACCAGTGCCATCTGCGGGCCGACCGTGCCGTTCGTCCAAATCTCCATCACGAGGCGATCGTAGTTCGTCTTCTGGCCGACGCGGGTTTCCTCGATGTCGTACTTCACGCGAACGACCGGCGAATACGAGCTATCGATGGGGATGACGCCGATCTCGCGTTCCTTGCCCGAGTTGTCTTCCGCCGTGTGGTAGCCGCGACCGTTCTCGACCGTCAGTTCCACCGAGAACGGGACGTCGCTCGTGAGCGTGGCAATGTGGTGCTCGGGGTTCACGATCTGGATCATTTCATCGTGCTGCACGTCGGCCCCGCGAACCACGCCGGCCTCGTGTTTGACGATGCGTACGACCTTCGGCTGATCCGAGAGGTTCTTCACCACCAGGCTCTTGATGTTGAGGATGATGTCGGTGACATCCTCGACGACGCCGGTGATGGTGGAAACTTCGTGCTGGACGCCTTGAATCTTGACCCGCGTGACGGCGCTGCCTTCGAGGCTCGAAAGCAGGATGCGGCGGATGCTGTTGCCGATGGTCATACCGAAGCCGCGTTCGAACGGCTCCGCGTAGAATTTCCCGTACGTGTCGGTCAGGGTTGTGCGGTCGGCGTGTACCCGATTGGGCAGTTCCAGCCCGCGCCAGCGAACGCGCATAGTCGATCCTCCCTTGCCGTCGGTTTGCCGCTTCCACCCCAGCGACCGCAGGGAGAAGCGAACCAGACGGCGATCCTTGTCGAACAAAAACCGGCGGTCGCGGCCGGAAGAAACGCGAAACCCGGTTTCTGCTTTGGAAACCGGGTTTCTTGGAACTCGAACAGAAACCCGGTTTCCAGAGCAGAAACCGGGTTTCAAATTATCGCGTGGCGATTTCGATGATCAGTTGCTCGCGGATCTCGATGATCCGTTCGTCCACGTCCGAACGCGTTGGCATGCGGGTCATGCGGCCTTCAGGGGCGTCCTGGTTGTTGATCACTTCCAGGAAGTCCGGTACGCGAACGAGGTTCTTCTGCAAGCCCTCGCGGGCCAGCTTGAGGCTGCCCTCGCTGCCCTTCACCTTGATCAGGTCGTTCGGCTTCACGAGCATGCTGGGAATGTCGCACTTACGGCCGTTCACCAGAATGTGCCCGTGGGCCACGAGTTGCCGGGCCGTGGCGCGGGAGCTCGCGAACCCGAGCCGGTGGATGACGTTATCCAATCGGCGTTCGAGGATCGAGAGCAACTGTTCGCCGGTGTTGCCGATGGACCGCGTCGCCAGGGTGTAGTAGCGGCGGAACTGGTTTTCGAGCAGGCCGTAGAAGCGCTTGAGGCGCTGCTTCTCGCGGAGGCGAAGGCCGTATTCGGAGGTCTTACCGCGACGGGCGCCGTGCATGCCGGGGGGCAGCGCTTCGCGGTCGATCGGACACTTCGGGCTGAAGCAGCGCTCACCCTTGAGGTAAAGCTTGATCTGCTCGCGCCGGCACATCTTGCAAACGGGATCGGTGTTGCGGGCCATGGGTCCTGTGGGTCGAAGTACCAGGGGTCAGGTTGGGGATCGCGGTGCGATCCACGCTAGTGCGAAAGCGAGGCCTCAGTCGATCGGTTCCCCGGCGAACCCCAGAGTCGTGAACGGGGAGGTCCAGAACAACAGTGAGGTCGGGATTCGGCAAACCGATTCCCGACCTCGGACACCAAGCCCGCGAAATGAAACCCGGTTTCTGCTTTGGAAACCAGGTTTCTCGCAAACAGAAACCCGGTTTCCAAAGCAGAAACCAGGTTTCTCACTACACGCGCCGCTTTTTGGGCGGGCGGCAGCCATTGTGCGGAAGCGGGGTCACGTCTTCGATCGCCTTGACGTTGAGCCCCGCCGCCTGAAGGGCCGTGACGGCCGACTCGCGGCCAGCGCCGGGACCCTTCACCCGCACTTCGATTTCCTTCACGCCGAACTTCTGCGCCTTGCCGGCGCACTCTTCGGCCGCTCGCTGAGCTGCGAACGGCGTACTCTTACGGCTCCCTTTGAACCCTACCGCGCCACCAGACGAATGGCACAGCGTGTCGCCGTTCGTGTCCGTGATCGTCACGATGGTGTTGTTGAACGTGCTCTGCACGTGGGCGATGCCACGGCTCACGTTGCGACGAGCTTTTTTCTTCTTGCCTTTTGCCATGGTACCCAGGGAAGCCGCGGACGACTTCGCGAATGAGAGTGTGTGTGGGAATGAACCGCGTTGCCGCCTACTTCATATCCTTGACGCCCTTCTTACCGGCAACCGTCTTGCGGACGCCCTTCCGCGAACGAGCGTTAGTCTTGGTCCGCTGGCCGCGGCACGGCAGATTCTTGCGGTGCCGCTCGCCGCGGTACGCCTTGATTTCCTTCAAGCGAGCGATGTTGCTCGCCTCTTGCCGGCGAAGCGGACCTTCAACCAGGTAATCCCGATCGAGCAGAGCGGCGATGCGAGCGATCTCATCGTCGGTCAGATCTTTGGCCCGGCCGAACGGGTTGATGCGCAATTTCTCGCACACTTCGAGCGACGTAGTCGGACCCAGCCCGCGGATGTACCGCAGGGAAATGTGGGTCTGCTTGTCCGGCGGAATGTCGACGCCTTGAATACGGGGCATGTTCTACCTGGGAGTCCAAGATTGAGAAGCCCGGTTTCGAGTCTCGAAACGCGGGTTCCTATGTTCGTTAGCCCTGTCGCTGTTTGTGGCGGGGATCTTCGCAAATGATCCGCACGACGCCCTTACGGCGAATGAGTTTGCACTTCTCGCAAATTCGCCGAACGCTCGCTCGCACCTTCATGATCCACCTTCTCGCAAAAATACCGATAGTGGTCGGTAAAGGATCAACGTACCGAGCCCGCGAGAATCGACAAGGGATTCACGCTGTGAATTCCTGCAAGCCCACGGACGGCGACCCGTGGGTTTATCAACATCCCTCATCGCCCGTGATGAGCTGCACACCTTCCGCCGTGACGGCCACCGTATGCTCCACGTGGCAACTCGGCATCCGGTCTCGCGTCACCACCGTCCAAAAATCGCCCAGTGTATCCACGTCCGCCCGACCCATGTTCACCATCGGCTCAATCGCCAGCGTGAGGCCCGGCTGAATTTTGAAGTCGAGCTTGCGGGTGTCCTTGTCCACGTAGTTCGGAACCTGCGGATTCTCGTGCATGATGCGGCCGATGCCGTGACCGACATATTGCGTCACGACCCGGAACCCGCTCGTCTCCACGTACTTTTGCATCTCGCTTGCGATCTGGCTCCACCACGTCCGCTTCGTGAGAAGTTCAATCGCGATTTGCAGCGTCTTTTCGGCGACGCTCACGAGTCGTGCTTTCTCGCCGACTACGTTTCCGACGGGCAGCGAGGCCGCCCGATCCGCGCACCAGCCATTGAGACGGCACGCCGTGTCGATCTTGAGAATGTCGCCGTCCTTGAGTACGCGCGAACTGGGGATGCCGTGAACGACCTGCTCGTTGATGCTCATGCACGTAACGGCCGGAAACGGCACGCGACCGGGATAGCCCTTGAAGAGCGGCACCGCGCCGTGGTCGGCAAAAAACTTGTCGACGACGCGATCGATGTCGATAGTGCGGGCACCGGGTACGGCCATCTCGCGGCAGATGCGGTGCGCGCGGGCCACCAACTTCCCGGCTTCGCGCATCATCGCGATCTCGCGGGCCGTCTTCAACTCCGGCGGCTTCGATATTGTGCGACGCAGCATTTGGAAGATCATCTTACGCCAGGCCGCTTGCCGCGGAGTGAAACCTGGTTTCTGCTTTGGAAACCGGGTTTCTCAGAACTGCACAGAAACCCGGTTTCCAAAGCAGAAACCAGGTTTCAAGAGCGAGTTCAGTCGTCCGTCAAACCGGGATAGTTCCGCATCACCAGATGGCTGTTAATCTTCTGCACGAGGTCCAGGGCCACGCTGATGACGATCAGCAGGCCCGTGCCGCCGTAGAAGCTCGCCACCTGATACGGAATCTCCATCTCGGACGAAATCACGTTCGGGATGATCGCGATCACCGCGAGGAACGCCGCCCCGACGAACGTGATCCGCATCAACACACGTTCCAGATAGTCGGCCGTCCGCTTGCCCGGACGATACCCCGGAATGAAGCTGCCGTAGTCCTTCAAGTTGTCCGCGATTTCCTTCGGGTTGAACGTAATGGCAACCCAGAAGTAACAGAAGATGTAAATCATCGCGATGTACATCACGTTGTAAAGCCACGAACGGTGATTCTGGAAGATGTTGGCCAGGCTCGCGGCCCACGACGCATCCGTGACGCTCGAAATCAGGTTCATCAACACTGCAGGCAGAATCAACAGTGTACTGGCGAAAATGACAGGCATGACGCCGGCCGCATTCACCTTCATGGGAAGGAATTGCCGCGTGCCGCCGTAGACCCGGCGACCGCGAACGTGCTTCGCGCTTTGAGTCGGAATCCGCCGCTGGGCCTTGGTCATGGCGATGACGCCGACCACGACCGCGACGAATAGGAAGAGCAAGACGATGAGCTTCTCGAAGCTGATGTCGCCGGTCGCGGCACCGAGCGTGAAGAGCGATTCCTTCAACTTTCCGGTGCTGGAGTCGAAGAGCAGCGATTGCGTGGCATCGGGCAATCGAGCGACGATACCGGCCATGATGATGAGGCTAATGCCGTTGCCGATGCCGTATTCGTCGATCTGTTCGCCGAGCCACATCAAAAACAAGGTGCCGGCCGTCATCATGATCACCGCGCCACCACCGAAGAAAATGGCGTTGAATTG
>JAYTGN010000020.1:0-19280 GCA_043733485.1 Gemmataceae bacterium
CAACGGCACTCGCCGTTCACCCCGTGACCGGCGATCTTCTCATCGGACGGAACCAGTTGAGAACCCTCGAGACTTCAAACGCGATCGTGGTGCCGCCGGCCGTCGCGGACCCCGTGGCCCCGGAGCATCTGTGGGAGAAAGCCGCGCCGGACGGGCGGTTGAAGGTGCTGGGGTACGCGCTGGTCGATGAGATCGCCGCCTGGGCCGACGGCGGAACCGGACGGCTCAAAGCCGGCCAGCCCGGCACCAAGTTCCTCGTCGTCGCGACCTCGCTGCCGTTCGGCAAACTCAAGCTCGGCGACGCGGACTACCAGCGGTTACTCGACATCAAGAAAAAAGACCCGGACGCGACCGAGCCGCTTAAGTTCAGCACTATGCTGATCGACCCGAAGCGGTTCGTTCTGGCCGGCGGGGACGCAAAGCCCATCTCCGCACAGTTCGTGGGCCGGATGGCGACCTCCCAGGCGGCTGGCTTCGAATTCATGAAGAAGAATACCTCGCTACTCGAGATGATGACCTTAACGCCGCGGCCGGACGACCGCGAGCACGTCTACCTCGGCTGGGAGGTCGGCAAGGATTTCACCGCCGCGGGGCTGCGGCTGCGGTTCGATGCGGAAGAGGCCGTGGCGATCCCCACGTTGGAACTGGAGTCGTTCCGGCCGGGTAAGCCTTTCCACTCGGGTTCGCGCAGTTTCGACGCCGGCGAAGGCGGCACCCGCCTCCGCTCCAACGTCACGCGCTCGCCGGGGCCTTGAGGAACGACTTATTTCTGGACCGGTCCCAGGAAGAAATCCCTCCGCATCATCAACTACGACACCCGCCCGGCGAGCCAGACTTTCCGCAAATATCTGGAAGCCCCGCCGCCACGAGCCGTGCCGAACTCCGGCCGCTGACGCGGCCCGGCTCGCCAGCGGGTTGCAAAGCTCCGTAGCCGCTTGCGTTCTCAGAAACGGATCGTAGAGTCAGTTGCTGCGCACTCCCTTCAGTCGCTACTTCAGACCCGCTTCCAGCCTACAAAACCTACGGTCACGCCATGAAAACCCACGAATGCTGGGCGATACTGCTACTGGCGCTCATCTTTCCAGAAGCCACATTGGACGCATGTTCAGGTATCGAATTGGCTTCCGCGAACGCTACCGGTACCGGTAGCGTTCCCATCGCCGCGCAAGCGTCAGCGTCGCCGGATGTTGCGACGAATTCGGCAAGCGAACGCTACCGTATCAATCGGTCCGAATCGCCGAAAACGCTGGATCTCATGGGGTTCTCGCAATCGCAAGAAAATAAAGAGGAGGAACCGCACGGAAGCTCGTGGGTTCGCCAGGGGACCTCGGCGGGCTCGCGCTGGTGTCCGTTTCTGGTGGCTTCGACGCCGTGAACCCCGGCCGCTGATGCGGCCGGCTCGCCAGCTCGCGTTGTCGCAAGGGGCACCGGGACTTTTACGACGGTCGACCGCACCGGCAAGAATGCCCGTGCTGCCAAACATGAAGGTAGCGGTTTGACGCAATCGCCCATACAATTTATTCTCATCCCTCCTTCGCACGCCGAAACTCGAAAGCCGCGAATGAAAGAATCCTTCCTCTTCATGGCCCACACGGTCACGCGTTGGCGAACGACCGGGGCCATCGCCCCGAGTGGCCGGTCGCTGGCTCGAACCATCGCCCGAGCCGCCGGCAACATCACCCAGGGGCAGGTCGTCGTCGAATTGGGACCGGGCACCGGCGTGACCACCCGCGAAATCGTCAAGCACTTTCCGAACAACCGCATCATCGCCATCGAGATCATCGACGTCTTTGCGGCGCAACTCGAAAAGACCTTCCCGAGCGTCACCGTGGTCCGCGGCGATGCGTCGCAGTTGGAGGCTCATTTGAAAGCCCTGGGGATCGCACCCGAGAATGTCGGAGCGATTCTTAGCGGCCTGCCGCTGCTCGCGTTCCCGCCCGACCTTGCGCGGCGCATTCTCGCCTCGATCCGGGGCGTGCTGCGGCCCGGTCGTCGCTACGTGCAGTTCACGTACTCGCGGCGGGCGTGGCGTCGATTCGTCGTCGCGGGCTTCCGGGCGATTTCGTCCAAGCGCGTCTGGCTGAACGTCCCGCCGGCCAGCGTCCTCACCTTCGAGCGAACCGCCGACGCCGCAACTCATTCTTGAACGACCCCATGAGCCTTCCGACCGAGACCGGACCGCTACCGCTCGAACCGATGGACCCGCAACTCCGCTGGATTCAGCCCGGCGGCGGAGTCGTGTGCCGGCTCGAACTCGCCTGGGGCTACTGGCGGCGGTTCTGGCTGAAGACCTTCCGGCCCGGCTACGTGCGCCGCATGGCCGCCACCCGCAAGGGAACCGCGAACGGTTGCCCGCACGAAGTCCTCGATCCACGCGATCTGAAATTCTTTCGGAACCAGCCGGGCTACACCTGGGATCGTGCCGACGATCCGTTCCGCTGGCGGGATCGAATCCCGTTCGCCCGGGCCGGCCTCGCCGAGTTGCTCGCCTTCTCGTTCCTCACCTTCGGCCCCGCCATTGGATTGGCATCGCTTTTGAAATGGCTTGAAGTCTCGCCGTTGCTCCAGCTCCTCGGGTGGCTCGGCGTCGCCGCCTTCACCGTCGTCGGCCTGCTGATCGTTTGGTTCTTCCGCAATCCGCCGCGACGCATCCCGGTGGAAGCGGGGCTAATCGTGTCGCCTGCCGATGGCAAAGTGGTGGCCATCGACGAACTCGATCACGACGACTTCCTCGGCGGGCCGGCCATCCGCATCGGCATCTTCCTCTCCATCTTCAACGTCCACATCAACCGGGCTCCGGTCGCGGGCCTTGTAATCGGCGTGCGCTACCAGCCCGGCAAGTATTTGAACGCGTTGAGGCCGGAGTCGGCCCGCGAGAACGAACAACTCGCGGTCCGGATGCAGGAGACGACCGCCCCGTTTCGCCGCTACGTCGTCCGGCAGATCACCGGGGCCATCGCCCGACGGATCGTCTGCTGGCTGAAGCCCGGCGACGAGTTGGCGCGCGGCGAAGAGTTCGGCATGATCAAGCTCGGCTCGCGGACCGAACTGATCGTGCCGCGCGAAGCCGGACTGCACGTTCTCGCGAAGCTCGGCGACAAGGTGAAAGCCGGGAAGTCGGTGTTGGCCGCGTTTCGCTGACGGTCGAAATCGCCTCTCACCCCGCCACTCACTTTGGGGGAAGACCGCACCGGTCTCGAGATTCACGCGCACGGTCGCGGCATTCGTCTTCACGATCTTCTCGTTTTTTTCGGACTGCCGCAACGATCGTGAATTCCGTTTCGGGATCGTCGAGATTCAACTTCGGATGGCGAGCGGTACATTCGTACACGTTCGCATTGCCGGCCCGGGAACTTAGTGTCTCAAGTTGGGAGTCCATGAGAACGGTTACGACAATCAACCGCGGCACACGCTACTGTACGCGCTCCACATGTCACTCAAGACCCTGATGAATCACGTAGGCGGCGTGTCCGTGGCGACTACTCGCACTGGCTGCACGACTATGGGTTGCCGCTGCCTGAGACCCGGTGGCACGATGGGTTGTTCGGCATCAAGGCAACGGCTTAACATTGCGAGGCCTGCCCCGTAGCGAAGGTATGGCTGCCCCTGAATCACCTCTTTGACTTATGCAACTCGATTACGAACACCGTCTTGCCGGCGTGCTTCGTTGTGCCTGTGAACTCCCAAACGCCTTTAAGTGGAATCACAACGCCGTCCACCACATCCTTTGTTGGGATGCCCTTAACCACAACGTTGACCTGCGGATCGTAGCTTATTGCCATATAAACCGAGTTGTTATCGATGACTTCAAGAACCTTGTGGGCGTACTCGCCCTCCTTCCAAGTGCCGATGGCCCCGACCTTGAAGAATTCGTGCCGAAGCGACTCTACTTTGGGTTCGGCTTCCTTGGCCGGGACGAGGCCAGCCAACTCTTTGTTCAGCGCGTCAAGTTTCGTCTGCGTCCTGGCGATCGCTTCACGCAGTTTCTGCACCTGCTTTGCTTTCTCGGCGTCCGGTTTTTGAGCGGTGGCTGGGCAGACGGATACCAGGATTGCCATCAGCACTGCGAAGAGGGTAGATTTGGACATGATACATCTCCGATTCCAGATCAATTCTGGGCTCTGGGCTTGGGGTCCTAACTATGTAGAAGTGGACAGAAATTGTTTCTGCCCATCCCGACCGGCCCTTCTGAATCGCCGAGTCGGAACGGAACCACGCAATTCCCCACTTCACACCGGCATTCTCAACGCTTCACCTGGGGATGTCAACACAAAAACCGTCCGAAGCCGCGAGTGACTCACTTCACCTTAATCACCGAAGGCAACAGACACTTGCCTTCCTTGCAGGCCATGACGCGGATGCGCACTTCGAGGTCGCCGTCGTCCTTGGCGCGGGGCAGCGTGCCCGCGATCGTGATGGTGCCTTCATAAATCGCGTAGTCGCCAGCGACCGCGTCCTTCGTGGTGCCGCCCTTCGGGAACGCAATCGTGGCCGCGACCTTCTTGCCGCCCACGAACACCTCGACCGACGTCTCGGCTTCCTTCAGCGTCTCATTGCCGACTGGGCTCGCATAGATGTGCCACGGCTTCTCGATGGTCAGAGTCAGGGTGAAGGCCTGCTTCCCGTCCGCGATCGGCTCGGCCTTGAGCGTCGCCTTCACCATGTCCGACGAGTTCGTGCTCTTCTTCGGCGGGTCGATCGTCAGCGCGTTCTTCGGCTCAATTGCGGTCGGATCCTTCTCGGCGATGTCGAGCAAGTCGTCCAGCGCGCGGGCGATGCCCGGCGCGGAGCCGGGGTTGGTCTTCAATACGAGCCCGAAGACCTTCACGGTGCGGAAGGCGAAGTCGCGATACTTGAGGTCGTCGGTTTTGCGCCAAATTCGGATCAGGTTGCGGGCCATGACGCCGTTGCCGGAAGGCTGGGCACCGTCGTAGCCGTCCTTGGCGCGGGCGAAGAGTTTTTCGTGATCGTGGGCGGTGAAGTAGAAGCCGCCGCGTTCGAGGTCGCCGTGCGTTTTCATGGCGGTGTCGGTGAGTGCCTTCGCTTCGTCGAGCCACTTCTTGTCGCTGGTCGCGTCGTAGAGGTTGAGCAACCCATGGATGAGGAAGGCGTAATCTTCGAGGTAGCCGTTGCCGCGTGGGGTCGGCTTCTCGCCGGGCACGGCCGCGTACAATCGCAGGAGGCGACCTTCCTTCGTCCGCATCGACTTCAGCAGGAAGTCGGCCGACTTGATCGCGGCATCGGTGAAGCTCTTCTCCTTGAACACCTCGCCGGCCTTCGCATAGCCCGCGATCATCTGGCCGTTCCACGACGTGATGATTTTGGTGTCGAGGAACGGCCGCTCGCGCTTGGCCCGCACGGCCATCAGTTTCGCCTTGAGTGGTTCGAGGCGGGCGAGCAGTTCCGCTTCGCTGATCTTCATCTCCTTCGCGATCTCGGCCACCGGCTTCGGCAGCTTCAAGATGTGGTGCTTCTCCTCGAAGTTCGGCACCGTCACTCCGTAGACCGCGCGGAAGAACGAGACGTCCGAATCGTTGCCGAGGATCGCTTTGATCTCGTCGGACGTCCAGACGTAGAACTCGCCTTCCTTGTGGTTGGAGTCTGCGTCCAAGGCCGAGTAGAAGCCGCCTTCGGGGCTGGTCATTTCGCGCTTCGTGTAGGCGAGCGTCTCGGCGACCACGCGCTTGTACAGTGGGTTCGGATCGGTGCGGAACGCTTCGGAGTAAAGCTCGACGAGTTGGGCGTTGTCGTAGAGCATCTTTTCGAAGTGGGGGACGGTCCAGGTGCGTTCGGTGCTGTAGCGGTGGAAGCCGCCGCCGAGTTGGTCGTAGATGCCGCCCTCGGCCATTTTTCGCAGCGTGAGTTGCACGGATTTCGCGGTCGTTTCGTTCCCCTTCTTGCGGCTCTGTTCGAGGAGAAAGGACCAGACGGCGGCGCGGGGAAACTTGGTGCCGCGGAACTCCGACTTCTTGCTGCCCGTGCCGCCGTGTTCGGGGTCGATGCTGAACGATTCGAGTGCGTCCTTCACCATGTCGCGGTTGAGGGCGACCAGCGCCACGAGCCGCGTGCTGCGTTCGAGCGCGTCCACGGTGAGGTCCGCGATGTGATCGGCCTGCTTGAAGATTCCGTCGCGATCCTTGGCGTGCAGTTCCATCACTTTCTTGAGGATGGATTTGAAGCCGGGGATGACGTCGTCGCCGCTCTTCTTGTCGTCTGGTGGGAAGTAGGTGCCGCCGAAGATGGGCTTGCCTTCGGGCGTGAGGAACATGGACATGGGCCATCCGCCCGATTCGCCGGTGACGTTGAGCGCCGTCATGTACACGTCGTCCACGTCGGGGCGTTCTTCCCGATCGACCTTGATGCAGACGAAGTTTTCGTTGAGCAGCTTGGCCACGTCTGCGTTCGAGAACGACTCGCGTTCCATGACGTGGCACCAGTGGCACGCCGAGTAGCCGATGGACAGGAAGACGAGCTTCTTCTCCTTCTTGGCTTTGTCGAAGGCTTCTTGGCCCCACGGATACCAGTCCACGGGGTTGTGAGCGTGCTGGAGCAGGTACGGGCTGCTCTCCTTGGCGAGGCGATTGGCTTTGCCCTTTTCCTTGGGCTCGGCTGCATCGGTCGTGGGATGTGCCAGTGCGGTCACGAGTGCAAGCAGTGCGAGGTGAACGATGAAGCGGACGCGCATGGCAAGCTCCAATTAGGTGGAACTATGTTACCGAAGCGACGGACCTTGCCGCGAACATTCGCCTGATCTTGCTCCGCGAATAAACGCAGGCAATGCACCTGAACCGGCCCAACTGGATGGCGAAAATGGTGTCGGCGGTAGGATGTGAAGGGCGAGTAATGGCCGCGCCGCGCTAACGGCCTATTCCGAACGAGGCGGTTGGAGGCGAAACGATGAACTCCGCAAAACGGTGTCTGGCCTTCGTGCTGTTCCTCGGTTGGCTTTCGCCGGCGATGGCCCAAGAGAAGGTCGCGGACAAGGCGCTGGAAAAGGCCTGGTACACGCCCGCCGAGTTGCTGTCGGTTCTGGCCCAGCGCGACGGCAGCCAGTGGGCGTTGCCCGAAACACTGGCGGGCCGCGCACTCGTCGGTGGGGCGGCGACCACCGACGCCTTGCTCGACGATGCCTGCAAACAATGGGGGCTCGCCTGGACGAAGAGCAACGGCGTTATCGTCGTTCATCGTGCGGACGACGACCGGCTGAAGAAGCTGACGGCTGCTCTCGAAAAGGGGGATCGCGCGGCGGCGTGGGAACTGGGTTGGCTGCGCGACGGTCGCGCCCTCCAACCGCTGACCGACGCCCTCGCCAGTAAGGACGCCGCTCTGGCCCTTGCCGCGGCGCAGGCCATCGAGGTTCTCGAAACGATGGTGCCGCTCGGCCAGGACGAGCGCGTGGAGGTCGTGCCGGTCGGCCGCGTCAGCCTCGCGGTCGCCTTTCCGCCCAAGGCGAATCTCGTCGACCTGCTCGATTCGCCCTATCCGCCGGTGCGAGCGGCCGCGTTGCGCCTCTTGCTGGGCCAGGGAGGCAAGGTTTCGGAGGAAGCGAAAACGCGCACGGCCGACGATAAGAGCGATCCCGTCCAGCGGGTGCGGCAGCAGATCTTCCCAACCCTGCCGGCATCCGCAAACAAGACCGCCCTGCTGCCTCTCCCGAAGGATGCCGCGGAGATCAAGGCCGCTTGCGCCAAGGTGCTCGCAGAGATTCCCGGCTTGGAGAAGCGATCCGAGTGGGAGCAAATGCGCTGGCGGGTCCGCAGCCTGGCGGCCTGGTCGCGCGCCGATCAACCGGCGGCGACGGAAGCGCTCCTCGAATTGTCCGCGACCAAGCTCCAACTGAATTGGTTTCCCGGATACGTCCACATGCACCTCCCGGCGTCCACCAGCCCGGAGGTCGTCGCCAAGCTCAAGCAACTCTTTCCCCTGGGGAATCGCGATGCCCTCTCGCGCGGCCTGGAGCAAGGACTGTACGGCAACGCGCTCCTGGCGTTCACTCGCCCGTATCTGAACGAAGAAGCGGTCTGCTACGTGACGGCGCGGAAAGCGGGGCGCGAAGCGCACGACGACCTACTCGCCTGGGCCAGCCGCGGCAATGTTGCTGCGATCGATGCGCTGGGTGCGATCGGCGGATCCGAAGCCGTCGCCACGCTGCGCACCCAGCTCGAAAAGGACGCCCCCGGCAGTGGCACGGCGATCTTCCGCAGCGCGAAAGCCCTGGCACGCATCGGCACCAGCGAGGCGCTGGATGCCTTGCTGCCGGCGACCGAGAGCCCGGTTCGCGTTCGGCACCACGCGACGACGCTATTCCTCGGACAAATCGGCGGCCCCAAGGCCGTGGCTCGGCTGCGGGAAGTGCTGGAAAAAGAGACCGACCGAATCGTTCTCGCGGCGGCGGCGGACGGCCTGGAGCAAATCGGCACCGAGGGTCGTCTCGCCGTCGGGGCCGCGTTTCGCAAAGCGGACGCCGGCTTCCCCGAGATGGTCCATCAGCCTCGCAATCCGCGCTTCGGACCCGACTTCCCCGTCAACAAGTGGGTCGACTTGAAGATCCCGATCAAGGTCGATTCCGAGTTCGGCGAAATCGGCTGGAACTACGACATCTCCAATCGCCTCTTCCTCCGTTACGGCGGCTGCAGCGGCTACCACAATGAACTGACCATCTTCGACCTCGGCACCGAGCAGTTCTTCCAGCGTCGGCCCAACGAGAAAATGGCCGGCTGGGGCGACCGCCGCCCGATGAACGGCTGCACCGCCGGGCGCTGCTGGGATCCTTATGGCAAGGTCATGTGGCTGGGACCGGCCCTCGGCTCCTACGAAACGAACCTGGCGGTCCACGACTACTACAACAAGGACGGTGCCTTTCGCTTCGGGAGCTACGACCTCGCCACCGATCGCTTCCGCGCCGCCCCCAAGCCCACCTATGCCACGCGCTACGCCTTCGACTGGAAGAACGGCTTGCTCCTGCCCGTCAAGTTCACGCACGCCAACCTCAAGACCAAGGACTTCTGGGCTTTCGACGTCAAGACCAACACCTGGCTCGACAAAAAAACGGCCGGCGATTATCCGCGCGACCAAGCCCACGCGACCGCTTGCGTGGACCAGGACACCGGCCTTTTAGTCGTCTATGTGGCCCCCCATCCGGACCGGGCGGCCGAGACCTGGACCTTCGATCCCACGCGCAGCCTCTGGAAGAATATGCAACCGAAAGTCCAACCCGAAGGCGTGCCGGGCGGGGGCCTCGTCTACGATCCGTTCCACAAGCTCTTGCTTTTCCAGAGCGGCAAAAAAGCCACGCAGTACGGCGGCGGCGACGACTCGATCACCTGGACCTACGATGTCCGCACCAACACCTGGACCGACCTAAACGTGAAAACCGGCCCTGGCAATCCGTGGGTGGGTGCCATGGACTACGATCCGGAACACAATGCGTTCGTCCTTTTCAACTACCGCGACAAACGGGTGTGGGCGTTTCGCTACAAGGCGGTGGCGGCGGGGACGAAGGCCCTTTGAACTCCAGGGTCGCGGGTGCTCGGCGAATAAACGTAGGCGATGCACTTGAACCGACCCAAGTCGATGGCGAGAATTGTCTTTGCGGTTGCGGCAAGCTTCCGTTGGACGTGAACGGCAAGCCCCTGGCCGGAATCGTTTGGAACCGATAGCCCGATCGACTTAGAAATTCCATGGCTGCACCCCCTCCATCGATGCGCGATTTGGCCCGGCGATTGCTGGCTTCCAGCCAGACTCCCTCGGATCCGCACGCCCATGAAGTCGCGATCGCGATTGAGAAACTGCGGATTTCCCTGACGCGATTTGCCGGTGCCGATGGCTTCGTATCGCTGCTGCGGCGGGCGTTGGTGCTGGCCCGCGCGGAAGTCCCGTCGCTGGAAAGTGTCGAGATCGGCCCGGACGGTCATTTAGAAGGATTCGAACCAATCGCCGATTCTGCGAACGCTGGGGTGGAGGCGGCCGTCGCGATCATAGTGCAACTTCTCGGGCTGTTAGACTCCTTTATCGGCGAACCCCTCACGCGACGTCTGCTGCACGAGGCTTGGCCCGATACCGCATTGGACGAACTCCATTCCACAATTGAGACAGATCGATGAGCACCGACGGAAAAGATCGAAGCCAGGATCGCGTGCCCATTCGGCAATTGTCCACCGGCGTACTGGGCCTCGATGAGATCCTCGGCGGCGGGCTGCCCGAGTACTCCTTCAACATTCTCGCCGGCGCTCCCGGCAGCGGGAAGACCACGCTGGCGCACCAGATCATGTTCGCCAACGCCACCCCGGAGCGGCCCGCGATCTACTTCACCGTACTGGGCGAGCCGGCCATCAAGATGCTGCGCTACCAACAGCAGTATTCGTTCTTCGATGCCGCCAAGATGGACTCGGCAGTCCGCTTCATCAACCTCAGCCAAGTCGTCCTCGACCAAGATCTCGGCGCGGTTCTCGATGCGATCGTCAAGGAAGTTGAGGCCTCCAATCCGGGCGTCGTCGTGGTGGACTCGTTTCGCACTGTGTTGCGCAAAGCGCAGAGCAATCACTCGACCGACGTGGAACTTCAGGGGTTCATCCAGCGACTAGCGCTCCACCTGACCAGTTGGCAGGCGACCACGTTTCTGATCGGCGAATACGTCGAAGGCGAGATGCGCGATAACCCGGTCTTCACCGTGGCCGACGGGCTATTCTGGCTCTCCCAGAGCGCCGATCGCAACTCGATCGTCCGCAAGTTGCAGATCGTGAAGATGCGCGGCCAAGAGTCTGTGCCCGGCCTGCACACGTTCCGCATCACCGACGACGGCGTGCAAACCTTCCCGCGCACCTTCGGTCTCACCGGCAATAAATCCGAACACGTCAAGGGCCGGAGGCGACTTTCCACCGGCGTCCCGAAACTCGATACCCTCATGGGCGGAGGCATCCCCGAAGGCGACAGCCTGCTCGTGGCCGGACCTTCCGGAGCGGGCAAAACCGTGTTCGGCATCCAGTTCATCGCGGAAGGTTTGAGCCGTGGCGAGCCGGCCATCGTCGCCATGTTCGAAGAGCAGCCCAACGAGTTCATCCAGCGGGCCGCCTCGTTCGGCTTCGACCTCGACAAGAACCGGAAAGACGGCTCGCTCAAGCTCATTTACCTGAGGCCGCTGGATCTCTCGGTGGATGAGACAGTCCACGAAATCGTCAGCGCGGTCAAAGCGATCGGCTGCAAGCGCCTGGTCATCGACTCGCTGGTCGGCTTCGAGATGGCGCTGGCCCCCGACTTCCGCTCCGACTTCCGAGAATCGCTGTACCGGATGATCGGGGCGCTCACGCGGCTCGGCGTGACCATCGTCAGTACCGTCGAGGTCGAGGAGAACTTCACCTCGATGGGCCTGAGTAACTTCACGATCTCGTTCCTGGCCGACGACATCGTGCGCATGCGCTACGCCTCGATCCATGGACAATTGCGCAAAATCGTCATGGTGGTGAAGATGCGCCGCAGCAAGCACTCGATCGACATGTGCGCCTACGAGGTCACCGCCAAGGGCTTGGCGATCGGCGAGCCGATGCGCGGCTACCGCGCCCTGACCAGCGGCATCCCCGGCCCCTGGTTGGAACAGACCCAAGGCACGCCGCCGCAAAGCAGCGAGGCGGAAGGAATGCCCAATGAATAACGCGCCAACGACAGTCGCGCCGATGGTGCCGCTGGAATCGGTTCTTTGCACCGAGGAGTTGAACCGCCGGCCATCGCGTCCGCCGAATTATGAAACCGAGAATCGCGCGCTGATCTCGCTGGCCCAGGCATTGGCCGATTCGCCGCGCACCATTCTGCAGACGATGGCCGAGAAGATGCTCGAAGTCCTCCGGTGCGACTCCGCGGGTTTTAGTCTGCTGACCGAAGACGAAAAGAGGTTCGTGTGGGCCGCCATCGCCGGCGCGTGGTATCCGCACAAGGGCGGCGGCACGCCGCGCGATTTCGGCCCGTGCGGCGACGTGTTCGACTACAACGTCCCGCTGTTGTTCCGGCACTGGGAGCGCCGTTACCCCCATTTGCTGGCGGCGACGCCCGCCGCCGAAGAGGGGCTGCTCGTTCCATTTTACGTCCACGGCAAAGCGGTCGGCACGATTTGGGCAATCGCCCACGACGAGTGCCGCAAGTTCGACAGCGAAGATTTGCGGTTGCTCGTGAGCTTGGGCACCTTCGCCTCGGCCGCCTACCAAGCTGTGGAGCAAGTGCATACGCTCGCCGATGCCCAGGCTCGCCAGCAAACCGACCAATCCCTGCGCGAGATGAACGAGTCGCTGCTGATTTCCTCGGTCCACCAGCACGAACTGGTCGATCAGGCGCAGCGAGCCGAGGCGTTGGCGCGCGCCAGCGAAGAGCGCTATCGCGTTTTGTTCGAATCGGGTCCCGTGGCCGTTTATTCCTGCGATGCCTCGGGGACGATTCGGGAATTCAACCGACGCGCTGCGGAACTGTGGGACCGCGAGCCAGCGCTCGGGGATACCGATGAGCGGTTTTGCGGCTCGTTCAAGCTGTTCCATCCGGACGGCAGTTTCATGCCCCACGATCAATGTCCCATGGCCGAGGTGTTGAGCGGCAAGATTGCGGATGTGCGCGACGCGGAAGTGCTCATCGAGCGGCCCGATGGCTCGCGGATGACCGTCGTGGTGAATATCCGTTCGCTGAAGGACGGACGCGGGGAAGTCGCGGGAGCAATCAATTGCTTTTACGACATCACCGATCGCAAGCGGGCGGAAGATGCGGTGCGCGAAAAAGAGGCATTCAACCGCAGCATGATCGAGAGCAGCCCCGACTGCATTAAGGTTCTCGACCTCGCAGGCAATTTGCTCTCGATCCAGTGCGGGCTCGATCTCCTCGGCATCGAAGATGTCCGACCGTACTTGTACACCTCGTGGATCGACTTTTGGGAAGGCGAGGATCGTCGCGCGGCCCGTGCGGCCGTGGAACAGGCGGGCGAAGCGTCGGGTGGTAAGACCGCGAACTTCGTCGGCTATTTCCGCACGCTGCGCGGCGAACCCAAGTGGTGGGACGTGTCGATTTCGCCGATTCTGAACGCCGGTGGCCAGCCCGCGCAGCTCCTCGCGGTGTCGCGCGATGTGACCGACCGCAAGCGGGCGGAAATGAACCTCGCGTTCCTCGCCTCGGTCAACCAGGATCTCGCGCGGTTCACGGGCGTGGACGAAATGATCCGGACCGTCGGCGCGAAGATCGGGGCGTACCTCGATCTCTCGCTTTGCGCGTTCTTCGAGGTCGATGAGGCGGCGGACGAGGCGGTGGTCTTCCACGACTGGCATCGGGACGATGTGCCGGGCCTCGTCGGTGTGCATCGCTTGGCGGATTTCGTGACCGAAGCGTTCCTGCGCGACGCGCGGGCGGGCGAAACGATCGTGGTCCGCGATACGGCCGCCGACCTGCGCACGACCCCGGAGAACTTCGCGGCGCTCAAAATCGCATCGTTCCTCTGTGCGCCGCTACTCCGGGACGGGCGGTGGCGCTTCGCGCTGTCCCTGAACCGCTCCGAGGCCTCCGACTGGCGGGAGGACGAAATCGAGATCGCGCGCGAACTGACCGCGCGCATTTGGACGCGATTGGAGCAACTCCGAGCTGAAACCGCGCTGCACGAGAGCGAAGCGCGCTACCGCACGCTGTTCGATTCGATCGACGAAGGCTTTTGCGTCATCGAAATGATCTTCGGCGAAGGCGGCGAACCGGACGATTACCGCTTCTTGGAAGTGAACCCGGCGTTCACGCGGCAGACCGGTTTGCACGGGGCGACGGGCAAACGGATGCGAGAACTCGTGCCGGACCTCGACGAGCATTGGTTCGAGATCTACGGCCGAGTCGCGCGCACCGGCGAGCCGGTGCGCGCCGTCAACAAATCGAAATTGCTGGACGGCCGCTGGTTCGACTTCTACGCCTGCCGAGTCGACGATCCGCACCGCCGGAAGGTCGCCATCGTTTTCAACGACATCACGGAACGGACGCGAGCCGAAGACGCTTTGCTCGCGAGCCAATCGCGCCTGCACCACGCGGCGAACGCGGCCGGGTTGACCTACGTCGAAGTCGACTTCGCGAGCGGCGGAGCGCGGACGGCGGAGAACTTCGAGGCGGTCATGGGCTACGCCCCACCGCCGGAGCAAGAAACCGACGTT
The DNA here is from genome assembly GCA_043733485.1 of Gemmataceae bacterium. Taxonomy (GTDB): domain Bacteria; phylum Planctomycetota; class Planctomycetia; order Gemmatales; family Gemmataceae; genus Urbifossiella. The sequence continues at coordinate 14,151 of JAYTGN010000020.1, forward strand.
ACCGTGGGCACTCGGCGATTGCTCGAACACATCGTGCCGGACGACCGCCCGAGCGTCGAGGCCGCACTCCGGGATTTCACCGCCGGCCAGCGCATCGGCAAGATCGAATATCGGGTTCTCGGCGACGATCGGATCGAGCGCCACATCGAGAGCGAGTGGTTCATCGAGTCCGATTCGAACGGCCAGCCGTTAAAGAGTTTCGCCACCAACCTCGACGTCACCGAGCGCAAACGAGCCGAAGAAAAGTTTCGCGGCCTGTTGGAATCCGCGCCGGATGCGATGGTGATCATCGATGGCGACGGGCGGATTGCGCTGATTAACGCCCAGACGGAAACACTGTTCGGCTATGCCCGGGGCGAACTCATCGGGCAACCGATTGAGGTTCTCATCCCGCAGCGGTTCCATAATGGTCACCCGGGCCATCGCCTTGCCTTTCTCGACGACCCCAAGTTGCGGCCGATGGGGACCGGTCGGGAACTGTGGGCGTTGCGCAAGGACGGGACCGAGTTCCCGGTGGAGATCAGCTTAAGCCCCCTGGAAACCGAAGCGGGCATCCTCGTCACCGCCGCCATTCGCGACATCACCGAACGAAAGCAGGCCGAGGAAGCGCTGCGGGAGTCGCAGCGCTTCCTGCGCTCCTCGCTGGACGCCCTCTCCGGTCACATTGCCGTCCTGGACGAATCCGGCACGATCTTGGAAGTCAACGAGGCCTGGCGGCGGTTCGCCGACGAGAATCAGTTCACCGCGGCCAACTACGGCGTCGGAGCCAGCTATCTCACGGATTACGAGAAGACCTTCACGCAAGAGTGCAACGTATCGCCTTGCACCGAAGGAATTCGGGACGTTCTCGCCGGACGGACCCCCCAGTTCGAATTGGAGTACCCCTGCCACTCGTCGACGGAACAGCGCTGGTACATGATGCGGGTCACGCGGTTCCAAAGCCCGGGGCCGGCCCGGATCGTGATCGTCCACGACAACATCACCGAGCGGAAGCTGGCCGAGGAACTGTTGCGGCAGAATCACAACACGTTCGTCAGCCTGATCGACAACTCGCCGTTCGGCCTGTACATCGTCGATGCGCAGTTCCGTATGAGGCAAGTCAGTGCCGCTTCGCAAAACGTCTTCCGCAACATTCACCCGCTGATCGGCCGCGACTTCGAAGAGATCATGACGATACTCTGGCCCGAAGAGTTCGTCCGGACGGTGATCGGTCGCTTCCGTCACACGCTGGCCACCGGCGAACCGTTCGCCATGCCAAACTTCAGCGAACGGCGGCGAGACAACGCCGATGTGGAGTCCTACGACTGGAAGATCGAGCGCATCACACTCCCGAACGGGCAATTCGGCGTCGTCTGCTACTTCTACGACATCACCGAACGCAAATTGGCCGAACTGAAGATGCGAGAGCAAACCGAAGCCCTCGCCGAGGCCGACCGCCGCAAGAACGAGTTCCTGGCGATGCTGGCCCACGAACTGCGGAATCCCCTGGCCCCGATTCGCAACGCCGCGCAAGCCCTGCAGCACGCGCCCGGCAGCGGGGACGCCGTCCGCTCGGCGGCCGCGATGATCGGGCGTCAGGTCGGCCAAATGGTCCGGTTGGTGGACGACTTGCTCGACGTGAGCCGCGTGAGCCGGGGCAAGATCGAACTGCGGCGGGAGCGGGTCGAACTGGCGTCCGCCGTGAACCACGCCGTCGAAGCGGCCCGCGCGATGTACCGGAGCATGAACCACGAACTGACGGTCGCGCTACCGCCGCAGCCGATCCACCTGAACGCCGACCCGACCCGGATCGCGCAGGTGGTGGGCAACCTGTTGAACAACGCCTGCAAGTTCACCGACAAGGGCGGTCGCATTTCCCTCACTGTGGAGCGAGAGGGCCAGCAAGCCGCGATCCGCGTGCGCGACAGCGGCATCGGCATCGCCGCCGACCAACTTCCCCGCATCTTCGACATGTTCGTGCAGATCGATACCTCGCTGGAGCGTTCGACGAGCGGGCTGGGCATCGGCCTGACGCTGGTGAAAAACTTGGTGGAGATGCACGACGGTACGGTGGAAGTTCGCAGTGCCGGTGTGGGTCGGGGTAGTGAGTTCGTGGTGCATCTGCCAATCTCGGTCGAAGCGTACGAACCGCCGCCCGAGCCGACCGGCCGGCCGCCGACGCCCACGACCGCCCGCCGCATTCTCGTCGTCGACGACAACCGGGACTCGGCCGAGTCGCTTGCGGAGTTGTTGGAGTTGATCGGCAACCGGACGCACGCCGCCTACGACGGCCTCGAAGCCGTGGAAGCGGCGGAGGCGTTTCGGCCCGACGTGGTGCTGCTCGACATCGGTCTGCCGAAGTTGAACGGCTACGAAGCCGCCCGCAAGATCCGCGAACGGCCGTGGGGCAAGAACGTGGTGCTGGTCGCCCTGACGGGCTGGGGTCAGGAGGAAGACCGGCAGAAGTCGAGGGAGGCCGGGTTCGATGCCCACATGGTCAAGCCGGTCGACTTTGCCGCCCTCAAGAAGCTGCTGGCCGAGACGAGACTCATCGGTTGATTTTGAGTCCCGGCCTCGGTCACTTTGGTCGCGAAGTTCAGCGACTTCATCGGCGTCATTCCGGCGAGATGGGCGAGGCCGGCGTCCGTCACGTACGTTCGCGCTGCTCGGTCAAGTCGATTTCCGGGTCTCGCGGCGCCGATAGAAGCGATTCGCCAGTAGCCCTTCCAGGACGAGCATCATCAGGACCGCGATCAGGAGCCAGGGGAAGAGTTCGACCGGGTGCCGCGAGATCGGGCTGATCGCCAGGATGTCCGCGAGGGGGACGTTCTTGCCCACGGGAATCACGGTGTCCTTGCCGGTGAGGTCTTCGATTCCCTCGGCGGGTGCCTTGTCCAGCGTGCTTTCCTCGGCGGGTACATTCAGGCTGAAGCCTTCAGTCCATGCACCGGCTCCGGGTGGCACCGTGCTTCCAGCCGGTGCGGGTGCTGCACCCGCCGCGACCAGTTTGAAGTTGCCGCTGGCGTTGGTTCGCGGCGGGCCGAGCCGCAGTTCCGTCTGTCGATCAGTGAGGCGGATCAAGGCATCGGTTCCCGCGATGCCCGGCCCGGTGAGGATCAGATTGTCGCGGCGACCGGCCAGCAACTTCGCCAAGGGAACGTTCACCACGGCCCCGCACGGATGGTTGAAGTTCGCGTCCGCCACCGAGCCTGCCGCGTAGCGGAGCAGCATGTCCGGGAAGGCCACGGCCCAGGCGTTGCCCGGCTGCCAATAGTCGTTCCAATCCGATTCGCCCGGCGGGTCCATCTTCGTCGTGAGCAGAAGCACCTTGCCTTTGAGGAGGTTCCGCTCGAGGATCGCGGGATACCGTTCCGTTCTGGGTGGCACCGTGCTTCCAGCCGTTCTGGGTGGCACCGTGCTTCCAGCCGGTGTGTCGTAAGTGACGATGGTGCTGCTGTCGTTGCCGCGCTTTTCGACCGGCCAGAATTTCTGGGCTCGTCGCGGGATCCGCACGGCGTCCACGTCCGGCTTCTTCTTCCATTCGCGGATCATCGCCAGCATCGGGTGTTGAAGTTCGCGGTCGGCCACGGCATCGTTGGAAGTGAGTACGGACCACGCGACGCCCTTCGCCGCACCGGCTGGAAGCACGGTGCCACCCCGGACGTCAATCGGTTTCTCCTTGATCTCACCGGGCATCAACTTGCTCGCGGCCTCGCCGTTATAAGCGTCGAGCGAAAGGCGTTCGTCGCCGGGAATGATGATGAGCTTGCCGCCGCCCTCGACGTACTTCTGAAGCTTGCCCCAAAGCTCCGCATCGGGCTTAGCGACGCTGAGGAGCGTCACGGCTTCAAAGCCACTGAGGTCGGGCGGCACGGCGTCGGACTTCACCACGTCGCAGGCGAACTCGCGGTTCACGTTGATGGCGAGCCGCCAGTATTGGGCGTCGCCGTAGTCGCCGTTGGCCGGGTCCAAGGGGCTCTCGACGATGGCGAGTACCTTGCGAGCCTCGGCGACGCGGAATGTGAAGTAGCGATCGTTGTCCGCCATGAGGGCGTCCTTGTTCTCCAGTGCGAACTTGATCTGATGCAGGCCGGGCGCGAGGTCGCGGTAGTCGAAGGTGAGCGTTTGCGTTTGACCATCGCGAAGGTCCACTTCCTTGCGGTGCTTGACGGAAGCCCCCCCCAGGCCTTGGGGGGGCTTTTCATCAGAATTGAGTGTCGCGTTCACCACGGCTCGCACATCGAGACCGACCGCACTCACCGCAATCATGACGGCGATGGGTTGATTCGAGGGCACGATCTGCGGGCGGTTATCGTGCATCTCGGCGGAGAGAATCGCCACGTTCACGGGCTTGTCCGTGCCCACATCGACGATGGCGTGGGCGGGTGCCGGTGCGGGAATCGCGTCCCGGAGCTTCTTCAAGTCGTCGAGCCGCGACGCATCCCAACTCGATGCGGCCCGATCCGTGAAAACGGCCACGAGCCGGGGCATCGCCTCGGCGGAATCGGACTGTTCATCCACCGTCTTGAGCAGTTGGTAGGCGTGAACGAGGCTGGCGGAAACGGACTGCGCTCCGCTGAGGGAAGCGGGTTGCTGCCCGGCCTTGGGTGCCTTCTTGGAAAGGTCGTTGAGCCGGGTGCGGGCATCGGACGCGGAGGGAAGCCAGTCGCCGCCGGGGTCGCCGGTCTCGATGATGGCGATCCGCGAGCCATCGGGCAGGTCGTTGATGAGTTCCCCGGCCCGGCGACACGCTTCTTCCAGGTGCGTCTTGTCGCCGTCGGCGTAGTTCATGCTCGGGCTGGTGTCGATCACGATGACGACGGCGAGCGGCTGGCCTCCGGTGAAGCTGATCAGCCCGCTGCTGAGGATCGACGGTTGGTAGAGCGCGAGGCAGAAGAGCGCGATGATGAGCATGCGGAGCGCGAGCAGGAGGAAGTGCCGCAGGCGGAGTTTGCGCTGGTTGGTTTTGAGTCGCTGTTTGAGGAAGCGGAAGGCGGGGAACGGGAGCCGCTTCGGCTCCTGCTTCATGATGAGGTGCAGGAGGATCGGCAGGCCGACCAGTGCGGCCCCCACGAGCAGGATTGGGTTCATAAGGCCAGTTTAGCGGATTTGAAACCCGGTTTCTGCTTTGGAAACCGGGTTTCTCTCCGA